>MEQT01000068.1 GCA_001770325.1 Betaproteobacteria bacterium RIFCSPLOWO2_02_64_14
AAACAGCGAGCGGCGCGCCCACAGATGTGGCGGCCGGATGCGCAGTTTAGCGCACGCGCGCCGGTAGAGCGGATGGCCGCGATTCAATTTCCGGTAGCGCAGCGGAAAGCGCCGGATGCGCGGATCGGCGAAAAGCGCCGCACCCAGCGGCCGTTCTCCCAGACGCTTGAGCCCCCGCCACGCCCCGCGCAGCGCCTTCGGGTCGATGACGCTGTGGGCGAACACGACCGGCGTGCGCCGGCAAACGAGATTGACTTCGCGCACCCACGCCAGCCGCCGCGCTTCACGCGGCCAGATCACCCGTTCGTCGCGATTCGCGCGCGCGCGGCGCTGCGACAGCAGCCTCACCCTGAAAGCGCTGCAGCGCCCCTCCAGGCGGCGCGTGAGCGAACCGCGGTCGTCGAGCCAGGCACGATAACCTTGCGGAACCGCTGGCTGGCGGCGCAACCAATGCGAATCTCTGAGGGACAAGGTCATGCCCGGAAAGGATGGAATACTGTGGCCATTATCGCAGATGCACAACTCGTGAGAGCGGGAGGGCGGGAGCGCGTCAGAGCGGTTGTCTACTTACGATCTCACGATCTCACGAATTCCCGACCACTTCTACACTTTCAACAGCTCGTGGCGCTCGCCGAGCCAGCGCGCAAGATGTGCGCGCGCCGCGTCCATGTCATCGCGCAGCAATCCTTCGGCGGCCGCACGTGCGGTTTCCAGCAGATCGAGGTCGATGGAGAGATCGGCAAAGCGGAGGAGGGGGACGCCGCTCTGGCGCGCGCCGAGGAGTTCGCCGGGCCCGCGCAGGCGCAAGTCGTGGCGGGCGATCTCGAAGCCGTCGTGGTTCTCGAAGATGATCTTCAGGCGCTCGCGGGCGGTGGGCGTGAGCGGATTCTGGTAAAGCAGGATGCACGTGCTTTCGCCCGCGCCGCGGCCCACCCTGCCGCGCAGCTGGTGCAGTTGCGATAATCCCATGCGCTCGGCGTGCTCGATCACCATCAGGGTCGCGCTGGGCACGTCCACCCCCACTTCGATCACGGTGGTTGCGACCAGCAGCCGGATCGCGCCGTCCTGGAACGCCTGCATGACGCGCGCCTTGTCGTCGCTTTTCAGGCGCCCGTGCACCAGGCCGACCTTGAGTTCCGGAAAGGTCTTCTGCATTCCCTGGAACGTTTCAAGCGCCGTTTTCAGCTGCAGAGCATCTGATTCTTCAATCAAGGGGCACACCCAGTAAGCCTGGCTCCCCGCCATGCAGGCGTCGCGTATGCCGCGTATCACCTCGTCGCGCCGGCTCTCGGAAAAGAGCCGCGTCGCCACCGGCGTGCGCCCCGGCGGCATTTCGTCGATGACCGACACGTCGAGATCCGCGTAGTAACTCATGGCGAGCGTGCGCGGGATCGGCGTCGCGCTCATCATGAGTTGGTGCGGCTGCGCGCCCTGGTTCGGACGCGTCCCCTTCATGCGCAGCGCCAGGCGCTGGTGCACGCCGAAGCGGTGCTGCTCGTCGATGACGGCAAGGCCGAGGTTGTGAAAGCGCACTTCCTCCTGGAACAGCGCGTGGGTGCCAACCGCGATCGGCGCCTCGCCCTTCGCCACCCGTTCGAGCGCCTGCCGGCGCGGCTTGCCGCGCAGCCCCCCGGCGAGCCACGCGACCTCCAGGCCCAGATCGCCGAACCATGCCGCGAGCTTGCGGTAATGCTGCTCGACGAGGATTTCGGTCGGCGCCATCACCGCCACCTGGTAACCGTTCTCGATGCACTGCAACGCGGCGAGCGCGGCGACGACCGTCTTGCCGCTGCCGACGTCGCCCTGGAGCAGGCGCTGCATCGGGTACGGTTGCGCGAGATCGCGCTGGATTTCCGCCAGCACCTTGCGCTGCGCCCGCGTGAGCTTGAACGGCAGCCGCTCCATCAGCCTGCGCGCGAGCGTGCCGCGGGACGCGAGCGCCGGCGCCCCCGCGCTGCGCCGCCGCCGGTGGCTCAGGCGCATCGAGAGTTGTTGCGCGAGCAGCTCGTCGAACTTGACGCGCCGCCACGCCGGGTGCTGCCGCTCTTCGAGCGCCGGTCGCGGCGCATCGGGCGGCGGATGGTGCAGATAGAGCACCGCTTCACGAAAGCCGGTCAGCTTGAGCGGGGCGAGCACCGCGGGCGGGAGCGTGTCGCTGAGATCGCTGTCGGCGAGCGCGCGGCCGATCAGGCTACGCAAGGCGTCCTGGCCGAGCCCCGAGGTCGTCGGATAGACCGGCGTAAGAGACTCGGACACCGGCGCGTCCGCCCGCAGCACGCGATAGCGCGGATGCACCATCTCGGAGCCGAAAAAACCGTGGCGCACCTCGCCGAAGGCGCGCACCCGCGTGCCGGGGGCGAGCTGCTTCACCTGGCTCGTGTAAAAGTTGAAGAACCGCAGCGTGAGCACGCCGGAGCCGTCCTGCATGTGGCACACGAGCTGGCGCCGTGGGCGGTACTTGATGTCGCACTCGACGACTTCGCCCTCGACCAGCGCCGGCTTCCCCGGCGGCGCAGCGGCGATCGGGTAGAGGTGCGTCTCGTCGTCGTAGCGCAGCGGCAGGTGCAGGACGAGGTCGAACTTCGACGCGATGCCCAGCTTCGCAAGCCGCGCGAGCGTCGCCTTGCTCAAACCCGACAGCGATGGGTGATGAGGAAGAGCTGCGGATTGAGGATTGAGGATCGAGGATCGAGGGGTTACCCCAACGCGCCCAACACCTACACCCTGTCCGGGAGCTTTCAATCTGTCCTTCATTCCAGGTTGTCGAGGGGCTGTTCTCCTGCTCAATCCTGAATCCTCAATCCTGCAACACCATGATGGCGTCGACCTCCACCAGCGCACCCCGCGGCAGGCTCGCCACGCCCACCGCCGCGCGCGCGGGGTAGGGTTCGGTGAAGTAGCCGGCCATGACGCGATTCACCAGCGTGAAATGTTCGAGGTCGGTAAGGTAGACCGTGAGTTTCACCGCATCGCCCAGCGCGCCGCCGGCGGCCGCGGCGACGGCCTTGAGATTCTCGAACACGCGCACCACCTGCGCTTCGATACCGTCAGCCAGTTGCATGGTGTCGGGATCGAGGCCGATCTGGCCCGCGAGGTATGCGGTGTTCCCGCAGCGCACGGCCTGCGAATAGGTTCCGATCGCCTTGGGCGCGGCAGCGGTATGAATGACCTGTCTGGACATGAATGTGGTCTCCTTTGTGGCGCCATGTCTTGCGACAGGGCTTTGCGCTATGATGAAGCGGCCCGCACCGGATTTCAATCGCCGCTGCGCAGGAGCTGTCATGACCCCCGCGCTCATCGCAAATCTGGAACAGCTCCTCGGGGGCCCGCGCGACAACGCCCTGCTGCGCTTCAGCCTCGGCAGCGAATATCTCAAGGCAGGCGATGTCGACCGCGCCGTCACGCACCTGCGCGAAGCGCTCACGCGCGATCCCGGTTATTCCGCCGCCTGGAAACTGCTCGGGCGCGCGCTCGCGGAGAGCGGCGACCGGTCGGCTGCGCTTCGCGCATACGAGGAGGGCATCCGCGTCGCCGAAACGAAGGGCGACAAGCAGGCCGCGCGCGAAATGCAGGTTTTCGTCCGCCGCCTCAGAAAAGAGGCCGGGTGCTGACGGCAGCGTGGCCGGCGCCCCTCAGCCCGGAAGCTTGAGAACGTACTTGGCGAGAATGTTGCGCTGGATCTCGTTGGATCCGCCGTAGATGGTGCCCGGCCGCGACGTGTAGAACGGCGACAGAATGTCCACCGATGCGTCGCCCACCGGGATCTCGCCTTCGAACGCGCCGTATTCGCCCGCCGCCTCGATCAGCAGTTCGGAGAGACGCTGGTAGGTCTCCGTCGCCCAGATCTTGAGCATGGACACGTCCGGGCCAAGTGCTTCGCCGCGCCGCACCTTGTCCACGTAACGCGCATACAGCGATCCGAGATCCGCGAGATCGAGTTTCAGCTCGGTCAGCCGTTCGACGAAAGCCGGGTTGTCGCCCAGCTGCCGCGCCCGCGCCAGCACTTCGATCTGCTCCAGCGCCTGCAGCGGCCGCCGCGGACTGCCGATGTTGAGCCGCTCGAATCCGAGCAATCCCTTGGCGATGGTCCACCCGGCATTGAGCTCGCCCACGAGATTGGCGCGCGGCGTGCGCACGTTGTCGAAGAAGACCTGGCAGAACTCCTCGTGGCCGGCGATGTTGCGTATCGGACGCACCGTAATGCCGGGCGTCTTCATGTCCACCAGCACGAAGCTGATGCCTTCCTGCTTCTTCGCCTGCCTGGCGGTACGAACGAGCACGTAGATATGGGTGGCGTCGTGCGCCATGGACGTCCAGATCTTGCTGCCGTTGATCACGAACTCGTCGCCCTCGAGCACCGCGGAGGTCTGCAGGCTGGCGAGATCGGAGCCCGCATTCGGCTCGGAGTAGCCCTGGCACCAGATGTGCTCTCCGGCGATGATCGGGGGGAGAAACTTCCGGCGCTGCGCATCGTTGCCGAAGCGGATGATCGTCGGACCCACCATCGTGAGCCCCTGATCGGGCATGCGGCCGATGCCGGCGCGCTCGGTTTCCTCGAAATAGATGATGAGCTTGCCTGGCGTGAGCCCCATGCCGCCATGCTCCGGCGGCCAGTGGGGCGCGAGCCAGCCCTTCTTCGACAGCGCGAGATACCAGTCGCGGCATTCGTGCCAGCGCATGCGCCGCGGCAGAAACCGCAGATGCCGGGGGTAATTTGCCTCGAAGAACGCCCGCAGCTCGGCGCGGAATGCGTCGTCGGTCAGAGCATTGTAGTCAGTCATGGGCGCCGCCTGGTTGCGCCGCGATCCGGGCGTAGCGGCGGCGATGCGCCGTCGCATTGCCCAGCCACGCCGAGAGCACCAGCGCTCGTTTCGTGTAAAGGCCGACGTCGCAGTCGTCGGTGAACCCGATCGCGCCATGCAACTGGATCGCCTCCCGCGTGATCCGCAGCGCCGCCTCCGATGCCCGCGCCTTCGTCCGGCTCGCGAGCGCCGCCCGCGGCGCACCGTCCAGCCCGCTGTCGAGAGCATGGACCGCCTCGGCCAAAACGGCCGTGGCGAGTTCCTGCTGCAGGTAGAGATCGACCGCGCGGTGCTGCAGCGCCTGGAAACTGCCGATGGGCTTGCCGAACTGCACCCGCGTCCTCATGTAGTCGAGACTCAATTCGAGCGCGCGGCCCATCACCCCTACGAGTTCCGCACCTGCGACCACCGCCGCCCGATCGAGCGCCTGCGCGAGCGCCGCGCGCGCGACGGCGGGTGAGGCGATCATGCCCTCGCGCGCCACCATGACATCGGTGAGCCCGAGCGTCCCGCTGGAGCGCCCGTCGGCGAGCCGTTGCTGCGTCAGCCGTGCCCCGGCGCTGTCGCGGGGCACCCAGAACAACGCGAGATCACCGGCGTGCCGCGCCGAGACCAGAAATGCATCGGCATCGACCGCGCCCGCGATGAAATGCTTGACGCCGCTCAGGCGGAAGCCGCCTTCGAACGCAACCGCGACCGCGTCGATCGCGCCCGGATCCAGTTCGCCTGCGCGCTCTTGCCACGCCACCGCCGGGAGCAGCTTTCCTGCGACGATCTGCGGCAGCTTTTCCGCCATGAAAGCTTCATTGTCCGCGCCGGCGAGGATCGAGGTGGCGAGGACCGCGGTGGCCGTGAACGGCTCCGGCACAAGCCCCCTTGCGAGCCCCTGCGCCACGATCGCAGCTTCCGTGATTCCCAGCCCCATGCCGCCGAAGCGCTCGGGCACGAGCACGCCCAGCCAACCGAGCTCAGCGAGGCCTCGCCACTGCGCGCGATCGCATTCGGCGCCCGCCTCGCGCAGCGTGCGCGCGCGCGCCACGGTGGTTCCCCGCCGCACGAAATCGGCCACGCTCTCGGCCAGCAGTGCGGCGTGTTCGGACGGATGCGCGAAGTTCGTCATCGGCGCACGATCATAGCAGGTAGCGGCCGAACCACCAGGCAAGCGCGGCGATGAACGCCGAGCAGGGAATCGTCAGCACCCACGCCATGACGATGCCCCCCGCAACGCCCCAGCGCACGGCCGATACCGATTGCACCGCGCCCACGCCCACGATCGCGCCGGTGATCGTATGCGTGGTCGATACCGGAATGCCCAGCCCGGTTGCGAGAAACAGGCTCACCGCGCCGCCGGTCTCGGCGCAGAAACCGCCCACCGGTTTCAACTTGGTGATGCGCTGTCCCATGGTTTTCACGATGCGCCAGCCGCCGAACAGCGTGCCGAGCGCGATGGCGAGGTAACACGAGACCACGACCCACGCCGGCACGCCGTCCTCCGGACGTACGTGCCCTGCCGCGATCAGCAGCATGAGTATGATGCCGATGGTCTTCTGGGCGTCGTTGCCGCCGTGGCCAAGGCTGTAGAGCGACGCCGACACGAGCTGCAGGCGGCGGAACCAGCGGTCCACCCGCGCCGGCGTCGAACGCACGAAAATCCACGACGTGGCAATCATGAGCAGCGCCGCGAGCAGGAGGCCCAGCACGGGGGCCACGATGATGAATGCGACGGTCTTCATCAGGCCGCCGCCCATGAGCGAGAAGAATCCGCCTTTCGCCACCGCGGCGCCAACGAGGCCGCCGATCAGCGCGTGCGAGGAACTCGAGGGAATGCCGTAGTACCAGGTGATGATGTTCCACGAGATGGCGCCGACCAGCGCCCCGAACACCACGTAGTGATCGACGACCGACGGCTCGACGATGCCGCGGCCGACCGTGGTCGCGACCTTCAACTGGAAGACGAACAGCGCGACGAAGTTGAAGGTGGCCGCCCAGACGACGGCCTGGTGGGGCTTGAGCACCCCCGTGGAGACGACAGTCGCAATCGAGTTGGCGGCGTCGTGGAAGCCGTTCATGAAGTCGAAGGCGAGCGCCACCAGCACCAGCAACACCACCACCCCCAGGCCGATCGCAACGGGTTCCATGCCACGCCCCGGCTAGGAATGTTCCATCACGATGCCTTCGATGACATTGGCAACGTCCTCGCAGCGGTCGGTGACCTCCTCGAGCAGCATGTAGATCGAGCGCAATTTGATCAATTGCTTGACGTCGGCCTCTTCGCGGAAGAGCCGCGACATCGCGGCACGCAGGACCCGGTCCGCGTCCGATTCCAGGCGGTCGATCTCCTCGCAATTCTTGAGGATCGCGTCCGCTTGCTTCAGATTGGCGAGGAGGTCCACGGTGGCCTTCACCCGGTCGCAGCACATCTGGCAGATGCGCGTGAGTTGCTGCGCTTCCGAAGTCGCATTCCGGATGTCGTACAGCACCACCGACTCCGCGCAGTCCTGGATGAGGTCCAGGATATCGTCCATGTTGGTGATCAACGAATGAATCTGATCGCGGTCGATGGGCGTGATGAAGGTCTTGTGCAGCAGCGTCACGGTGTCGTGGGTGATCTTGTCGGCATCGCGCTCGGCATGATCGATGTGCTCGGCATGGACGGCGGCATTCTCGAGCTCGGCCATGAGCTCAACCAGCGCGTGGCTTCCCTTGACGATCTGGGCGGCGTGGGCGCTGAACAGATCGAAGAACCTTCCCTCGCGGGGGATCAGACGGCCAAACATGGCATGAACGCTTTACACTTTGTACATTATGGATTCACGCGGGGCGCGGAGTCGGGCCGAACGGCGGCTATTGTGCCAGAACGCCGCGCCGCGGGTTGGACCGGGCACTCGAAGGAATAATTGCCGGGCGGCGGCGCGACGAGCCACGGCATCCCGGCTCTGAATCGTTGGTGGAGTGGAAGGGGATCGAACCCTCGACCTCCGCATTGCGAACGCGGCGCTCTCCCAGCTGAGCTACCACCCCACGCGAGGGCGCTATTCTACCGTCTCCACTCCGGGGCCACAAACCCGGCGTGGGCCGCACGCGGCGAGGGCTATAATCGGGCGCTTTCCCACGCGACGAACCGTCATGGACATCAGGCCACCGTACGGCTACCAGGAGATCGTTCCGCTCACGAAGGCTCACCGCGTCGTCCTGCCGCGGACGCGTTGGGTGCCGGCTGAGCTGCGCAACCTGACGGCAATGCCTTTGTCTTTCGCCGAATTCGCGCCCGCGTGTCGTGATTACCCGATCGCCTTCGTGAGCAGCGACGGCGGTAAGAACTATGTCGCCATGACCGTCCTTGGGCTGCAGACGCAGCAGAACCTGTTCCTGCTCAAGGATGACACGTGGGATGCCGCGGTATACGTTCCGGCTTACGTGCGGCGTTACCCGTTCTGCATGACGCGCGTCGCAGTCGATGGCAAGGAACAGCCCGAGCGCATCGCCTGCGTGGAAAAGCGCGCGGTAAACGACAAGGGCGAGGCGCTCTATGACGAAAAAGGCGAACCCCTGCCGGCGTGGGAAGCGCGCAGAAAGCTGCTCTTCGAGTTCGAGACCGATCTCGTACGCACCGAAGAGATGTCGCGCCGCCTTGCCGGGCTTGGCGTGCTCGAAGAATTCACGATGCAGGCCGTGCCCAACCAGGGCCAGCCGCTGGCGATGACCGGTCTTTATCGCGTCTCCGAAGCGAAGTTGCACGACCTGCCCGCGGCTACGCTCAAGGAGTTGGCGCAAGCCGGGATACTCGCCCGCGTCTACGCGCACTTGATGTCGCTCGCCAACTTCGGACGCTTGCTCGAACGCCACGCGGCCCGCGCGAAAGTCGAGCCCAAAACCTGAACTGCGTGATCCGTGATCCGACAGAACCGATGTGAAAGGCGTGAGCCGTGAGCCGTGATCCGAGGACTTTTTGAGCGCCCCGGATTGGTCGGTTCACGGTTCACGATTCACGCCCAGACTTGTTCGCCCATAAGAACAGGGCGACGCCGGCGATCACCATCGGCACGGAGAGCCACTGCCCCATGCTGAGCCCCAGCGCGAGCAAGCCGAGGAAACTGTCCGGCTCACGCGTGAATTCCACCGTAAATCGGAACACGCCGTAGCCGATCAGGAACAGCGCCGATACCGCGCCGCGAGCGCGTGGCCGCGCCGAATACCACCACAGCAGGGCGAACAGCGCAACGCCCTCGAGCGCGAACTCGTAGAGCTGCGAGGGATGGCGCGGCACCCGGTCGACATTGGGGAACACCATGGCCCACGGCACTTCCGCCGCCCGGCCCCACAGTTCGGCGTTGATGAAGTTGCCGACGCGGCCCGCGCCCAGCCCGAGCGGCACCAGCGGCGCGATGAAGTCGGTGATGGCGAGCCAGTTCTGCCGGCGTGTGCGCGCGAACCACGCCAGCGCCAGCACCACACCGAGAAAACCGCCATGAAAAGACATGCCGCCTTCCCACAGGTAGAAGATCTTCCACGGCTCATGGAGGTAGTCACCGAACTTGTAGAACAGCACGTAGCCCAGGCGCCCGCCGAGGATGGTGCCGAGGATGCCGTAGAAGAGCGCGTCGTCGAGATCCTTCGGCATCCACACACCGCCGGGATTACGCTTGATCCGGTAGCGCCCGGCGAGCCAGAGCAGCCCGAAGCCGATGAGGTACATGAGCCCGTACCACCGCACCGCCAAGGGGCCGAGCTGGATTGCGATCGGGTCGAACTGCGGGTGAACCAGCATGGGAGCGCGGCCGCGATAGGCTAAAATGGCTGCCCCATTATACAGGCCGCATTTCCGGAGACTTTTCCATGGCGCTCAACAGACGCAGCAGGCTCATCACTCAAGGCGTACAGCGTTCTCCCAACCGCGCGATGCTGCGCGCGGTGGGTTTCGGAGACAGCGACTTCGAAAAACCCATCGTTGGCGTGGCCAACGGGCATTCGACGATGAATCCGTGCAACGCCGGCATCCAGCCGCTGGTTGAGCGCGCGATGGCGGCTCTCAAGCAAGCCGGGGCCATGCCCCAGGTCTTCGGCTTCCCGACTGTGACCGACGGCATCGGCATGGGCACCGAGGGCATGAAGTATTCCCTGGTGTCACGCGAGGTCATCGCCGATTCGATCGAGGTCGCGGTCAACGGCCAGTGCATGGATGGCGTCGTGACGGTCGGCGGCTGCGACAAGAACATGCCCGGCAGCATGATCGCGATGGCGCGCATGAATGTGCCCGGAATCTTTGTCTACGCCGGCACGATCAAGCCCGGCAAATGGAAGGGGCAGGACCTCACCATCGTGAGCGCGTTCGAGGCGGTCGGCGCTTATGCCGCCGGCAAGATGAACCAGGAAGACTTCGACGGCATAGAGAAAAACGCCTGCCCGTCGGTCGGGGCGTGCGGCGGCATGTACACCGCGAACACGATGTCGTCCTCATTCGAAGCGCTCGGCATGAGCCTGCTCGGTTCCTCGCAGATGGCCTCGCCCGACCCGGAGAAGGCCGATTCCGCCGCGCAGTCGGCGCGCGCGCTGGTCAATGCGATCAAGATCAACCTCAGGCCGCGCGACATCATCACGCGCAAAGCGATCGAGAACGCCGTCGCGCTCATCATGGCGACCGGCGGTTCGACCAACGCGGTACTGCACTATCTGGCGATTGCCCATGCCGCGGGCGTGAAGTGGACGATCGACGATTTCGAACGCGTGCGGCGCAAAGTTCCGGTGCTGTGCGAATTGAAACCATCCGGACGTTTCGTCGCCACCGATTTTCACCGGGCGGGCGGCGTGCCGCAGGTGCTCAAGATGCTGCTCGCGCACGGCCTCCTCCATGGCGAATGCATGACCATCACCGGCAGCACCATGGCCGAAGAACTCAGGAACGTACCGGATACCCCGCGCGCGGATCAGCAGGTGATACGCCCGTGGTCGAATCCGCTGTATCCGCACGGCCATCTCGCGATACTCAGGGGCAACCTCGCGCCGGAGGGATGTGTGGCGAAAATCACCGGTCTCAAGAACCTCTCGATCACGGGGCCGGCGCGCGTGTTCGATTCCGAACCGGCGGCAATGAAGGCGATCCTTGCCAAAAAAGTGAGGCCAGGCGATGTCATCGTGATCCGCTATGAAGGCCCGAAGGGCGGACCCGGAATGCAGGAGATGCTCGCGCCGACTTCCGCCATCATCGGCCAAGGACTGGGCGAGTCGGTCGGCCTGATCACCGACGGGCGCTTCTCCGGCGGCACCTGGGGCATGGTGGTGGGGCACGTGGCGCCGGAGGCTTTCGTCGGCGGGCCGATCGCGCTGGTGAATGAGGGCGACTCGATTACGATCGATGCCCATAAGCGCCTGATCCAGCTCAACGTGCCTGCGAAAGAGCTGGCGGCGCGCCGGAAGAAGTGGAAGCAGCCCAAACCGCGATATACGCGCGGCGTGCTGGCAAAATACATCGCCCTGGTTTCCACCGCGAGCACCGGTGCCGTGACCGACTGACATGAGGGGCTTCTGCGCGCGCGTCGTTTCCGCCGGATGGTTCGAGCCGTTCATGATCGGCTGCATCATCGCGAACGGCATCATCATCGGCCTGGAGACGTCGAAGGATATCGACGAAGCTTACGGTCAGCTGCTGCACCTCGGGAACGACATCTTTCTCGTCACCTTCATCATCGAAGCCGCGCTGAAAATCACCGCCGTCGCGCCGAGACTGCGGCTTTATTTCGGCAACGGCTGGAACCTCTTCGACTTCACCGTGGTGGTGCTCTCGCTCGTGCCCTCGACCGGCGAGTTCGCCCTCGTGGCGCGGCTGATACGCGTATTGCGGGTGCTGCGCCTCGTTTCCGCGGTGCCGCAGTTGCGCCTGATCGTCGCCACGCTGGTGCGCTCGATCCCGAGCATGGGCCACGTCATCCTGCTGATGGGGGTGATCTTCTACATCTACGGGGTGACCGGATACCACCTCTTCCATGCGCATGACGCGGACAACTGGGGCACGCTGGGCGCCGCGCTGCTCACGCTGTTCCAGATCGTCACGCTCGAAGGCTGGGTTGACGTGATGGAAACAGCGATGGAAGCGTTGCCCTGGGCGTGGGTCTATTTCGTCACCTTCGTGCTGATCGGCACCTTCGTCATGTTGAACCTCTTCATCGCCGTGGTGATCAACAACCTCGAGGCGAGCAAGGTCGAGGAGTTGAACGCGTTGAGCGCCCCACCCACCCATGACGAACTGGTGAGGGAGCTCGAACGCACCCGCACGGCGCTCGACGCGCTGCAGCGCAGGCTCGCGGCGGCCGGCGGCGCCTCGCTCGCGATCGAGCGCAGGCCCGCGTAGCGCACCCACATCACCTTGCTCTGCCCCTTCAACTGCTGCGCAATGGCGAAAGCGTTAGCGCAGATGCGATCCATGCGTACCGCGATCGTTTCGATTTTCATCGTGCGTCTCCCTCGATGAAATGCCGGGAATTGTCCGACAAGGTAACAGGGATTTTTCAGTGAACCGCAGGCCCGGGTTAAGGGCGCTTTTATGCCAGAATGCGCTGCCCCCCATGCGGCGCATCGCGCGCCGTTGACCCGGGCAGACCACCGACATGTCCAATCGCCTTGCCCGTGAAACCAGTCCGTATCTGCAACAGCATGCGGACAATCCCGTCGACTGGTATGCGTGGGGCGAGGAGGCGCTCGCGCTCGCGCGCCGGGAGGACAAGCCGATCCTGCTCTCGGTCGGCTATTCCGCCTGCCACTGGTGCCATGTGATGGCACACGAATCGTTCGCGGACGCGGAAGTCGCCGCGGAGATGAACCGGCTCTTCGTCAATATCAAGGTCGATCGCGAGGAGCGCCCCGATCTCGACCAGATCTATCAGACGGCGCACCAGCTGCTTACGCAGCGCGGGGGCGGCTGGCCGCTCACGATGTTCCTCATGCCGGACGGCACGCCGTTCTTCGGCGGCACCTATTTTCCCAAGACACCGCGTTACGGCATGCCGGGTTTCCGCGATCTGCTGCCGCAGATCGCCGCCGCCTACCATGAGCGGCGCGGCGATATCGAGAAACAGAACACCGGGTTGCTGCAGGCGCTGTCGCAAACGGCACCAGCCGCCGGCGCGACGCTGGAGCTCAAACGCGGACCGGTCGATCTCGCGGTGCGCGAACTGACGCAGATCTTCGACGACGTCCATGGCGGTCTCGGCCAGGCGCCGAAGTTTCCGCACCCCCATGAACTCGCTTTCTGCCTGCGCCGCCACGCACTCGACGGCGGCGAGATGGCGGCGACGATCGCGCGCCTCACGCTCACCAAGATGGCGGAGGGCGGGATCTACGACCAGCTCGGCGGCGGATTCTGCCGCTACAGCGTCGACCCATACTGGACCATTCCGCACTTCGAGAAGATGCTCTACGACAACGGACCGCTGCTCGCGCTCTACAGCGAGGCCTGGCTCGTGACGCGCCAGGCGTTGTTCGAAAAAATCGCGCGCGACACCGCGGCCTGGGTCATGCGCGAGATGCAATCGCCGCAAGGAGGGTATTACTCCTCGCTCGACGCCGACTCGGAGCATGAGGAAGGCAAGTTCTACGTGTGGACGCCGGACGAGGTGAGGGCGCTGCTCACGCCGGAGGAATACGCAGTGGTCGAACCGCACTACGGGCTCGACGGCGCACCCAACTTCGAGAGCGCGACCGCGGAGGGCGGAACAGGGGGCCCTCGTCCTACGCTCCGAGGCGCCTGCTGGCACCTGCGCGTGATGAAGCCGCTCGCGTTCGTGGCGAAACGCCTCGACATTGCGCTCGATGAGTGCGAGAAGCGGCTCGACGCTGCGCGCGCGAAGCTCCTCGCCGCGCGCGCGCAGCGCGTGTGGCCCGGCCGCGACGAAAAAGTGCTGACGAGCTGGAACGGTCTCATGATCCGAGGTATGGCGCGGGCGGCGGCGGTGTTTGGCCGCAGCGACTGGCTTGCTTCGGCGCAGCGCGCCGCGGATTTCGTCCGCGTCACGCTGTGGCACAACGGCCGCTTGCTTGCCACCTGCAAGGACGGCCGCGCCCATCTCAATGCTTACCTCGACGATCACGCTTTCATGCTCGATGGCCTGCTTGAACTCATGCAGGCCGGGTTCCGGGTCGAGGACCTCCGGTTTGCCCGCGCTCTCGCCGACCTCTTGCTCACTCAGTTCGAAGATCGGGAGCGGGGCGGATTTTTCTTTGTCAGCCACGACCACGAGAAACTCATCCATCGCGCCAAGCCTGGGCCGGACAACGCGACGCCCTCGGGCAACGGCATCGCCGCGATCGCGCTCCAACGTCTCGGGCACCTCACCGGAGAAGCGCGCTACCTTGATGCCGCAGAACGAGCGCTGAAGCTCTTCTATCCGCTGATGGAGCGCCGGCCGAGCGCGTTTCCCAGCCTGCTCGTCGCCCTGGAAGAATGGTTGCAGCCGCCGCGGACGGTGGTATTGCGCGGACCCGAACGCGAGCTCGGCGGCTGGCGCCACGATCTCGCCGCCGCCTACCGGCCGGACACGGTCGTTCTCGCCATCCCGGCGGACATTGCAGAACTGCCCCCGACCCTCGCCAAGCCGGAGGGCGCGAGCGTCAGCGCGTGGGTGTGCCGTGGCGCTACCTGTCTTGCACCGATCACCAGCCGCGAGGAATTGATGCGCGCATTGAGCAGCGCTTAGAAGACATCAGGGCTGCCATGGCGTGGATGCGCGCACTGGAGCCGCGTTGCGCCTTCTCCCGCATGAGGGCCGGCTCGTGCCGGCTTCAGGTTGGCGGCACGCAAATTGACAAGCTTCCGGGCGCTACGGATAATCGTTCCCCTTCTCCGCAACAATCATCCAGCCACAGGGAGTCATAATGGATCGCAGATCGTTCGGCGCCATCGTTGCGGGTCTCGCCGTTGCGGTGACCTTGACTGCGTGCGGCAAGGAAGCACCGCCGCCGCCCGAATCCGAGAAGAAGGCGGAGGCGCCGAAGCCGCCCGAGGCCGTCACCGTCAAGATCGGATCGGCTTCGCCGCTCACCGGCTCGCAGGCGCATATCGGCATCGATATCCGGAACGGCGTGCAACTCGCCATCGAAGATCTCAACGCGAAGGGGGTCGAGATCGGTGGCAAGAGGGTGAAACTCGAGATGATCGCCGAAGACGACGAAGCCAATCCGACCAAAGCTACCACCGTCGCCCAGAAACTGGTCGACGCCAAGGTCGCCGCCGTGGTGGGGCACTTCAATTCCGGCGCATCGATCCCCGCTTCCAAGATCTACTCCGACGGCGGCATTCCGCAGATCTCGCCGTCGTCGACCAACCCGAAATACACGCAGCAAGGATTCAAGACCACGTTTCGCGTGGTGGCGCATGACGATCAGCAGGGGCCGACCCTGGGCCGGTTCGCCATCGAGAAACTGAAGATCAAGACCGTCGCGGTGATCGACGACAGCACGGCTTATGGCCAGGGGATTGCCGATGCATTCGAAAGAACCGTCAAGGCCGCGGGCGTCAAGGTTCTCGCGCGCGAGCACACGACCGACAAGGACACCGACTTCAAGGCGATCCTCACCCGGATCAAGGGCCGCAAGCCCGATCTCATCATGTTCGGCGGCATCGATCCGCAGGCAGGACCGATGGTGAAGCAGATGACGGAGCTCGGCATCAAGGCGAAATTCGCCGGCGGCGACGGCATACAGACGCCCAACTTCATCAAACTCGCGGGCAATGCCGCCGAGGGTGTCATGGCATCCATCCCGGGGCTGCCCAAGGAACAGATGCCGGGGGGCAAGGATTTCCTCGCCAAGTACAAGGGCAAGTTCAATGCTGAAGTGGAATTGTACGCGCCGATGGGGTACGACGCGGTGATGGTGTTCATCGACGCCATGACGCGCGCCGGTTCCACCGATCCGGCGAAGTTCCTGCCGGAAGTGGGCAAGACGAAATACCAGGGCGTGATCGGCCCGATCGCGTTCGACGACAAGGGCGACCTCGTCAACGGTCCGATCACCATCTACATGGTCAAGGGCGGCAAGTGGGACCCGCTCGAAACCGTGACGCCGGGCCCGGCTCCAGCCGATGCCAAGCCTGCCGCAGCACCGGCGGCCGACGCCAAGAAGTAGGCAGCCCCTCCGCTGAAAAAAAACGGCACCCTCGCGGTGCCGTTTTTGTATCATCGGTCCCGCGATGGACATCCTGCTGCAACAGCTCATCAACGGACTGGTGCTGGGCAGCATCTACGCGCTGGTCGCGCTCGGCTACACCATGGTCTACGGCATTCTGGGCCTCATCAATTTCGCCCACGGCGACATCTGCATGATCGGGGCGCTGGTGGCGCTCACCGCCGCGCAGGCGCTCGCGGCGTCACCATCGAGCGTGTCGCCTACCGCCCGCTGCGGCGCGCGCCGCGGCTCGCCCCGCTCATCACCGCGATCGGCGTGTCGATCCTGCTGCAATACTCGGCGGCGCTCGTGTGGGGCAAACAGTACATCGCGATGCCCGAGATCGTGAAGCCGACGCCGCTTGCCGTGGGCGGCGCCCAGTTCACCGATTTGCAGGCTTTCGTGTTCCTGCTCGCCTGCGCGCTGATGGCGGGCCTGCTGTGGTTCATCAAGTCGAGCCGCATGGGCCGCGCGATGCGCGCCACCGAGCAGAACCCCGAGGTCGCCGGGCTGATGGGCGTCAATATCGACCGCATCATCGCCTTCACCTTCCTGCTCGGCTCGGCGATCGGCGCGGTCGCGGGCGTGATGGTGGTGCTCTACTACGGCCTGGGGCACTACTTCATGGGCTTCATGCTGGGACTCAAGGCGTTCACCGCGGCGGTGCTCGGCGGCATCGGCAACGTCGCGGGCGCGGTGCTCGGGGGGCTGCTGCTGGGCGTCATCGAAAGCCTCGTCTCGGGCTACATCGGCGACTGGACCGGCGGCGTGCTTGGCAGCAATTACCGGGACATCTTCGCGTTCCTGGTGCTGGTGATGGTGCTGGTGCTGCGGCCTTCGGGGCTCCTGGGCCGGGCGAGCGGCGAGCGCGCCTGACACTTGACGAAAGGGTGAGCCGTGAATCGTGAGCCGATGAAGCCCCGTGCCGCCTCCATGGTGTCGGATCACGGATCACGGATCGCGGTTTCCAGGTAAACGGCATGTTCGGACGCTTCGACATATCAAGACGCTCGGCAGCCGGGTGGATCGGTATCGCGCTGGTAGTGCTTGCCTTGCTGCTCCTGCCGTTCGTGGTGGACGCGACGCTGGGGCGCGCCTGGGTGCGCATCATCGACGTGGCGCTGCTCTTCATCATGCTTGCGCTGGGACTCAACATCGTCGTCGGTTTCGCCGGCCTGCTCGACCTGGGTTACATCGCGTTCTTCGCGGTCGGCGCCTACAGCTATGCACTGCTCGCTTCGCCCCAGTTCGGGATACACTGGCCGTTCCTCGCCCTGCTGCCGCTGGGCGCGCTGGTCGCGGCGACGTTCGGCGTGCTGCTGGGCGCGCCCACGCTGCGGCTGCGTGGAGATTATCTCGCGATCGTGACCCTCGGCTTCGGAGAAATCATCCGCATCCTCCTCAACAATCTCAATCGTCCCGTCAATATCACCAACGGTCCGCAAGGCATCACGCTGATCGACCCGCTCCAGGTGGGCGGCTTTTCATTGAGCCGGACCCACGACCTCGCCGGCCTCATCATCGCGCCGGTGCACAGCTACTACTTCGTGTTCCTCGCCTGCGCGCTCGTCTCCATCTTCATTTCGCTGCGGCTCGAGGATTCGCGCATCGGCCGCGCCTGGATCGCGATCCGCGAGGATGAACTCGCGGCCGCCGCGATGGGCATCAACACGCGCAACGTGAAGCTGCTCGCCTTCGCCATGGGGGCAACTTTTGGCGGCATTGCGGGGGGGCTGTTCGCATCGTTCCAGGGCTTCATCAGTCCCGAGAGCTTTGCCCTGCTCGACTCGATCATGGTGCTGTGCATGGTGGTGCTGGGCGGCATGGGCAACGTCGGCGGCGTGGTGCTGGGCGCGATCCTGCTCACCGCGCTGCCGGAGGCGCTGCGCTACATCGGGCCCCTGCAACAGCGCTGGTTAGGCGAGGTGTACGTCGAGCCTTCCGACTTGCGCATGCTGCTCTTCGGCCTGGCATTGGTCCTGATGATGCTGTTCAGGCCGGCCGGCCTGTGGCCCTCGTCCATCCGGCGCCGCGAACTCTCCGACGAAGACGAGCCGCGCGCGGAGCAGGCACGTGCCTGAGGCGCCGCTCCTGGTCGCGACGGCGGTCAGCAAGCAATTCGGGGGACTCGCCGCGCTCACCGGAGTGTCGCTCGCGATCGCGCACGGCGAGATCTTCGGCCTGATCGGCCCCAACGGCGCGGGCAAGACGACGCTGTTCAACGTGCTCACCGGGATCTACCGGCCGGACAGCGGCGAGTTCGCCTTCGCCGGGGCACGCGTCTCGGGACTGCAGCCGCACCGCATCGCGGAACACGGAATCGCGCGCACGTTCCAGAACATCCGCATTTTCGCCAACATGACGGCGCTGGAAAACGTGATGGTCGGCTGCCATGTGCGCACGCACGCCGGGGTGATAGGGGCGGTGCTGCGCGGCGCGCGCACCCGCGCCGAGGAGGCCGCGATCACGCGGCGCGCGCGCGAATTGCTGGATTACTGCGGCATCGCTCGGCACGCAAACGAGCTCGCGCGCCATCTTGCCTACGGCGACCAGCGCCGGCTGGAGATCGCGCGCGCACTCGCCACTGAACCCAGGCTCCTCGCGCTGGATGAACCGGCCGCCGGCATGAACGCCACCGAGACCGCGGAATTGAAGGGCTTGCTCGAGCGTGTCCGCGCGCGGGGGGTGACACTGCTGCTGATCGAGCACGACGTGAAGCTCGTCATGGGCCTGTGCGACCGCGTCGCCGTGCTCGACTACGGCCGGAAGATCGCCGAAGGCGTTCCGGCCGAAGTGCAACGCGACCCCGCGGTGATCGAAGCCTACCTCGGAAGCGCCCATGCTTGAAGTCACGGGGCTGAAGGTTTCCTATGGCGGCATCAACGCCGTCAAGGGCATCGATTTCCGGGTCGGGCCCGGGGAGCTCGTCACCCTGATCGGTGCCAATGGCGCGGGCAAGACCACGACGTTGAAGACGCTCGCCGGGCTGCTTCGTCCCGCCGCGGGGCGTATATGCTACGACGGGCGCGAGATTCACGCCGCTCCCTCGTACCAACTGGTGCGGCTCGGCCTCGCGCTGGTGCCGGAAGGACGCGGCGTGTTCAGCCGTCTCAGCGTCGAGGAGAATCTTGCGTTGGGCGCGTATTGCCGCAACGACCGCGCCGGCGTGGGAGCGGATCGTGAGCGCGTCTACGGACTCTTCCCGCGACTCGCCGAGCGCCGCGGCCAGCTTGCCGGCACGCTTTCCGGGGGCGAGCAGCAGATGCTCGCCATCGGGCGCGCCTTGATGAGCCGCCCGCGGCTGCTGCTGCTCGATGAACCGAGCATGGGGCTCGCTCCCATCATGGTGACGAGGATCTTCGAGACCATCCGCACCATCGCCGCAGAAGGGGTCACGTTGCTGCTGGTGGAGCAGAATGCCAGGCTCGCATTGGAGATCAGCGATCGCGGCTACGTCATGGAAAGCGGCGCAATCGCGCTCGCCGGCAACGCTGCGGCGCTGCTGAACAACCCGCAAGTGAGGCACGCTTACCTTGGCGAATGAAGCCGCCCGCGGGGCTTCGCCGAAGACGTCCTGGTGGCGCGGGTTAAGCCGCAAGGATGCGGTGATTATCGCTTGCGGTGCGCTCGCCACTGTTGCTGCGGTCGTGCTCTTGGCGTTGCCTGCCCTGTGGTACATCGGTGGGGCGGGCGCGGGCCCCGCCTGGTACCACGAAGTCATCGCCGATCTCGCCGAGTTGAGCGCACTCGATGTGCGCTGGGAGCGCGAGGCGTTGCGCACGTTGAATGATTTGGCGCCCGGTCCCGCTGGCGACCCCGCCGCCTCGCATGCAGGCGCAACGAAACGTCTGGAGGCCGCGGCGCGGGACATCCAGAGTCCGGCGTTGCAACGCAGCCTGCCGGATGTGGTGCGCGCGTTCACCGAGAAAGCGGAGCTGGTGGCGCGCTTCGAGAAGGCCAATGCCGCATCCCGCAGCGCACTGCGGGACGCGCTCGCGATGGAAGCGGAGGTGGCGGGACTGCTACGCGAAGCGTGGCGCGATGCGCCGGATCGTCAAAGGCTGGTCGCCGCCGACAATGTCGTGACGCAACTCCTCGCCGATGCCCAGCGCTACTACTTCGTTCCCGCCGAATCCACCCGCAAAAACCTGGAAGCCTCGACCGCGGATCTGCGCGGCGCGGCGGAGGCTCTGCCGAGTACGCTCAAGCCCGCCGCCGCGCGTCTCGAGCGCCACGTCGCCGATCTGCTGCGTGCCAGGCCCCAGGAGCAGGTCTACTTCGACCGCGTGCGCCTCCACGACGCGGGGCCGCGGGTGGCCACGCTCACCCGCGAGCTGCGCCGCGAACTCGACCAGAACCAGCTGCAGCGGGACAGGCATCGCGCGTATCTCGCCGCATATTTCTGCGCGCTGCTGGTGCTGGCGGCCTATCTAGCGGCGCGCTTGACCCGGCGCGAGCTGGCAGTGCGAGAGATCACCGCCCGCGCCACGAGCGCGGCCGGGAGTGAGGGGCTGCCCGTGGAGCCGATCCTGCCTCCGCCTTCCGGTACCGCGCATAGCCCGTAACTGCCGCTCCGCGCTCACGGCCCGACCCATTCCCGCGCGGTGAGGAAATCACTGTAAAGCTTCGCTTCCGGGCTGCCGGGCTCGGGCTGCCAGTCGTAGCGCCAGGTGACCTGCGGCGGGAGCGACACCAGGATCGACTCCACGCGCCCGCCGGACTGCAGCCCGAACAGCGTGCCACGATCGTAGACGAGATTGAACTCGACGTAACGTCCGCGCCGGTAGGCCTGGAACGCTCGCTCGCGCTCCCCATACGGCCGGTCGCTGCGGCGCTCGACGATCGGCACGTACGCCGGCAGGAAATGCTCGCCGACGCTCTTCACGAGATCGAAGCACGGGCCAAATGCCGGTTCGCCGAGATCGTCGAAGAAGATGCCGCCCACGCCGCGAGGCTCGCGTCTGTGCTTGAGATAGAAATACTCGTCGCACCATTTCTTGTATCTCGGGTAGGCATCGGCGCCGAACGGCGCCAGCGCGTCCCGGCAGGCGCGGTGAAAATGCACCGCGTCCTCGACGAACGGATAGTACGGCGTCAAGTCCATGCCGCCGCCGAACCACCATGCCGCAGCCGCGCCCGGCGTTTCGGCGGTGAGGAACCGCACGTTGAGGTGCACCGTCGGCACGTACGGGTTGCGCGGATGCAGCACCAGCGAAACCCCCATGGCCTGAAACGAACGGCCGGCAAGCCCGGGGCGTGCGGCAGATGCGGCTTGCGGCAAATGCTCGCCATGCACATGCGAGAAGTTGACCCCGGCGCGCTCGAACACGCCACCCTCCTCGAGTACGCGGGTGATGCCGCCACCGCCTTCGGGGCGCTCCCAGACGTCGCGCAGAAACGGCTTGCCGTCGAGCAGCGTCAGGTGCTCGACGATCCGTTCCTGCAGACCGAGGAAAAACCGCCTGACCGCCGCCGCGTCCACCGCGCCCGTCCTCGTCGTCCTCCCTCTGTCGCCCGCGTCACCCGGAAAACGGGTCGCGCCCGGGGACGTAGTCGCGTTGCGTCTGGCGGGGATTGCGATTGACGAAGGCGCGGCCCCACAGCGGGTGGGTGAGGCTGCGCACTTCGTGTTCGATCTCGAACAACGGCGCGCCGTTGTCCAGGTCACACAGCGCCTTGAAGCGGTATTGATGCCGGCTGCTTTCCTCGGTGATGAGGCCGCGCTCCTTCAGAAAGCGGTGCGGCCCGGAAAAGTCGGCGATGTAGATCGCGATGTGGTGACCGTCGTAGGCCGGAAGCGGCGCCGCTTGCTCACGAAAATAGAGCGTCTGTCCCGGGCCAACCGGGATGCAGGCGCACGCACCACCGCTGTCAACGCGAGCGGCGACGCCGAACACCCGTTCATAGAAGTGCGCGATGCCGGCCGCGGCGCCCACGGGAATGTTGAATTCGACGTAGGGCATGCCGAGCACCGTGCTGCCGAACCGCGGCGCAGGCGCGTAACAGCGCAGCTCGTTGCCCCAGGGACTCGTCGCGGATAGATAGTCCGCGTGGCGCGTGTAAGCAAAGCGGGTTCCCGCGAGCTTCTCGCGTACCATGGCGAGGCGCGCCTCGAGCGCGTCAAGATCGGGCACGACGACGCCGGCGTGGCCGCGCAACACCTGCGCCGCGCGGGTTGGCGTGTGGAACTGCTGCTGCCCGACGTTGATCCACATGTTCTCGTCGCCCACGCTTAAGTACGGGTCGCGCGTGAAACCCATTCCGACGACGTAGAACAACGTCGCAAGGCGCTGGTCCGGAACCGTCACGTTGACGTGCTCGAGAGCGACGATGCCGCCAATGTCCTCGATGCTGCGGTCGTAGAGCTGTGCTGCCATACATCCTCCTATTATGCGCGGCGAGGCTGGGCGACGCGCCCCCCGCCGGGGGCCTTGATCGCGCGGTGCCCGATGTCGCGCCGCAGTTGCATGCCGTCAAAATGTATTCTGTCCGCCACCTCGTAGGCGCGCCGCTGCGCGGTTTTCACGTTATGGCCGAGGGCGGTCACGGTCAGCACGCGACCCCCGTTCACCCGCACCGTTGCGCCGTCGAGCGCGGTGCCGGCGTGAAACACGCGATAGTCCTCCCCAGCGGCCGGCAGCCCACCGATCGCGTCACCCTTGCGGGGCGCCTCGGGATATCCATGCGCCGCCAGCACCACCCCGAGCGCGACGCGTGGATCCCACTGCGCCTCTGCCTGGTCGAGACCACCGTGCAGGGCGAGCTCGATCAGTGCCAGGAGATCGCTCTTGAGCCGCATCATGATGGGCTGCGTTTCGGGGTCGCCGAGCCTGCAGTTGAACTCGAGAACCGTGACCGACCCGGCCGTGTCGATCATCAGACCGGCGTAGAGAAAGCCCACGTACGGCGCGCCATCCTTTTCCATGCCGGCGACCGTGGGCAGTATCACTTCGCGCATGACCTTGGCGTGGACGCGCGGCGTAATCACCGGCGCCGGGGAGTACGCGCCCATGCCGCCGGTGTTCGGCCCGCGATCGCCATCAAGCAGGCGCTTGTGATCCTGGCTGCTGGCGAGCGGCAGGACGTTGCGGCCGTCCGCAAGCACGATGAAGCTCGCTTCCTCGCCCTCGAGAAACTGTTCGATCACCAGCCGCGCGCCGGCCGCCCCGAGCCGGTGTTGCTCCAGCATCATGTCGATCGCTGCGTGGGCATCCGCCGCGGTTGACGCCACCACCACGCCCTTGCCGGCGGCGAGCCCATCGGCCTTGACGACGATCGGCGCGCCGCGCTCCTCGATATGGGCATGCGCCGCGGCAGCATCGCCGAAGGTCGCGTACGCGGCGGTCGGGATGCCATGCCGCGCCATGAAGGCCTTGGCAAAATCCTTGGAACTCTCGAGCCGGGCCGCGCGCTGGTTCGGGCCGAAGATCTTCAACCCCGCCCCCTGAAAGGTGTCGACCACGCCCTCGGCGAGCGGCGCTTCGGGCCCCACCACGGTAAGCGTAATCCCTTCGTCGCGCGCGAATGCGACGAGATCGGGGATGGAGGCGAGCGCCACGTTCTCCACGCCTTCTTCCACCGCGGTGCCTGCGTTGCCGGGCGCAACGAAAACCCGCGACGCGCGCGGGGACTGCGAAAGCCTCCACGCCAGCGCGTGCTCGCGTCCACCGGAACCGATGACGAGAATTTTCATGAACGGCGTGAACGGTGACCGGTGAAAGCGCGTCAGTGCCGGAAGTGCCTGTAGCCGGTGAACATCATCGCCACGCCGTGCTCGTCGGCGGCCGCGATCACTTCGTCATCACGCAGGCTGCCGCCCGGCTGAATGATTGCCTTTGCGCCAGCCTGTGCCACCACGTCCACGCCATCGCGGAATGGGAAGAACGCGTCCGAGGCCGCCACCGAACCGGCGAGAGTCAGGCCGGCGTTGGCCGCCTTGATTGCCGCGATCCGCGCCGAATCCACGCGACTCATCTGCCCGGCGCCCACGCCGAGCGTCCGGCCGCTCCCGCAAAAGACGATCGCATTCGACTTCACGAACTTGGCCACGCGCCAGGCAAACAGCAAGTCCTCCAGTTGCGCCGGTGTCGGCTTGACCCGGGTGACCGTCTTCAGCTGGGTAGCGTTTACATTCACGCTGTCGGGCGTCTGCACCAGCAATCCGCCACCCACGCGTTTCATGTCGAAGGTATTCGCCGCGCGTTCCAGCGGCACGGCCAGCACACGGATGTTGGCCTTCTGCCCGAGAACCGTCGCGGCGCCGTCCGCTACCGCGGCCGCGATCACGACTTCGACGAACTGCTGTGCCACGACTTCGGCCGTCGCCGCGTCCAGCTCACGGTTAAATGCGATGATGCCCCCGAACGCGGATGTGGGGTCCGTCGCAAACGCCTTGCGATAGGCCTCGAGCGCGCTCGCCCCCGTCGCCACGCCGCAGGGATTGGCATGCTTCACGATGACGCATGCCGGTTGCTCAAACGTCTTGACGCATTCCCACGCTGCGTCGGCATCGGCAATATTATTGTAGGAAAGCTCCTTGCCCTGCAACTGCCTGAAGTTGCCCAGGCTGCCTGCGGCCGGCTCGCGGTCGCGATAAAACGCGGCGCTCTGGTGCGGGTTTTCTCCGTAACGCAAAGTTTGCGCGAGGTCAAACTGCAGATTGAGGCAGCGCGGGAACCCGGCGGGCTTGCCCGCCGGGTCGAGCGCGCTCAGGTAATTGCCGATCGCGCCATCGTAGGCCGCCGTGTGCGAAAACGCCTTCTGCGCGAGCCGAAAGCGCGTCTCGGCCCCGAGCGCGCCCTGCGCGGACGCCATCTCCTGCAACAGGGCGGCGTAGTCCGCCGGGTGCGTCACCACCGCAACATGGTGATAGTTCTTGGCCGCGCTGCGCACCATGGCGGGCCCGCCAATATCGATGCTCTCGATCGCCTCGGCGAGCGTGCAGTCGGGCCGCGCGACGGTCTGGCCGAACGGGTAAAGATTGACCACTACGAGCTCGATCGTCGGGATGCCGGCGGCGCCGATCGCGGCAAGGTGCGCCGGCAAGTCGCGCCGGGCGAGTATGCCGGCATGTATCTTCGGGTGCAGCGTCTTCACCCGCCCGCCGAGCATTTCCGGGAATCCGGTGTAGTCGCCGACCTCGGTGACCGATATTCCGGCCTCACGCAGCAGTTTCGCGGTGCCGCCGGTCGAAATCAGGGCGACACCAAAGGACACGAGGCCGCGCGCGAATTCGACAATTCCGGTCTTGTCCGAAACGCTGATCAGCGCCTGCCGGATGACGGCCATGGGAGTGCGGGATCGTGGATTTCAGAGCTTGATGCCGTGGACCCGCATTTTCTTGCGCAGGGTGTTGCGGTTGATGCCGAGCATCTTCGCAGCGTCGGTCTGGTTGCCCCTCACCCGGTGCAGCACCGATTCAAGCAGCGGCTTCTCCACGCAGTTGATGACCATGTCATAGACACCGATGGCCCGCTCGCCGTCGAGGTCCCGGAAGTAGCCGTCGATCGCCCGGCGCACCATGCGCGCCATCTCGCATTCGTTCATCATGCCGCGAGTTCCTCAATGTAATCCAGGTAGCGCCCCCGGCCGGAAAGCTGCTCGAAGTACGCGTCGACCGCCGCGGTCTGCTCCGAGCAGGTCTCCAGCCGGGTCATGCCGTGGCGGAAAGCCGCCGAATCCGAGAGCCCCTTGGTGTACCAGGAAATGTGCTTGCGCGCCACGCGTACGCCCGTGTGCTCGCCGTAGAAACCGTATAGTTCGTGCACGTGCGCGATCAGCACGCGCCTGATCTCGGCGACTGCGGGCGGCGGCAGGTGCTCGCCGGTCTCGAGATAGTGGACGATCGCCCCGAACATCCACGGCCGTCCCTGCGCGGCGCGGCCGATCATCACGCCGTCCGCCCGTGTGTAGTTGAGGACGTTCCTCACACGCTCCGGCGTGTCGATGTCGCCGTTGGCGATGACCGGTATGCCGACATCGGTCTTCACCGCCGCGATCGTGTCGTATTCCGCCTCCCCCGAGAAGCCGCACGCGCGCGTGCGGCCGTGGATCGCGAGGGCCTGCACGCCTGCGCTTTCGGCGATCCTCGCGACGGTGCGTGCGTTCCGGTTGCTGCGGTCCCATCCCGTCCGGATCTTCAGCGTCACCGGTACGTCGACCGCCGCCACCACGCTATCGAGTATGCGCCCGACCAGCGCTTCGTCCCTGAGCAAAGCCGACCCCGCCATAACGTTGCACACCTTTTTCGCGGGACAGCCCATGTTGATGTCGATGATCTGCGCGCCCTGATCCACGTTATAGCGTGCCGCCTCCGCCAGCATCCGCGGATCGGCGCCCGCGATCTGCACCGAGACCGGTTCCACTTCACCTTCATGGTCGGCGCGCCGCCGCGTTTTCGCCGAGCCCCACAGCAAGGAGTTGCTCGCCACCATTTCCGAGACCGCCATGCCCGCGCCCATGCGCTTGCACAGCTGGCGAAACGGACGGTCAGTGACGCCGGCCATCGGCGCCACGACGAGATTGTTCTTGAGATGATAGGGACCGATGCGCATGGGCACGTGTCATGCGTGCTCTTGAGGAGTGCGTGATTGTAATCGCAGTGTTGGCGCAAGAAAAGCAAATGCTGTCTTGTTCGCCGAAGTTGTTGCAGGAAGGCGACGCAACGCCCGTGTGTGCGTGGCACCGCCACCGAACGTGCGCTATTCGAGGCACTTACCGGACGAACTTCAGGCGCCATATGCGTTGCCTGCGCCAACAAAGCATCGACTAACGCATTTTCCTGGCGCGCGGTGTGAACGATTCAGGCGCCACTATCGCGGTTGCATCAATGTCGCACTCGGTGCGCCCGCGAATACGCGCGCACCGCTTGCCCCGGCGAACGCATTTGCTGCAACCGCGAACCGCCGGATCCGGTCAGCTCACGCGCGGGGGCCGAACACCATGCGTCGCATCACGAAATCCCGCGCCGGCGGCACGCACCCCAGGGCGGTGAGGGCAATCCCGCGTGCCGTGCGCAACGGCGCGAGATCGTTCGAAAACCCCCGCACCAGCGCGTCTGTGAAACCGATGCCTCCGCTGCGGTCAAGGCGCCGTCGCGCGCGAAACGCGGAACACGCAGCGCTGCTGCCAATGTCGCGTGGAGCCGTGCGCGCAAGTTCGGCGGCGAGTTCCCAGGCATCACGCAACCCGAGGTTCAGGCCTTGGCCGGCGACCGGATGCAGCGTTTGGGCAGCATTGCCGACGCGTACCACACGGGGCGACCCGGAGTCGGCGGTCACTTTCAGTATAAGCGGGAAAGCCGCGCGTTGCGCGACACCGCTGAACGCGCCCAGCCTGCCGCCAAACTCCCGCTCGAGCTCGCAGGCAAATTCCGCCGCCGGCAGTCCGCACAAGGCCTGCGCATGCTCGGGCGCAACGCTCCATACCAGAGCATAGTGCTCGTCGTAAGGCAGTAACGCCAGCGGCCCCGCCGGCGTAAACCGTTCGAACGCGGTATTTCGGTGCGGTTTCTCGGTGCTCACTACCGCCACCACCGCATTTTGCCGGTAATCGACCGTATGCGACGGAAAATCGTCGCCTATGGCTCCGCCATCCGCGATCACAACGAGCTTGGCTTCGATCTGTCCGCTCGCGTCGCCGCACGAATACTCGACACGGGCCCGGTCATGACCCGGCACGACCTTCGTCACCGCCCCGCGCATCACGCGGGCGTGCGCTCGGGCCGCGAGCAGCCCGGCGAGCGCCGTACGCAGGCCTCCGTAGTCCACCACATAACCGAGCGCGGGCAGCCCGGCATTCCGGGCGGTGAGCATGACGCGGCCCAACCCCGAGCGCTGCGACACATGGATGTGAGTGATCGCTGTCGCGGGCGCAAGGCGCGCCCAGGCGTCGAGACGATCGAGAATGAGGCGGCTGCCATACGAAAGAGCCACCGGACGCGTCGGGCCCGCAATGTCGTCCGCGGCATGAGGCTCAACAACCACCGCCGCGCGACCGGCGTTGCCCAGCGCGAGCGCGAGCACCGCGCCGACCGGCCCGCCTCCGACGATCACGACGTCGGCCGTGTTACTCACGATCCGCCCGCATCAATGCTTCGATGTCGGCAACCTGCTTGGGCGCGCCCGCCGACAAGACCTCGCAGCCTGCAGCGGTAACCACGACATCGTCCTCGACGCGCACGCCGATGTTGGCAAAACGCTCGGGCACCCCTTCACCGGGACGAACATAGCAGCCGGGCTCAACCGTCAACACCATGCCGGGCTCGAGGGCGCGCCACGCGCCGTCGCGTTTGTAGTCGCCCGCGTCGTGCACGTCGAGTCCGAGCCAATGCCCCGTGCGATGCATGTAAAACTTCTTGTAGGCCTCCGTTTCCACGGCGGAATCGACGGCGCCCTGCAAGAGGCCCAGATCGATCATGCCCTGCGCCAGCACTCTTACTGCCGCATCGTGGGGCATGTTCCACGTATTGCCGGGCCGCACGGCGCCGATCGCGGCCGCCTGCGCCGCCAGCACCAATTCGTAGATGTCGCGCTGCGGCCCGCTGAAGGTGCCGTTCACCGGAAACGTCCGCGTGATATCCGATGCGTAACCCTCGAGTTCGCACCCGGCGTCCACGAGCAGCAGGTCTCCGTCCTTCAGCACCCCGTCGTTGCTGACATAGTGCAGCACGCATGCGCGCTCGCCGGCCGCGACGATGGGCGTGTAGGCCGGGGCGTCCGCCCCGTGGCGGCGGAACTCGTGCACGATCTCGGCTTCGATCTCGTACTCGCGGCGGCCGGCCCGGCTCGCGCGCATCGCGCGCTGGTGCGCCTGGACCGAAATGGCCGCCGCGCGGCGCATGGTGTCGATCTCCTCCGGGCGCTTGATCAGGCGCATTTCGTCGAGCACGGCATGCAGGTCGCGCACGTCCCGCGGCGCGGTCACCCCGCTCCGGGCCCGGGAGCGCACCTGGTTCACCCAGTCGATCACGCGCGCATCCCACGCCGGGTCGTCTCCCAGATGGCTGTGGACCGTGGCCTGATCGGCAAGCAGGTCGGGCATGCGCGTGTCCAGCATGCCGATCGCGTACGCCTCATCGAACGCGAACGCGGTGCGCGCCTCGCCCGGGCCGTAACGATAACCGTCCCAGACTTCGCGCTCCGGATCCTTTTCGCGGCAGAACAGGATGCTGCGCCGGTCCTTCCCCGCTACCACCACCAGCACCGCGTCGGGTTCGCGGAAACCGCAAAGGTGATAAAAGTAGCTGTCAAAGCGATACGGATAATGCGCATCGCGGTTCCGAATGCGCTCCGGCGCCGTGGGGAGCACTGCCACACCGCCGCCCATGGCATCCATGAGCCGGCGGCGTCGCTCGACATAAATATCGATCGGGATCATGAGCGCTCGATTCAAAACCCTTATTTAACGTCGCGAACAGCGCTTGCGCAAGCCGCATCGTTGGCCACGGCGCAGTGTTGGGATTGCCGGCAGTTATCGTCCCGCCAGATGCTGATCGAGCTCCGCGAGGCGCTGCGGGGTCCCGACGTCGAGCCACAGTCCGTGGTACTGCTCACCGCCGATCTCGCCCCGGCTGATGGGCTCACGCAACAGCGCGGCCAGGGAATGCCGGGCGCCCGGCGCGAGTGGCGAAAATAGCTCGGGGCGGTACACGCCGATCCCGGAGAACGTCAGGCGCGGTTCACCCTCGAGCGCCAGCACGCCCCGCCGCAGGCAGAAGTCTCCCGCGCGGTGGTGCGGCGGATTGGCAACCAGCACCAGGTGCGCCAGGCTGCCGCGCGCGAGCTGGCGGGCAATGGGACGCAGACGCTCGAACTCGTATTCGCTGTAAATGTCGCCATTGGCAACGACAAACGGCCGATCGCCGAGCAGCGGCAGCGCTGCTGCAATGCCACCGGCGGTTTCCAGCGCCTCGGCCTCGCGCGAATAGACGATGCGCACGCCGAGCGCCGCGCCGTCGCCCAACGCGCCCTCGATCGCAGCGCCGAGATGCGAGACGTTGATCACGATGTCGTCGAATCCCGCCCCCCGCAGCCGATCGATGAGATGCGCAATAAGGGGCCTGCCGCATACCGGCAACAGCGGCTTGGGCGTGGTATTGGTCAGCGGACGCATTCTCACGCCCCTGCCCGCTGCCAGTATCATCGCCTTCAAAGCAGCCGCGCCTCGCCGGGAGTGCCGTTGCGCCCTTGCACGCAGACGCGGACTCGAACCGGTCCCGGCCGGTTGCGAATTGCAGGCATTGCCTGGTCGCTCAGGTCAAGGCCGGCTTGAGTTCCTCAAGCCGGTCAAACAATCCGAGCAGCGGAGCAAGCTCCCGGTAACGCCGGCACACTGCGCGCACGTACTCCACAAAGCGCGGGGCATCTTCCACGTAGCCGGATTTTCCGTCGCGATGGCGAATCCGCGCGAAGATCCCCAGCACTTTCAGGTGCCGCTGCAGCCCCATCCACTCGAAGTCGCGGTAAAGGGATGCAAAATCCGCGGCGACCGGCAGCCCGGCGCGCCGGGCGCTTTCCCAGTAACGCACGGTCCAGTCCAAGACACGTTCTTCGGACCAGCTCACGAACGCATCGCGAAACAGCGAGGCCAAGTCGTAGGTGATCGGGCCGTACACCGCGTCCTGGAAGTCCAGGATGCCGGGGTTGGGATGCGCGACCATGAGGTTGCGCGGCATGAAATCGCGATGCACGTAGACCTGCGGCTGGGCAAGGTTGCTGGACACCACGCGGTCGCAGACATCACGGAAAGCCTGTGCCTCCGCGGCCGTGAACGTCGTTCCGAGGTGGCGATCGACGTACCACTCCGGGAACAACCCGATCTCACGCCGCAACAACGTTTCGTCATATGGCGGCAGCACGCCCGCGCGGCTCGCGAGCTGGATCCTGATCAGCGCATCGAGCGCGTCGCGGAACAGAGCATCGGCGTTCGATCCATCGAGCGCTTCGAGATACGTGGTCGTGCCCAGGTCGGAGAGCAGCAGAAAGCCAAGATGCAGGTCCTGCGCGATAATGTCAGGAACGTGCACCCCGGCGCCGCGCAGCAAACCGGCGACCTTCAGGAACGGCCGGCAGTCCTCGCGCGGCGGCGGTGCGTCCATGGCGATCCACGTTTCGCATCCACACTCCACGCGAAAATACCGGCGGAAACTTGCGTCCGCGGATGCCGCGTACAGCGAAAATGAACTGCGTCCGAAGTGGGACGTCAACCATTCCTCGAGCAGCTGCAGGCGAGTATCGGAGCGCGTCTCCAAGCGGTTGCCTAAACACCGAATTTGTGCGATTTTAGCACCTCACCCCAGGTTGCCCTTCCACGATGTCCAAGCTGTTTGCACGCGTATCGTTCGCAGTGTGTTGCGCGCTGCCGCTCACTGCATACGCGCAGGAGGGACTCAGGCTCAAGAGCCAGCCATCGCTTACGCTCGATCCGCCCGCCCCCGGAAACGCGGTGCCGGTCTTTATCGAGGCCGACCGCCTCCAGGGACACGCCGAGCGCGACACCGAAGCCGAGGGCAGCGTGAGGTTGCGCAGCCGGGGCCAGACGGTGTTTTCCGACTGGCTGCGGCACGACGCGTTAAAGGATGAGATCACGGCGGTTGGAAACGTGCGCATCCAGCGGGGGGGCGACGTCGTAGAAGGCGCGCGGCTGCGTTACAACCTGGGGACCGACCGCGGCTTCATGGATGCGCCCCGTTATACGCTTACGCAGGTTCCGCGTGACACGCGTCCGATCACCGCGCCCACGCCCGCCCCGCCGCGCTTCAGCAGCGGTGATGCCCGCGGCCGCGCGCAACGCCTGCTGTTCGAAGGGCGAGGCCAGTATCGCGCACAGGGCGCCGAGTACACGACCTGCGAGCCGGGCAACGACGATTGGTACATACGAAGCGCACAACTGCACATCGACAAGGACCGCGATGTCGGGACCGCCCGTGATGCCAGCATCGTATTCATGGGTCAGACGATACTTTACTCGCCGTACCTGTCGTTCTCCCTGCACCAGCAGAGGAAGTCGGGATTCCTGACACCGCATTACGGCAGCTCCAGCAAGACCGGAACCGAACTCACCGTACCGTATTACTGGAATATCGCCCCCAATTACGATGCGACCTTTTACCCGCGCACGATGACCAAGCGGGGGCTGCAGCTAAGCGGTGATTTCCGTTACCTGGATCCGGCTTTCCGGGGCGACTTGCGGCTGGAATTGCTTCCGAGCGACCAGCAGCGCAATCAGGACCGCTATGCGATGTTTCTCAAACACACGCACGTCCTGCCTGGCGGCTGGAATGCAGCGCTCAATCTGAACCGCGTCTCCGACGGCCAGTACTTCACGGACCTCTCGACCTCGATCGCGCTCACGTCGCAGACGATTCTGCCGCAGGAAGGCACGCTCACCCGGGCCGGCGCCTGGGGAAGGGGCGGCATCTATGGATTCACCGCGCACTATCAGCGATGGCAGACTTTGCAGACCGATCCGCTGGCTCCGGTCACGGCACCCTATGACCGGCGACCGCAACTCACTCTCACCGCGCAGCACCAGAACGTCCTGAAGAGCGATTTCCACTTTTTGGGCAATTTCGTCGCTTTCGACCACCCGACCCTGGTCACCGGCCGGCGCCTGCTGGCATATCCCAGTCTGAGTCTTCCGCTGCAGACCTCGTACGCGCACCTGATTCCCAAGGTCGGTGCTCACCTGACGCACTACGCGCTCGACCGGCGCACGACCGTGCTGCCGGACGCGACGCGCACCCTGCCGATCGTCACGGTCGACACGGGCCTCGTGTTCGAGCGCAATACCGTGCTCGCGGGGCAAGCACTCGTCCAAACCCTCGAGCCCAGAGTCTATTACGTCTACATTCCGTTCCGCGATCAAAGCCTGCTGCCGAACTTCGAGAGCGGAGTGCAGGACATCAACATGGCGACGATCTTCGCGGAGAACCAGTTCAGCGGACACGATCGCATCAATGACGCGAACCAGGTGACGTATGGCGTCACGTCACGCCTGATCAGCTCGGACACCGGGGTTGAGCAACTGCGCGGGGCGCTCGCCCAGCGCTATTACTTTCAGTCGCAGCGCGTGACAATTCCGGGCGTGCCGCCGCGCTCGGATCAGAGTTCGTCCTCGGATCTGCTCGCCGCATTGAGCGGCACGGTGGCGCCCAACTGGGTCGCCGACGCGGGCTGGCAATACAATACCGACATGTCGCAGACCCAGAAATTCAACGTGGGCGTCCGCTATCGACCGCAGCCGGGGAAGGTCCTCAATCTGGTCTATCGCGACACCATCAACTCGGTTCGGCAGACGGACATCTCCACGCAATGGCCGCTCACCCCGCAATGGACCGCGCTCGCGCGCTGGAACTATTCGCTCCGTGACGATCGGACCCTCGAAGCCCTGGCTGGCTTCGAATACAACGGCGGCTGCTGGGCGCTGCGCATCGTGGGACACCGCTTTGCGACGGCGACGCAGCAGGCGTCCACCTCGGTGTTTATGCAACTCGAACTGAACGGAGTCTCCCGCATCGGGTCTAATCCGATGGATACCCTGCGCAACAACATAAGTGGATTTGTGCGGCCGGATCCCCGATCGAGCTGGTCGGAGGAATCCCGAGTGCCCTATCGCTGAAATCCGCCACCTGCGCAAACCCGGCGTTACCTGATGAAAAGACGCTTGTTGCATCTCGTGCGCGCAGGCCATGCGGCCGCGCTCGTCGTGCTGCTCGCATGGCATGCTGCCGCGTGGGCACAGAAACCGCCACCGATCGTGGTGCTCGACCGCATTGTCGCAGTGGTCAACGACGAGGTCGTGACCCGCCTGGACCTCAATGAACGAGTGCAGCTTGCAATGAGGCAGCTCAAAGCCCAGGGCACGCCGCCCCCGCCGCGCGACGTACTGGAACGACAGCTCCTCGACCGCATGATCACGGACCGCGTGCAGTTGCTGTACGCAAGGGACACCGGGTTGCGTGTCGACGACACGGAGCTTGACCGGGCGCTTGGCCGCATCGCGCAGGGCAACCGCCTTACGCTGCAGGAGATGCGCCGCGCCATTGAGAAGGACGGCATCCCGTTCGCCAAGTTTCGTGAGGATATTCGCGGTGAAATTGTGATGGGGCGGCTGCGCGAGCGCGAGGTCGAGGCGAGGATCGTCATCACCGAAAGCGAAATCGACAACTTCCTCAAGACCCAGCAAAGCCGCAAGGGCGGCAACGATGAATTCAACCTGTCGCACATCCTTGTCGTGGTGCCGGAAAACGCCAGCCCCGAGCAGGTTCAGGCGCGACGCGCACGCGCGGAAGAAGCCCACGCGCAGGTCAGGAAAGGCGTGGATTTCCGGCAGGTGGCGGCGGCATACTCAGATGCGCCGGACGCCTTGCAGGGTGGCGCCATGGGCTGGCGGCAAGCGTCGCGGCTGCCGACGCTTTTTTCCGACGCGCTCGCGTCGATGCGTTCTGGTCAGGTGAGCGATATCCTGCGCAGCTCGAATGGTTTCCACATCCTGAGGCTCAATGACCAACGGGGGGGCAGCGCGCCGGTGCTGGTCGATCAGACGCGCGCGCGGCACATCCTGATCAAGGCCAACGAAGCCGTATCGGAGTCCGAGGCCCGCAACCGCCTGCGGGCGCTGAAGGAACGGCTCGACAACAACGCGAATTTCGCCGAGCTTGCGCGCGTACATTCCGAGGATGCCAGCGCCTCCAAGGGCGGGGAACTGGGCTGGCTGTCGGCAGGCGACACGGTCCCGGAGTTCGAGCACGCCATGAACGCCCTCAAGCCAGGCCAGGTGAGCGACCCCGTGCAATCCCCCTTCGGATGGCACTTGATCCAGGTGCTCGAGCGGCGCACCGAGGACATGTCGCGGGAACGCCAGCGTCTGGTGGCGCGGCAGGAGTTGCGCGCCCGCAAGTCCGATGAGGCCTACCAGGAATGGGTGCGGCAGCTGCGTGACAAGGCGTATGTCGAATTGCGTCTCGAAGAGCGCTGATATCCCGCTTGTGGCGATCACGGCCGGTGAGCCCGCCGGCATCGGTCCTGATCTGTGCGTCATGCTGGCGTCGCATGACCTGCCCGCCCGCATCGTGGTGGTTGCGGACCGACACTTGCTGCAAGCGCGCGCGCGGCTGTTGGGTGCGCCCGTAAGCTGCGTCGAGTTCGACGCACGCGCGGCGCCTGCCGCCGCGCGCGGGCGCTTGGTGGTCGTGCATGTGCCGCTTGCGGCATCTGTCACCCCGGGCAGGCTCGATCCGGCCAACAGCCAGTATGTCCTGCGTACTCTTGAACTCGCCGCGCGGGGGTGCCTCGACGGGACGTTTGACGCGCTGACGACTGCCCCTGTGCACAAGGGCGTCATCAACGACGCCGGTTATCCTTTTACCGGCCACACGGAATTCCTGGCTGAACGCACCGGTGCTCCACACGTGGTGATGATGCTCGCCGGAGGCGGACTTCGCGTGGCGTTGGTCACCACTCACCTGCCGCTGAAGGACGTGGCGCGGCATATCACGCGGGAGCGCCTGGAAACAACGCTCCGAACGCTGCGCCACGACCTCGTCCTCCGCTTTGATCTCGCGCATCCGCGCATCGCAGTCGCGGGATTGAATCCCCACGCCGGCGAGTCCGGGCACCTCGGCCGCGAGGAAATTGAGGTCATTATTCCCGTGCTCGAGGCCCTGCGCAATGAAGGCTTTGATCTGGTGGGGCCGCTGCCTGCTGACACGCTGTTCAATCCGGAACGGCTGCGCGGGACGGATTGCGTGCTGGCGATGTACCACGACCAAGGGCTCCCCGTCCTCAAATATGTGAGTTTCGGGGCGGGCGTGAACGTGACGCTCGGTTTGCCCATGATTCGCACGTCGGTCGACCACGGCACGGCGTTGGACCTTGCGGGCACGGGAGCGGCGAACCCCGGCAGCCTGATCGAGGCCGTCGGGTGCGCCGCCGAGCTCGCCGGACGACAAGCCGCGCGCAAACGCCGCGCGGCGATTGCATCCCGGTGATGCAACACGTTCCGCGAAAGCGCTTCGGACAGCACTTTCTCGCCGATGAACGCGTGATCGCGCAGATCGTGCGCGCGATTGAACCGCAGTCCGACGACCTGCTGGTGGAGATCGGCCCGGGCCTGGGCGCGCTGACCGCGCCGCTTGCCGCGCGCCTGAACCAACTCCACGTCGTGGAATTGGACAGGGATATCGTCGCGCGCCTCAGAAGCGACTACCCCGAGGACAAGCTCGTGATGCATGCGGGCGATGCGCTAGCCTTCGATTTCTCCGCGCTGGGTTCCGGACTGCGTGTCGTCGGCAATCTGCCCTACAACATCTCGACGCCCATCCTGTTCCACCTCATGCGCCACATCGCCGCCATCCGCGACGTGCACGTCATGTTGCAGAAAGAGGTCGTGGCGCGCATCGTCGCGCGCCCGGGCACGCCCGAGTACGGGCGGCTCTCGGTGATGCTGCAGCACCACTTCGACGTCAAAAAAATCCTCGACGTCACGGCGGCGGCGTTTCGCCCCCGACCGAAGGTGGAATCCGCGGTGGTGCGCATGTCACCCCGGGAACCCACAAACCAGTGCAGCTGTGACGAAGCGGTGTTCGGGGAGGTGGCAAGAGCCGCATTCTCCCAGCGCCGCAAGACACTGCGCAACGCACTCAGGGCCTACCTGCAGGCGGACGACTTCGCGGTGCTCGGGATCGCCCCGGCCGCACGCGCGCAGGAATTGCGCGTTGACGACTTCGTGCGCATCGCAAACCACCTCGTTGCACGGCGCGCCGCGCACGCGCAGGAACCGCGACCACACTAAAGGCGGTCACGCTGGCGCGGGCCCGCGCTCAATGAACTCGATCTTGTAGCCGTCAGGATCCTCGACGAAGGCGATCACCGTCGTCCCGTGCTTCATCGGCCCTGCCTTGCGCGTGACCTTGCCGCCGCGCGCGCGCACCGCATCGCATGCCGCGCGGGCATCGTCCACCTGAATAGCGACGTGGCCGTAGCCCGCCCCCAGGTCGTAGGACTTGGTGTCCCAGTTATGTGTGAGCTCCAGCACTGCCGATCGCGACTCGTCATCGTAGCCGACGAAGACATTGGTAAATCGGCCCGCCGTAACAGCTTCATGCCCAGCACATTGGTGTAAAAATCTATCGACCGCTCAAGATCACCCACGCGGATCATGGTATGCATGATGCGCATCTCAAACCTCCACCATCTCGAAATCCTCCTTGCGCGCGCCGCACTCGGGGCAGGTCCAGTTCATCGGCACGTCGTCCCACCGCGTTCCGGGCGCGAGGCCTTCGTCGGGCAGGCCGGCGGCCTCATCATAGATAAAGCCGCAGATGAGGCACATATAGGTCTTGAACACTTTGCTGTCGGTTGCTGTCATGCACGAGTCGATGGCGGGGAAAAGTGGGCTAGAATCTGATTTTAAACGAATCGCCTCCTGTGCTCACGAACGCGTTCGCTGACCGGCATTTCCGCCGGACGTTTCGCCCCCCGCATGGCTGATCTTCCCCCAATTGTTCTCGTGTTTGCGGCGACCGACCCGAGCGGCGGCGCTGGGCTCCAAGCCGACATCATGGCGCTTTCAAGCATGGGCTGCCACCCGTTGACCTGCGTGACCGCGCTCACGATCCAGGACACGATGGGGGTCGAGGACATGATGGCGATCGATGCGGAGTGGATCGCGGATCAGGCGCGCTGCGTGCTCGAGGACATGCCGGTGTCGGTCTTCAAGGTCGGGCTGCTCGGCAGCGTCGAAGCGATCACCGCGGTCGCCGAGGTCGTATCCGACTATCCGGAAATCCCGCTGGTGCTGGACCCGGTGTTGGCATCGGGCAGGGGCGACGAGATCGCGAATGACGAGATGATCGCCGCGCTGCGCGAGCTGCTGATTCCGCAATGCACGATCGTCACTCCCAACAGTATCGAGGCGCGGCGCCTCGCGATCAACGAGTCGGACGATAACGACCACCCGGACCTCGCGGAATGCGCGCGCCGCCTGATCGCGAGCGGCTGCGAGCACGTGTTGATCACCGGCACCCACGAGAACACGGCGGAAGTCATCAACACGCTGTATGGCGAGGGCGGCGTCCTTCGCACCGACTCCTGGGCGCGGCTGCCGGGTTCGTATCACGGCTCCGGCTGCACGCTCGCCTCGGCAATAGCCGCTACCCTCGCAAACGGCCTTGCCATCACCGACGCCGTGAAGGACGCGCAGGAATACACCTGGCAGACGCTGAAGGCGGGATTTCGGCCCGGCATGGGCCAGCACATACCCGACCGCATGTTCTGGGCGCGCGAGGATCCCCCTGCAGGGGAGCACGAACCAGGCGACTCGTGATGGAACAGGCGGCAGTCTCTATAGCGGGCCGCCGCATCCGCGGCCTGTATGCGGTGACGCCAGATGAGCGCGACACGGCGGTGCTTGCCGCCAAGGTGCGCGCGGCGCTTGCCGGTGGCGCGAATCTCGTCCAGTATCGGAACAAGGCCGTCGATCCCGCCACACGCCGCGAGCAGGCCATCGCGCTGCTCGAAATCTGTCGTGAACGCGAGGTGCCTCTGATTATCAATGATGACCTGCGCCTTGCACTCGATATCGATGCCGACGGCGTGCACCTGGGAGAGGACGACGGTTCCCTCGAGGCCGCGCGCGCGCAGCTGGCTACGGACAAAATCGTCGGGGCATCGTGCCATGACCGCCTGCCCTTGGCGCGGGCGGCGCAGCGCAGCGGCGCATCGTATGTCGCGTTTGGCAGTTTTTTCCCGTCGAACGTCAAGCCCGCGGCAGTGCGCGCCCCATTGCAGCTGCTGCGCGACGCGAAGGCATCGATGGCGATCCCCGTGGTGGCGATCGGCGGAATCACCGCCGTCAATGCCCCGCAGCTCGTTGCAGCGGGCGCGGACTGCATTGCAGTCATCTCGGCGCTGTTTGCAGCCGGCGATGTGGAAGCCGCTGCGCGACAGTTTGTCCGGCTTTTCTCGCCCGCGCGATGAAACGCAGCCAGAAATTGTTCCAGCATGCCCAGCTCGTCATCCCGGGCGGGGTCAATTCACCGGTGCGTGCGTTCCGCGCGGTAGGGGGCACCCCGCTTTTTCTCAGGCGCGGCAAGGGCGCCTGGGTGTGGGATGCCGACGGCAACCGCTACATCGATTATGTCGGTTCATGGGGTCCCCTGATTGCGGGTCACGCTCATCCGGACGTATTAAAGGCGGTCGAGGAAGCGGCGAGCCGCGGATTGAGCTTCGGTGCGCCCACCGAATCGGAGGTCGAGATCGCGGCCCTGCTGTGCAAGCTAGTGCCCTCAATGGAGCAGGTGCGGCTGGTGAGTTCGGGCACCGAGGCCACAATGAGCGCGATCCGCCTCGCCCGCGGCCATACCGGACGCTCGAAGATCCTGAAGTTCGAAGGGTGTTATCACGGTCACGCCGATTCGCTGCTGGTGAAGGCCGGTTCAGGTGCGCTTACCCTGGGTCAACCGTCGTCCGCCGGGGTGCCCGCGGAGATCGCCGCGCAGACGATAGTGGTCGACTACAACGACATCGGCGCCGTGGAGCGGGCGTTCCAGGAAGACGGGAAAAACATTGCGGCCGTCATCGTGGAGCCGGTCGCGGGCAACATGAATCTGGTGACACCGCGAGCAGGGTTTCTCGAGGCGATGCGAAAATTGTGCACCAAACACGGGACGCTGCTGATCTTTGACGAAGTCATGACGGGTTTTCGTGTCGCGCTGGGAGGCGCGCAGGCGCTCTTTGGAATAAGTCCGGATCTGACGACACTCGGCAAGGTGATCGGCGGAGGCATGCCGATGGGCGCGTTCGGCGGCTGCCGCGCCATCATGCAGTGCATCGCGCCCCTCGGACCGGTTTATCAGGCGGGTACCCTCTCCGGCAATCCAATCGCGGTTGCGGCGGGACTCGCCACGCTCAAGCTGGTGCAAGCCGCGGGTTTCTACGAGCGATTGACTGCGACAGCGCTCGACCTGTGCGAACGGTTGACCGCGGCCGCGCGGCAGCACCGCGTCGCGTTTTCAGCTCAGAATGTCGGTGGGATGTTCGGGATGTATTTTCGCGCCACCCCCCCCTCGACCTACGCCGAGGTCATGCAATGCGACCGCGCGACTTTCAGCCACTTCTTTCACGCGATGCTCGCCGACGGTGTGTATTTTGCCCCATCCGCATTCGAGGCATGCTTCCTCTCGGCTGCGCACGGGGCGCCGGAGGTGGAGAAAACCATCAGGGCGGCGAAGAGATTTTTCGCTACGCTGAATGCGCCGCACAGTACGTAATGGGCGGAGCCGGCGTTCTGGATTTGGCGTGCGCGCCCGGCGCCGGCTGAACTCGGGTAAGGCGGCGCGTTCAAATCAGCGCAACCCGGCGACGTACTCTGCGACCGCCCTGATTTCACCATCCGACAGTTTGGCCGCCACACCACGCATCATGCCGTTCGGGTCGTTCCTGCGCTCGCCGCTGCGAAACGCCTTGAGTTGCGTTTCTGTATATTCTGTGTGCTGGCCCGCGATCCGCGGGAACTGCGCTGGGACGCCGGCGCCGTTGGGCGCATGGCAGGACGCGCAGGCGGCGACTCCCTTGGACACGATGCCCCCGCGGTAGATTGCCTGCCCCAGTCTTGCGAGCTCGGGATCACGCGCCGCTCGGAGGGCGGGCTTCTGTCCGGCAAAGTACGCCGCAAGATTGGGCAGGTCATCGTCTTTCAAATTTGCGACCATGCCAGCCATGACTGCGTTGCTGCGTTCAGGCGGTTTCCCGCCCTGTGGCCGGAAGCTCATGAGCTGCCGCAGGACATACTCCGGATGTTGCCCGGCAAGGTCGGGATTCACGGCTGCCGTGCTGATGCCGTCTTTACCGTGACAGGCGGCGCACACCTGTTCGACGATGGGCCGGGCCTTGGCGGGATCGCCTTTTAAAGCCCCTTGAGGCAGCGTGGCCGTCGACATCATTGCCATCATGGCACCTGCAACCATCATGACAACTCGGCGGAAATTCATGTGCTCCCTTCGCGACGGCACGTATAAAAAGAGAGGTATTGTATATTAACCACCACTACTCCGGCCAGTTCATCAACGAAAACAAGCACTCATGCCACAACCTGCACGCGCAAGCTGGGATCGCGCTATCGGTGATCTGGATCGACTGCCTCCGGATGGGGGCGCGGAAGTCGCCTTCGTCGGGCGGTCAAACTCTGGAAAATCAAGTGCCATCAATGCCATCACCGGTCTCAAGCATCTCGCATATGTGAGCCGAACTCCCGGGCGCACGCAATCGATCAATTTCTTCGGGTGGGGTCCAAACCGTCGTCTGGTTGATTTGCCCGGCTATGGCTATGCGGCGGTGCCTGCACGGCAAACGCGTCTCTGGGCAATGTTAATAAGTCCTTACCTACAAACACGCGCATCGCTTCGAGGTTTGGTCTTGGTAATGGATGTGCGTCATCCATTCATGGAGCGGGACCGCCTGCTCCTCGAGTGGGTGGCGCCGCTGAAGCGACCGGTGCTGGTTTTGCTGACGAAATGCGACAAATTGGGCAGGCAACAGGCATTGCGGGCGCTTGAACTCGGCCGGGCCACTCTGGCTTCGGTTTACCCACGCGGAGGTATTCAACTCTTCTCCGCAACCTCGGGATTGGGGGTGGCAAACGCGCGGGCTGCCATCATCCGATGGTTGGAGTCAGGCAAAAAAAATCCCCCGGTTAAAGGGGAGTAAAACCGGGGGCAAATGCCTTAATAAGGATTAAGGCACCCGCTCAGGGAGGAGAAGCGGGAGACGAAAATATCGTCTAGCAATAAGACGGTTATAATCGCCTTAAAGTTCCCGGTGGGATCGGGACGAAGAAAAGCCTCCATTCAATGGGTTGAGTCGATCATGCGAATTCTCGGGCGGTACCCCCGACGCCGGATGCGGCGCATGCGGCGAGACGACTTTTCGCGCCGCCTGATGCGCGAAAATCGGATCACTACCGACGATCTGATCTATCCGGTGTTCGTGACCGACGGCAAGAAGCGCGCTGAGCCAATACCCTCCATGCCGGGGATCCACCGCTACAGCCTAGACCGGCTTCTCCCGCACATCGAGCAATGCGCAAAGGCCGGTATCCCCGCGATTGCCATTTTCCCCGCGATCGACCCCAAGCTGAAAACCGCGGATGGACGGGAAGCCGTCAACCCACGGGGACTCGTACCCCGCGTCGTGGCAGCGCTCAAACAGAACTTTCCCGAAGTCGGACTCATTACCGACGTTGCGCTCGATCCTTACACCACCCACGGTCACGACGGGATCGTCGGCCGCGACGGTTATGTCCTTAATGATGAAACGATCGCGGTGCTCGAAAAACAGGCATTGGTCAACGCCGCTGCGGGCGTCGATGTCGTGGCGCCATCGGACATGATGGACGGGCGAATAACGGCAATTCGCGCGGCGTTGGACCGCAAGGGATATATCCATACCCGCATCCTGGCCTATTCGGCGAAATATGCATCCGGCTTCTATGGCCCGTTTCGGGACGCAGTGGGCTCCGCAAAGAGCCTGGGCCGCGGCAGCAAGTTCACCTACCAGATGGATCCGGCGAACAGCGATGAAGCGCTATGGGAGGCGGCGCTCGACTTGGACGAGGGAGCGGACATGATCATGGTCAAACCCGGACTGCCCTACTTGGACATCGTTCGCCGCATCAAAGACGAATTCAGGGCCCCTACTTACGTCTACCAAGTGAGCGGTGAGTACGCAATGCTCAAAGCCGCTGCGCGCAATGGCTGGCTCGAGGAGGAACCCTGCGTGCTGGAACTGCTGCTCGCGTTCAAGCGTGCCGGCGCCGATGGCGTTCTGACCTACTTCGCGCTCGATATCGCGCATTGGTTGAAGGCCCAGCGCTGAACCGCCCACCCGGGTGTCGCGCCGCGCGCCGCGCAGGTCCCGCGCTGCGTTCAGCCCTGCCGCAACGGCGCAGCTCAGCCCGCGGCGAGAAGCTCCACCACCACCTGCAGCTTCGCACGCTCGATCGACTTTCCGCCGGGAGTGCTCTTCAGCGGTACGCGCAAGGCGTGTCCCGGGAGCACCGTAATCTGGAAGTCGACGGTTCCGTCGCTCACGGTAAATACCGGGACCGCGCACGGACTGTCTCCGAAGTAAAGCCTGCTTTGCGACGTCCTGTAAGGAATCCGGTGTTCGAGGAGAAAGAGTTCCACTGCCTTGGCATTATCGGTGAACAGATGCAGATCGATGTCGGCATACCGTCCCGCATTGCCGCTCAGCACCGGGCCGGTCAGGTATGGATTGAATTGTGCGAACTCCTGCATGACGCCAAGCGCGCGGCGGCGCAGATCGTGCAGGCGCTCGCCGTGCTCCGGGTGCTGGTAGAGCGTCTGATGCACCCGCAACGCCGCGTCTATTTCCTCGTTGCTCGGCAGCTGCCCGGTATCCGCCATGCCGGCCTGGCGCGCCGCCTTGCGCTTGGCGCGCGCGTAGTCCTCGATACCGTCCTCGGCCATGAGCCGCGCCGCCAGATGAGCGATGCGGCTTCGGGTGTCGTTACGCGCGTAATCCCTTCCCACGTCTTGCCCGTCAGAACAGTTGATTTCTCACTTCCTCCGCCGCGGCCCCAGTGCTGGGAGCTCCGGCGAGGGCCTGGTCCGTCGGCGGAAACTCGTGGAAGAAGAAATCCACTATGCCGGGCTGGCCGTCGTCCACCCTTAGCCCCGAGTCCGGGTCCACGCGAAGCGCCACCACACCGTCCGGCGGCTTGAACGGCTGTTCCGGCACGCCGGGCAGTACGCTCCCCATGTAGCCCATCCAGAAGGGCAGTGCGGTGCGCGCCCCTGTTTCATTGCGCCCCAGGGTCTGCGGCTTGTCGAAGCCGATCCATGCGACTGCCACGAGGCTGGAATTGAATCCGCAGAACCATGCATCTATGAAATCATTAGTGGTCCCGGTTTTCCCGGCAAGGTCGTTCCGACCCAGCTTCATCGCGCGCGCGCCCGTGCCCATGCGAACCACATCACGCATGATGCTGTTCATGATGAACGCATTACGCGGATCAATGACGCGCCGGGCGCCCTCGCCCGCGCGCTGTGGAACCGTTTCCGCCACGACATTCCCGCGGCCGTCCTCGATACGCACGATGAAATAAGGCGTGATGCGGTGACCGCCATTGGCGAATACCGCATAGGCCGCGACCATCTGAAGCGGGGTCACGTTGCCTGCCCCGAGTGCCATGGTGAGATACGGTGGGTGCAGCTTGGGATCAAAACCAAAACGTGCGATGTAGTCCTGCGCGTACTGCGGGGTGATCGCCTGGAGTATGCGTACCGATACCACGTTCTTCGATTTCACCAGCCCGGTTCGCAACCGCATCGGGCCCTCGAACGTGCCATCGTAGTTCTTCGGTTCCCATGGCTCCGAACCGGTCTGCGCTGCGGTAAACGTCAGCGGCGCGTCATCGATCACCGTTGCAGTGGTAAACCCCTTCTCAAGCGCCGCCGAGTAGATGAACGGCTTGAAACTCGACCCCGGTTGACGCAACGCCTGAGTCGCGTGGTTATACTGGTTACGCGCGAAGTCGAATCCCCCCGCCAGCGCGCGAATCGCCCCGTCGCGCGGGTCGAGCGATACCAGCGCCGCCTCCACCGCCGGAAGCTGGGTGATCTGCCAGCGCCCTTTTTCGTTCTTCTGCACCCGAACGATCGCGCCACGCCGGATGCGCTGGTTCGGACTCGCCTTTTCCCCAAGCATGCGCCCGACGAACTTGAGCCCCTCTACCCCGATATCCAGCATCCCGCCGCCACGGCGATAAACCCTGACCCGCGCCGGGCTCGCCTGAAGCACGATCGCGCCGAAAATGTCTTCGCTGTCCGTGATTTCCTGCAATGCCTCCTCGAGCGCTTCCTCCGGAGCACCCGCCGGCAGGTCGGCATAGCCCTCAGGTCCGCGGTATCCATGGCGCTGGTCATACTCCAGAACGCCACGCCGTAGTGCCGCGTGGGCTGCTTGCTGGTGCGTTACCGACAGGGTCGTGTAGACCCTCAATCCCCTAGTGTAGGCGGCGTCCTGGAAGCGCTCGTAGAGGGCTTGCCGCACCATCTCGGCAAAATGCCCCGCTTTCGCTGAGTAATCGGCGAGTTCCTTTTTTACCACGAGCGACTGGTTGTCCGCCGCCTCGAACTGCGCCGGCGTTATCAGTTCGAGTTCACGCATGCGGCGTAACACGTACTGTTGCCTCTGTTTCGCCCGTCGCGGGCTTGCCACCGGATTGAAGCGCGAGGGCGCCTTGGGCAATCCGGCCAGCATTGCCTGTTCGGCAAGCGTCAAAGCCATGAGCGGCTTTCCGAAATAGATCTGGGCGGCGGCGGCAAAACCGTACGCGCGCTGGCCGAGGTAGATCTGGTTCACGTAGAGCTGGAGAATCTGGTCCTTGGACAGGCTATGCTCGATCTTGAAAGCAAGGAGAATCTCGTTGAACTTGCGCGTCAGCGTTCTTTCCTTGGAGAGAAAAAAATTCCGGGCCACCTGCATCGTGATCGTACTCGCGCCCTGACGCACACCGCCCGACACTAGGTTGGAAAGCGCGGCGCGCGCAACGCCGACGTAGTCCACCCCGCCGTGCTGGTAGAAGCGCTCGTCTTCCGCGGCGAGAATCGCGGAAACCATGGATTGCGGCACGTCCGCGATTGCCACCACCGCGCGCCGTTCCTCGCCGAATTCACCGATAAGTTCGCCCTCGGCACTGTAGATGCGCATCGGAATCTTGGGCTGATAATCTGTAAGTACCTCAAGCGATGGGAGTGTTGGATAAATGATAATGGCCGCAAAGGCGGCAAGGAGAGCCGCGGCAATGGCTGAACCAACCACAACTAATAGGGGCAAGAACCAGAAACGGCTGCGCATCTAGTGTATCGATCCTCCAACTGACGCCGCGATGCCGGAGTTTTCATGGCATGCCGCCGGTGCTGAAATCGTTGCCAAAAGTGCAAATTTGATGCAGTGTAGCCTTTGTGCCACGTACCGCGCGAAAATACCATTCCCGGGCAGCGTAGCAAGAACGAAAAACTTTACACGCATGATAGTTGTTGGTAGCATTTAAAGTAAACTATGGGTATGCTGTCCTAGAGACCTATGTTCAAAGGAAAATTAAGCTTTAACTTGGATGCGATAGAGGCTTTGCTCAAGCCCCGGACGCCGCCGCTCATCGGGGCGGATATCAGCTCCTCGGCGATCAAGATGGTGGAAATCGCTGACGCGGGGAAGGGGCTTTATCGGGTCGAACGCTATGCTATCGAGCCGCTTCCTAAGGACTCGGTGGTGGACGGCAATATCAATAATCTCGATGCGGTAAGCGAGGCGCTGAAGCGATGCCACAAGCGCTTGGGGACCGGCCTTAAGAGCGTGGCCATGGCTCTGCCCAACGCAGCGGTCATCACCAAAAAGATCCAGGTCCCGGCCGGTCAACGCGAGGAAGATCTCGAGTTGCAGGTGGAAACCGAGGCAAACCAGTATATCCCGTTTGCGCTCGACGAGGTAAATCTCGACTTCCAGGTTATCGGGCCGGCGCCCAACAACCCGGAGGATGTCGAGGTGATGATCGCGGCATCTCGCAAGGAAAAGATCGAAGACCGTATCGCCGCTGCCGAAGTCGCCGGCCTGAAGACGGTCGTCATGGACGTCGACATCCTCGCCAGTCAGACCGCCTTCGAGCTGATGCAAAATCAGTTTCCCGACAACGGCAAGGACCAGAACATTGCCATCGTCGATGTCGGCGCCACGATGATGAACGTCAACGTCCTGCGCAACAGTCAGTCGATTTATATGCGCGAGCAGCCGTTTGGCGGGATGCAGCTTACGCAGGAAATCCAGAATCACTTCGGCCTGTCGGCCGAGGAGGCCGAGGCGGCTAAGCGCGCGGGTGGGTTGCCGGAAAATTACGAATCGGACGTGCTGCAGCCGTTTCTCGACACATTCGGATTGGAAGTGGCGCGAGCGCTGCAGTTCTTTTTCACCTCGACGCAGCACAACCAGGTGAACCACATCGTGCTGTCGGGAGGGTGTGCGGCAATCCCCGGGGCGGATGTAGCGGTCACCAAACGCACCCAGGTCAATACCATCATCGCCAATCCGTTCGTGAATATGGCCCTTTCGTCAAGAATCAAGCCCAAGAGTTTGACGCAGGACGCGTCCTCGCTGATGGTGGCGTGCGGTCTGGCGATGCGGAGGTTTGACCCATGATACGCATCAACCTGCTGCCGCATCGTGAAGAACGCCGCAAGAAGCAGCAACAACAGTTCTTCATCATGCTGGGAATCGTGGTGGTGATAGGGGCCGCCATCTGGGGATCGGTGCACACGTATTTTTCCGACCGCATCGAGAACCAGATCAGTCGTAACAGGTACCTGAACGAGGAAATCGCCAAGCTCGAGAAACAGATTGCGGAAATCAAGACGCTCCAGGATCAGATTGCGGCACTGCTCGCCCGCAAGCGCGTCGTCGAGTCGTTACAAAGCAACCGCGCTCAGACCGTCCAGCTGCTCGATCAGCTGGTACGACAGTTGCCTGACGGCATCTATCTCAAAGCCATCAGGCAAACCGGGCAGAGGGTCACGATCACCGGGCTGACCCAGTCCCAGGCGCGGGTATCGACGCTGATGCGCAACATCGAAGCCTCGCCGGTGCTTGCGAAACCCGGCTTGATCGAAATCAAGGCGGTTCAGCAGGGCGCGCTCCGGAACAACGAATTCACCCTCAACATGGTACTCAAGCAGCCGCAGGAAGAAGAGAAGAAGCCAGCACCGAGGCCGGTCTCCGCGGGGGGCAAGAAATGACACTCGACGAACTGAGGCGCCTCGATCCCAAGCAAATCGGCAGCTGGCCCATTCTGCCCAAGTTGGGCGTGTTGCTGATCCTGCTGCTCGTCATCGTCGGCTTGAGCTACTGGCTCGACTGGCAGCATCAGATCGACGCTCTGAGCGCAGAAGAACAGAAAGAAGTCCAGTTGAAGACAACGTTCATCGACAAGAAGAAGGTGGCCATAAACCTGCCGGCTTACAGGAAACAGCTCGACGACATCGAGAAGCAGTTCGGGTCGCTGCTGAAACAGCTCCCCGGCAAGTCGGAAATGGACGCTCTTCTGACTGATATCAACCAGGCCGGGCTGGGGCGCGGGTTGCAGTTCGAGTTGTTCAAACCTGCAGCCGGCGAGGCGGTGAGGGATTTCTATGCCGAGCTTCCGATCACCCTCAAGATCAGCGGTAGCTACCACGACATGGGCGCTTTTGCGAGCGACATCGGCAAGTTGTCGCGGATCGTGACGCTGAACGACGTCGCCATCAGCCCCGCCCCGGCTAAAGGCGGGGGGCTGACCATGGATGCCACTGCGCGTACCTATCGCTATCTCGATGACGACGAAGTGAGCCAACAACGGAAGGCGGCCGCGAAAAGCAAGCCCGCGCCGGGGAAAAGATGAAACGCGCGATATCGGTCATCGTTCTGGGGCTGCTCGCACTGGCCGGTTGCGGCGAACAGCACTCGGACCTGAAGCAGTTCGTGAAGGATTCCGACAGCCTCCCGCGCGGGCGGATACCTCCATTACCCGAGGTCAAACCCTACGAACCCGTTGCATACAATGCGTTTGACTTGGTCGATCCGTTCACACCACGGAAGATCGAGCCTCCGAAAGGTGCCGCGGCCGGAGGCGGACTGCAACCGGATTTCAACCGGCGCAAGGAACCGCTTGAAGCCTATCCTCTCGAAAACCTCAAGATGGTGGGCGTCCTGGTGCAGAATCGGGTCGCGCACGCGCTGGTCAAGGCACCTGACAACAACTTGTATCGCGTGAGGGCGGGAAATTACCTTGGGCAAAACTTCGGGCGCATCGTGAATGTCACCGAGTCGGCTGTGCTGCTCAAGGAAATCGTGCAGGACAGCGGGGGCAGCTGGGAAGAGAAAGAACAGAGTCTGCAGCTGCAGGAATAACAGGAGGCTAGGAAATGAGATTCAAGGCACTTACGACGATTCAAGCATGGGTTGCCTGCGCGACGTTCCTGGTCGCCGCCGCCAGCGCGTCGGCCTGGGCACAGACCAACAGCATCGAGGCGATCAGCATATCGCCGCAGGCCGCCGGCACGATCATCGTACGAGTGACGCTCAAGGAGGCGCCCGCGAATCCTCCCGCCGGGTTTACCGTCAACAATCCGCCGCGTATTGCTTTCGATTTCCCGAACACGACGAATGCCCTCGGACGCAGCGTCGAGGACGTCGGAGGTGGTGATCTCCGTCGAATCAATGTGGTGCAGTCCGGTGGGCGCACGCGCATGGTCCTGGAACTAAGCCGCACCCTGAGTTATGACGCGAAGGTGGACGGTAAGTCGGTGCTGATCACCCTCCAGGGCGGCACGGCCGCGGCGGGAGCGGCGAGCTCCGGCCTGAGCCAGCAATTCGCCGAAGCGCGCCCGGGCGACCAGAGACACGGTTTGCGCAATATCGATTTCCGGCGCGGCGACGCCGGCGAGGGACGCGTCATCGTCGATCTGTCGGACAACAATATAGGGATCGATCTGCGACGGCAGGGGAGCTCGATTATTGTGGATTTTGTCAATACGCAGCTGCCGAAGAACCTGGAGCGACGCCTGGACGTCAGCGACTTTGGCACGCCGGTGCGGATGGTGGACGCCGTGTCCCAGGGCAGCAACGCGCGGCTGATCATCACGCCTCGCGGCAATTGGGAACATTCCGCCTACCAGACCGATAACCGGTTTGTCATCGACGTCAAGCGCATCGTGGAAGACCCCAATAAGCTGGTGCAAGGAAGCCGCCCGGGGTACCAGGGTGAGAAACTGTCACTCAATTTCCAGAGCGTCGAGGTGCGGGCGGTGCTGCAGGTGCTCGCCGACTTCACCGGCCTCAATATCATTACGAGCGACACGGTCAGCGGGAATGTCACCTTGCGCCTGAAGGATGTGCCTTGGGATCAGGCACTCGACATCATTCTGCAGACCAAGGGGCTCGACATGCGCAAAAGCGGCAACGTGGTCTGGATCGCGCCACGGGACGAGCTTGCGACACGCGAAAAGCTGGCGCTGGAGGCGAAACAGCAAATCGCCGATCTCGAGCCCACCCGCACCGAAGGGTTTCAGCTCAACTACCAGAAAGCCCAGGATGTGCAGGCATTCCTGAGTACCGGCACTCAGAGGATACTTTCCAAGCGCGGCAGCGCGGTCGTTGATGCGCGCACGAACACGGTATTCGTACAGGACACTCCGTCGCGGCTGGACGAGGTGCGGAGACTGATCCGCCAGATCGATGTCCCGGTTCGACAAGTGATGATCGAATCGCGAATCGTCGAGGCCTCGGATACGTTCAGTCGTAACCTGGGAGTGCGCCTGGGGTACAACGCCAGCGGCGAGGGGATGCAGTTTCCCGGTGGCGGTGACCAGCGCTTTACGGTCGGCGGGCAATTATCGAACACTGGCGCACAGACCGGTCAGGTTCTCGGGACCCCGCTTTTCAACGAGTCGCTTAGCGTAAATCTGCCCGGGGGCAGTACCTCTGGAGCCAATCCAGGGGTGTTTTCGTTCATCCTGTTCAATGCCAACAGGTCGCGCTTTCTCAACCTCGAACTGAGCGCGCTGCAGGCGGACGGCAAAGGCAAGATCATATCGAGTCCGCGGGTCATCACGGCCGACAAGAATGAGGCCACGATCGAACAGGGAACCGAGATCCCGTTTCAGCAGGCCACTTCGAGCGGTGCGACGAGCGTTCAGTTCAAGAAGGCCACGCTGTCACTCAAGGTCAAGCCCCAGATCACGCCGGACGACAACGTGATCATGAACCTTAAGGTCAACAAGGACAGCGTGGGGCAGGTTACCGCTGCCGGCCCGAGTATCGACACCAAGCAGGTTTCGACCGAAGTGCTGGTTGAGAATGGCGGCACCGTCGTAATCGGGGGGATCTACACCCAGGAGGAGCGTTCAACGACCAACAAGGTGCCAGTGCTGGGCGATCTACCCTACGTCGGTTTTCTGTTCAAGAACAACATCAAGTCGGATGATCGCCGCGAACTTTTGATCTTCATCACCCCCCGTATCCTCAAGGAGGGCATCAGCACGCGGCCCTGATTCGCACGAGTCACGGGAAGGCGGCCCGGGGCCGCCTTTTTTGTTGGTGCACAGCGAATGGGCTCGCGGCGCAGTGCAAACGACGCGATTCCGCTAGAATCTCTGCATGGAGTCCCCGCCCCCGAAGGCGCCGCCCGCGCACGGCGTACCCGAGAATATCTACCTGGTCGGCCTGATGGGTGCCGGCAAAACCGCCGTTGGCCGGGCGCTTGCGAAGCATCTGGGCAAGGAGTTCTTCGACACCGATCAGGAGATCGAGCGCGCGACCGGCGTGCGGATTCCGTTGATCTTCGATATCGAGGGCGAAGCCGGGTTTCGTGCCCGCGAATCGAAGGTTCTCGGAGAACTCACCCAACACGCAAATATCGTACTTGCGACCGGCGGCGGTGCCGTGCTGTCGGCGCACAATCGACGGCTTCTCACCGAGCGCGGCACGGTCGTCTATCTGCGCGCGACGGTAGCCGACCTTGCGAAACGCACGCGGAACGATCGGAATCGTCCCTTGCTCAGCGTGCCGGACCCGCTGGTCGTATTGCAGCGACTTCACGGGGAACGCGATCCGCTGTACCGCGAGGTGGCGGACCTCGTGATCGATACCGGCAGCCAGAGCGTCGCCGTTCTGGTGCGCAAACTTACCGGACAACTGGCGACATTGCGCCGGTCCGCCGCGGCTTCCACGTGAAATGCCCCGCTGATCAGAAGATGCGGACTTTGACAGTTCAGCTGGCTGACCGGAGCTACCCGATCCATATCGGCCCGGGCCTGCTGAAACGGGTCGAGCTCATGATTGAGCGTATGCCCCAGAAGGCGGCGGCCCTTGTTACCAACACCACAGTTGAGCCGCTCTACTCCCGCGGGCTTGTGGCAGCGCTCGAGGCCAACGGCGTGCGCGTGGTGCCTGTCGTCCTACCTGATGGCGAAGCTCACAAGAATTGGGAATCTCTCAACCGGATATTCGACTTGCTCATCGCCGGCCGCTGCGAGCGCAACACGACCGTCATTGCTCTCGGCGGGGGGGTAATCGGTGATCTGGCGGGCTTCGCCGCCGCGATATACCAGAGAGGCACCCCCTTCATACAGGTACCCACGACGCTGCTCGCCCACGTGGATTCGGCGGTGGGGGGCAAGACGGCGATCAACCATCCTCTGGGTAAGAACATGATCGGGGCGTTCTATCAGCCCCGGGTGGTCGTCATCGACACCGATACGCTGGAAACCCTCCCCGCGCGCGAGTTCGCAGCCGGTATTGCCGAGGTCATCAAATACGGAGCGATCCGTGACGCGGCGTTTTTCGCCTGGTTGGAGCAGCACATCGAGCGGCTGATAGCCCGCGATCCGGATGCACTCGGCTACGCGATCGAGCGCTCTTGCATCAACAAGGCGGAAGTCGTTGGGCAGGATGAGCGCGAGACCGGGCAGCGTGCGCTGCTCAACTACGGCCATACCTTCGGCCATGCGATCGAGGCCGGTGTCGGCTACGGCGCCTGGCTCCATGGGGAAGCGGTCGCAGCGGGCATGGTACTTGCCGCGAAACTGTCCCGGCGCCTGGGGTTCCTGGGCGAGCCGGAGGTTACGCGTATCACCTCGCTCTTGCGGCGCGCCCGATTGCCCGTGGATGCGCCCGAACTCAGCAGGGAACGCTATTTCGAACTCATGGCGCACGACAAGAAGGTGGAGGGCGGCCGGCTGCGATTCATACTTTTGAGGGGCCTCGGGGAGGCATTTTTGGCGTCCGACGTACCTGTAGTAGCGGTTGAGGAAGCACTGGCGCAGCGTCACGCATCCGATGTCTGAGTGCGCGCCCTACGCCGCCTCGAGCGCTGCTTCCCGGGGACGCCGCTATCGGGAGCCGCCGCCGCGGAATCGCTCAGAGTTCCAGCGCGATCGCGACCGCATCATTCATTCCACGGCATTTCGGCGCCTGGAGTACAAGACGCAGGTCTTCGTGAATCACGAGGGGGATCTGTTCCGAACGCGTCTGACGCACAGCCTGGAGGTCGCCCAGATCGGGCGCTCGGTGGCGCGCAGCCTGCGCCTCGACGAGGATCTTACCGAGGCGATCGCCCTCGCCCACGACTTCGGGCATACCCCTTTCGGCCATGCCGGGCAGGATGCGCTCAACCGGTGTATGCGTGCCTATGGCGGCTTCGAGCACAACCTGCAGAGCCTGAGAGTGGTCGATGTGCTTGAACAGCGCTACGCCGCATTTGACGGGCTGAACCTTACGTTCGAGACGCGCGAAGGGATACTCAAGCATTGTTCGCGCAAAAACGCTCGCATGCTGGGAGAAATAGGCGAGCGCTTCCTCCGGGGCGGACAGCCGTCTCTGGAGGCCCAGATCGCCAATCTGGCTGACGAGATTGCGTACAACAATCACGACGTGGATGACGGGCTCCGTTCCGGACTGCTCTTGCTCGAAGAGCTGGCCGAAGTGCGCCTATTCCGGCGCCACATGAAGGCCGCGTTGCGGAACTTCCCGCGGCTCACGGGACGACGGCTCATACATGAAACCGTGCGGCGCATGATCGATATGCTGGTGACCGACCTCGTTGCGCACGCCGGGCGCAATCTTCGCCTGCATCGACCAACCAGCATCGCGGATGTGCGAAACGCGCCGTCCCTCGTCGGTTTCAGCAGCGCTGTCGAGAAGCTGCACCTCGATCTCAAGCAGTTCCTTCGTGAGAAACTGTACCGCCATTACCGCGTCGCACGCATGAGCGCCAAAGCGCGGCGCATCGTGAGTGATCTGTTTGGGGCATTCCTCACGGACCCGAGGCTCATGCCGCCCGAGTTCCAGGCGCGCGCGACCGATGACGCGCCACGTGCCATTGCCGATTACGTCGCCGGGATGACTGATCGTTATGCGATTCTTGAGCATCGCCGCCTGTTCGCGATCGAGTCCAACTAAATCTGTAAGTGGGCACTTGCGTACTCTCGTGTACGTTGAAGCAAGCCCTTGAGCCATGTAGAATTATCGGGTTTCGCTCGGCATTTGCTGGTGCTTGGCGGCGGCGCTTGTTGCGGCGCGTCAATCAGCCCATGACAAGGCCGGGATCCACGACTTACGCAATGGGGGCTTTGTGAGCGCAGACCATTTCGGGCCGCCGGTTGCCCAAGGGTTATACGACCCAAGGTATGAGCACGATGCATGCGGCGTGGGGTTTGTCGCGCACATCAAAGGCCGCAAGAGCCATGCGATAGTCGAACAAGGGCTCACCATCCTTCGCAACCTCACGCATCGCGGTGCAGTGGGATGGGATCCCAAGCTCTCCGACGGCGCGGGCATCCTGATCCAGGTGCCGGACCGCTTCCTGCGCGACGAGATGGCGAAGCAGGGCGTGAGGCTGCCACCGGTCGGGAGCTATGGCGTCGGGATGGTATTCCTGCCACGAGAGCCGGCTTCGCGTCTCGCGTGCGAGTACGAGCTCGAGCGCGCGATCAAGGATGAGGGGCAGAGGTTGCTGGGGTGGCGCGACGTGCCGGTCGACAATTCCGACATCGCCGAGCCCGCCCAAAAGCTGGAACCGGTGATCCGCCAGATTTTCATCGGGCGAGGCGAAGCGATCACCACCACCGACGGTCTTGAGCGCAAGCTCTATATCATCCGCAAGAGCGCCGGCCACGCCATTCAGGCGCTCAAGCTCGCCCACGGCACGGAGTTCTACGTGCCGTCGCTGTCGGCGCGCACGATCGTATACAAGGGCATGCTTCTGGCACGCCAGGTCGGCGAGTATTATCTCGACCTCAAAAATGCGCGCGCGGAGTCTGCGCTGGCGATGGTGCACCAGCGGTTTTCGACGAATACGTTCCCGTCATGGGGCCTGGCGCACCCGTTCCGCATCATCTGCCATAACGGCGAGATCAACACTCTGCGCGGCAATGTCAACTGGATCCGTGCCCGGCAGGGCGCGATTTCGAGCCCGGTATTGGGAGACGATCTGGCGAAGCTGTGGCCGCTGATCTACGACGGGCAGTCGGATTCGGCCTCGTTCGACAACGCGCTGGAACTCCTGGTCATGGGCGGTTACTCCGTGGCGCACGCCATGATGCTGATGATCCCGGAGGCGTGGGAGAACCACACCCTTATGGATCCGTCGCGCCGCGCGTTCTACGAGTACCACGCCGCGATGATGGAACCGTGGGATGGCCCGGCCTCGATCGCGTTCACCGACGGGCGACTGATCGGCGCGACCCTCGACCGCAATGGCCTGCGGCCTTCGCGCTACATCGTGACCGATGACGACCTCGTGATCATGGGTTCGGAGTGCGGCTGCCTGCCGGTGCCAGAGGAGCGGATCGTCAGGAAGTGGCGCCTGCAGCCGGGCAAGATGTTCCTCGTCGACCTCGAAAAGGGGCGCATAGTCGACGACAAGGAACTCAAGGACTCGCTCGCCGGCGCCAAGCCGTACGCCGAATGGATCGAGCGCATCCGCGTCAAGCTCGACGAGGTCGATACGGAGAAGACCGCGCCGCTCAAGTCGGACGTGCCGTTGCTCGACCGGCAGCAGGCGTTTGCCTACACGCAGGAAGAGATCAAGATCATCATGGAGCCGATCGCGGCGATCGGCGAAGAACCGGTCGGTTCGATGGGCAACGACTCGCCGCTTGCGGTGCTCTCGAGCAAGGACAAGACCCTTTACCACTATTTCAAGCAGCTCTTCGCGCAGGTCACCAACCCGGCGATCGACCCGATCCGCGAAGAGCTGGTGACTTCGCTGGTGTCGTTTATCGGACCGAAGCCGAACCTGCTGGGCATCGACGAGATGAACCCGCCGCTTCGCCTCGAGGTAAGCCAGCCGGTGCTCGACTTCTACGAGATGGAGAAGATCCGGCACATCGAGCGTTACACGGGCGGCAAGTTTCGGTCCCTCGAACTCGACGTTACCTATCCCGTTGCCTGGGGCAAGGAAGCGATCGAGGCGCGACTGGCGTCGCTCGCCGCGCAGGCGGAGGACGCGGTGCGCGCCGGCTTTTCGATCATCGTGATCTCCGACCGGCTGGTGAACGCCGAGAGGCTCGCCATTCCGGCCTTGCTTGCACTGTCGGCAATACACCAGCACTTGGTGGGCAAGGGCTTGCGCACCAGCACCGGACTCGTGGTCGAGACGGGCAGTGCGCGCGAGGTGCACCATTTCGCCCTGCTCGGCGGCTACGGCGCGGAAGCGGTGCATCCTTACCTCGCGATCGAGACGCTGCTCGCGATGCACCCGGGGGAGCCCGCTGCGGGCACCAAGGCGATCAAGAATTTCGTCAAGGCGGTCGGCAAGGGGCTGAAGAAGGTCATGTCGAAGATGGGCATCTCGACCTACATGTCCTACACCGGCTCGCAATGCTTCGAAGCCGTGGGGCTTGCGAAAAGCCTGGTGGACAAATACTTTACCGGCACGGCATCGAACATCGGAGGCATCGGCGTGTTCGAGGTCGCCGAGGAGGCGATCCGCATCCACAAGAGGGCTTTCGGCGGCGACCCGATACTCGCCACCGCACTCGATGCGGGTGGTGAATACGCATACCGCGTGCGCGGCGAGGAACACATGTGGACGCCGGATGCGATCGCGAAGCTGCAGCACGCGGCGCGCGCCAATTCGTATTCGACCTACAAAGAGTACGCGAACATCGTCAACGACCAGGCGCAGCGGCACATGACGTTCCGCGGCCTGTTCGCGTTCCGCTTCGACCGCTGCAATCCGGTAGCAATCGAAGAGGTCGAGCCGGCCGCCGAAATCGTAAAACGCTTCGCCACCGGCGCCATGTCCCTCGGTTCGATCTCGACCGAGGCACACACAACCCTCGCGGTGGCGATGAACCGCATCGGCGGGAGGTCGAACACGGGCGAAGGAGGAGAGGACCGCAAGCGTTACGCGCCGGTGCAGGCGGGTGAGACCCTGATGACACGGCTCGGCCGCGACCGTGTTGAGACCGACATCGCGCTGCACGAGGGCGACTCGCTCAATTCCAAGATCAAGCAGGTCGCCTCCGGCCGTTTTGGCGTGACCGCCGAGTATCTGGCCAACGCAAAAATGCTGCAGATCAAGATCGCACAGGGGGCGAAGCCCGGCGAAGGCGGACAGTTGCCGGGGCGCAAGGTGTCCGAGTACATCGCCGAGTTACGTTATTCAACGCCCGGCGTCGAGCTGATTTCGCCGCCGCCGCACCACGACATTTATTCGATCGAGGACATCGCGCAGCTCATCCACGACCTCAAGAATTCAAGTCCGGAGGCCGATGTCTCCGTGAAACTCGTCTCCGAGGTCGGCGTCGGCACCATCGCGGCGGGCGTCTCGAAAGCCAAGTCCGATCACGTCACGATCGCCGGGTTCGATGGCGGTACCGGCGCTTCGCCCTGGTCCTCGATCAAGCACGCCGGCACCCCGTGGGAGCTCGGGCTCGCCGAGACCCAGCAGACGCTGGTGCTGAATCGCCTGCGCGGGCGCATCGCCGTGCAGGTGGACGGTCAAATCAAGACCGGGCGCGATGTAGTGGTCGGTGCAATACTGGGCGCCGACGAGTTCGGCTTTGCCACTGCGCCGCTGGTGGTCGAGGGCTGCATCATGATGCGCAAATGCCACCTCAACACCTGCCCGGTGGGAATAGCCACGCAGGATCCGGTGCTCAGGCGCAGGTTCGAGGGCAAGCCGGAGCACGTGGTGAACTATTTCTTCTTCGTCGCCGAGGAAGTACGCGAGCTGATGGCGAAACTCGGCATCCGGAAACTCAATGATCTCATCGGACGCACGGATCTGCTCGACACGAGCAAGGGGATCGAACACTGGAAAGCCAAAGGACTCGATTTCTCGAAAATCTTCTACATGCCGAAGATGCCTCCCGAAGTGGCGCTCTACCACTGCGAGACGCAGCAGCACGGCCTGGAAAAAGCGCTCGATAACCGTCTCATCGAGCTGGCGCGGCCGGCTCTCGAGCGGCGCGAGAAAGTAACGATCGAAATGCCGATCCGCAACATCAATCGCACCTTCGGCACGATGTTATCTTCGCGGATTGCCAAACGCTATGGGCATGAGGGGCTGCCGGAGGACACGATTCACGTGCGCCTCGCTGGCTCGGCCGGACAGAGTTTCGGCGCGTTCCTCGCGCGCGGCGTCACGCTGGATCTGATCGGCGACACCAACGACTACTGTGGCAAGGGGCTCTCAGGCGGGCGTATTTCGGTGCAGCCTTCGCCCAAGTTTCGCGGCGAGCCGACCGAAAACATCATTACCGGCAACGTTGTGCTTTACGGAGCGGTCGCGGGCGAAGCGTATTTCCGGGGCGTCGCAGGCGAGCGTTTCGCGGTGCGTAACTCCGGTGCCCGGGCGGTAGTTGAGGGCGTAGGCGATCACGGCTGCGAGTACATGACCGGTGGCACCGTCGTAGTACTGGGAACGACGGGGCGGAACTTTGGCGCCGGGATGTCCGGCGGCATCGCCTACGTACTTGACGCAGATGGTGAATTTATCAAGCGCTGTAACACCGCGATGGTGGACCTTGAACCGGTGCTGACGGAATTGGAACAGCAGGCAAAACTTGCTCCCGAGTTCTGGCACGGCGGACGCTCCGACGAGACGATACTGCGTGCCCTGATCGAGAGGCACGCCCGGCATACCGGCAGCCGCCGCGCACAGGCGATACTCGATGGCTGGTCCGAGAACCGGGGGCGCTTCGTGAAGATATTCCCGAAGGAATACCGCCGAGCGCTCGGGGAGCTCGCCGCGGCACGCAAGAAGGTGGCTGCGTAGATGGGCAAAATTACCGGCTTTCTCGAGTTCGGGCGCGTCGAGGAGACCTACGAGCCGAAGGAAGTTCGCAAGAAACATTACCGCGAATTCATCCAGCACCTTACGGATGAACAGGCGAAGATCCAGGGCGCGCGCTGCATGGACTGCGGCATTCCGTTCTGCATGAGCGGCTGCCCGGTCAACAACATCATCCCCGACTTCAACGATCTGGTATTCAGGCAGGACTGGAAGACTGCGATCGAAACGCTGCATTCGACAAACAACTTTCCCGAGTTCACCGGCCGCATATGCCCGGCACCGTGCGAGGAAGCATGCGTATTGCGCATCAATGAAGACCCGGTCGGCATCAAGTCGATCGAACACGCGATCATCGACAAAGCCTGGGAAGCGGGCTGGGTGCGGCCCACGCCCGCCGCGCACAAGACCGGAAAGAAAGTAGCCGTCGTTGGTTCCGGCCCCGCGGGGCTCGCGTGCGCCCAGCAGCTTGCCCGCGCCGGGCACGAAGTCGTGTTGTACGAGAAGAATGACCGTATCGGAGGGCTGCTGCGTTACGGCATCCCGGATTTCAAGCTGGAGAAGTGGATCATCGACCGGCGCCTCGAGCAGATGGCGGCCGAGGGCGTCGAATTCAGGGCCGACCACGTCGTGGGCGACGCGCCGCTCGGCGCGGGCAACAGCGCGGCCACGCGAATCGACCCGCAGTGGCTGCTCGAGGAATTCGACGCTGCGGTGCTTGCGGGCGGCGCTGAGGTGCCACGCGATTTGCCGGTGCCCGGGCGCAATTTGCGGGGCATCGAATTTGCGATGGATTTCCTGCCGCTGCAGAACCGCCGGGTAGCGGGCGATGCCGGCGTGCCCGACCTGTGGGCAACTGGCAAACACGTGGTCATCATCGGCGGAGGCGACACGGGCTCGGATTGCGTCGGCACTTCCAACCGCCATGGTGCGGCCTCGATTTCGCAGTTCGAACTGCTGCCGATGCCGCCGGATGTCGAGCGCAATCCAGTCTGGCCGTACTGGCCCGTACGGCTGCGAACCTCGTCTTCGCACGAGGAAGGCGTCGAGCGCGACTGGTCCATCACCACCAAGCTGTTCCTGGGTGAGAACGGAAAGGTGAAGGCGCTCAAGGCGGTGCGCCTTGAGTGGAAGGAGGGCAAACCGAGCGAAATTCCCGGTTCGGAATTCGAGGTTCCCGCTGACCTGGTGCTGCTCGCCATGGGTTTCGTGTCGCCCGTGCAATCGGTGCTCGATGCCTTTGGCGTCGCGAAGGATCCCCGCGGCAATGCCAGAGCCACGACCGATGGCGTGGGTTGCTATGCCACCAACGTCCCGAAGGTATTCTCGGCGGGCGACATGCGCCGCGGGCAGTCGCTGGTGGTCTGGGCCATCCGTGAAGGCCGGCAATGTGCCCGCGCCGTGGACGAGTTCCTGATGGGAAGCTCGGAGCTTCCGCGATGAAACGTGAAAAGTGAAAGGTGAAGGGTAACATCACTCTTGCGCGCCCCCATCTCGGCGCGCCCACTCTGCCTGACGTTTCATGTTTCACGTTTCACGCTCATGTCCCGCCTGAAGAATGACACGCTGATCCGGGCTCTGCTACGGCAGCCCACCCCATACACGCCGGTATGGATCATGCGCCAGGCCGGGCGCTATCTCCCCGAATACAACCGCACGCGGTCGCGCGCCGGCAGCTTTCTTGATCTTTGCCGCAATCCCGACCTTGCCACCGAAGTCACGCTCCAGCCGTTGTCGCGGTTTGCGCTGGATGCCGCCATCGTCTTCTCCGACATTCTTACTATCCCCGACGCGATGGGTCTCGGTCTGTACTTTGCGGAAGGGGAGGGTCCACGTTTCGACCGCCCGCTGCGGGACCAGGATACGATCCACCGCCTGCCGATTCCCGACCCCGAAGAACAGCTGGGCTACGTGCTCAATGCCGTGAGGCAGATTCAGCGGGCGCTAGCCGGTAAGGTTCCACTCATCGGTTTTGCGGGCAGCCCGTTTACGCTCGCTTGCTACATGGTGGAAGGAGGCTCAAGCACGGATTTCCATGTGTTAAAGGCCATGCTATACGCCCGGCCCGACCTGGTGCATCACATCCTCGATACCAACTGCCGTGCAGTGACCGGGTATCTGAACGCGCAGATCAACGCAGGCGTGGATGCCGTGATGATCTTTGATACCTGGGGCGGGATCCTTAGCACACCCGCCTTCCGCGAGTTCTCTCTCGCATACCTCGAACGGATTATCGAGGGTCTTTCGGGCGGAGAAAACGGGGAGCCAGTCCCGAGCATCGTTTTCACCAAGGGTGGCGGTCAATGGCTAAAGGATATTGCGGCGACCGGGTGCGACGCCGTCGGGGTGGACTGGACGACCGACATCGGCGCCGCGCGCGCGCTGATCGGGCGTGACGTGGCGCTGCAGGGAAACCTCGATCCGGCAGTGCTGTTTTCGAGCCCGGACGTCATACGAAAAGAGACACAGCAAGTACTGTCAGCATTCGGACCTGGGGGTGGACACGTGTTCAATCTCGGGCATGGGATTTCGCAGTTTGCCCCGCCCGAGCACGTGGGTGTGTTAGTGGACGCCGTGCACGAGCTTAGTCGCCCGTTCCACTGACGCCACCAGAGGCCCTGCCATAGCGCACAAGAAAACTTATGCACACCAAGGGCTTGCGCAGGGTCGTCACAGCCCAGGCTCGTGCACGTCGCCAGGAGACACTATCAACCCTTTGTTTTTACAAAGATTTTATTTTTCATTGTCTGCTGCGCGCGGGCCCGCATGACATCGCCAAGCAAGGACGCAGGGGGTCGACCAGAATCATTCACTTGGTTATCCACAAGGCAATGTGAGTAAGATCGAATTGTGCTGCAGCGTGAGTCACTTGCCACAAATTCGCAGACGCTGCATGAGCAGCGGGTTGTAACTTCCTTTTTGCCGGCCCGTCGCGATTACGATGAAAATTGCTCGCGTCGCCATCGACGTGCCGGTTCCAAAACTGTTCGATTACCACGCCGAAGGGCTGGGGCCCGGCGACATCGGGCAGCGTGTTCTCGTCCCGCTTGGGAACAGGAACGTGGTTGGACTTGTGGTGGCGCTGGACATCGACAGCGCGGTGGCGCCGGAGCGGCTGAAACCCGTGCGCCGCGTGCTGCGTGAGGTGCCTGCTCTTTCCCCGTGCGACCTCGACCTGCTGAGATTTGCCGCGGCCTATTATCACCATCCATTGGGTGCCGCAGTCATGGCTGCGCTCCCGGGCGCGCTGCGGCGCGCCCGCCTCCCGCGCGATAGATTGGCCCTCGATTATCTCGTGACTCCGAAAGGCGAAAGCGCCAACCTTGATACCCTGCCGCGGCGCGCAACCGTGCAGCGCCGACTTCTTGCAGCGCTCAAGCATCACCGCGAGCTGAGCTGGGACGCGTTGAGATCAGCCGCCGGACCCAAGGCAGGGGTCGCCGTCAAGCAGCTGATAATGCGCGGCTGGGTGCGTAGCGAGCAGCGCGCTGATGCGCCGGCCCAAGCACCGCGCAGCCCGACCGTCGCCGGCGGACCCGCACTCACGCCGGAGCAAATCCAGGCCACGGGCGCGATAGCCGCCTCGTTCGGCCGGTTCGGGGCATTTGTCCTGCTCGGCGTCACCGGCAGCGGGAAAACGGAGGTCTATCTGCACGCGATCGCCGCTGTGCTTCGTGCCGGCGGCCAGGCGTTGCTGCTGGTTCCCGAGATCGTGCTGACGCCGCAGCTCGAGGCATTAATACACTCGCGCTTTCCCGACACAGTCGTCGCGACGCTGCATAGCCGGTTAAGCGAAGCGGAGCGATTGCAGCATTGGCGCGCGGCCCAGGATGCGCGGGCAGGGGTGGTGCTGGGAACACGCCTCGCAGTTTTCGCCCCCATCCCCAGGCTCGCGCTGATCATCGTGGATGAAGAGCACGACCTCTCATTCAAACAGATGGACGCTTTACGCTACTCCGCACGCGATCTCGCCGTGGTGCGGGCAAAGCAGATGCACGTACCGGTGGTCCTGGGGTCCGCGACGCCCGCGCTCGAAACCTATCACAACGCGGTCAGCGGCCGTTATCAGCTTCTGCACCTCACGAAGCGGGTCGGTGCCGTGATGCCGCAGATCGAATGCATCAATACGCACGGCGAGCGCCTCGTGGACGGCCTCTCACAACCGCTGCTGCAGGCGATCGCGGCACGTCTCGGCGGACATGAACAGAGCCTGGTATTCATCAACCGCAGGGGGTACGCGCCGGTGCTGATGTGCCGGGCTTGCGGCTGGCTCTCCGCATGTCACCGCTGCACGGCACAGCTCGTTCTGCACGTTGCCGACCATCGGCTACACTGCCACCACTGCGGCTCCCAAGCCCGTGTGCCCGTTGCGTGCCCGGACTGCGGCAATCAGGACCTGGCGCCGCTTGGCCAGGGAACGCAGCGCGTGGAGGTCGCGCTTGCCAGGCAGTTTCCTGCCGCACGAATCATGCGGATCGACCGTGACAGCACTCGCCGCAAGGACGTGTGGCCGACCGTGCGCCAACAGATCCAGGCGAGGGAGATCGACATTCTCGTCGGCACCCAGATTCTCGCGAAAGGGCATGATTTTCCCCATCTGAGCCTCGTTGGAGTACTGAATGCTGACAGCCTGCTCTACAGCACCGACTTCCGCGCGCCCGAGCGGCTTTACGCGTTGCTCACGCAGGTCGCCGGTCGCGCAGGGCGTGGTGACAAACGTGGCGAGGTCATGATCCAGACCGAGTTCCCGCGTCATCCGCTCTACGAAGCGCTGCGCAGGCAGGACTACGCCTCGTTTGCTGCAGCCGCGTTGACAGAACGTCGTCAGGCGGGTTTCCCGCCGTTCGTGCACCAAGCATTGCTGCGGGCGGAAGCCGCCGGGCTCGAGACATCTCTGGCGTTCCTGGACGATGCCGCCCGGGCCGGCAAAGCGCTGTCGCAACACGTTGTCATCTACGACCCGGTTCCCGCAGGCATGGTGCGCCGCGCCGGTCGTGAGCGCGCGCAGCTCCTGGTGCAGGCGGCATCGCGCAGCCGATTGCGTGAATTCCTCGGCAAATGGTACGAGCGACTGTCCGCAGCGCCCTCGACCCGCGCGCGCTGGTCGCTCGACGTGGATCCGGTGGAGTTCTAGGCGCCAGGCGTATTCCGGCACGGCAAACTCGGTCCGCGTATGCGGCTCGTTTATAATGGCGCGCTTCCGGCACGTCCCCACATGAACTCCCCGGCTTCCCCCGACCTTCGCGCCCACCTGCGAGAGCTTTTCGAAGCGGCGCTGCACGAAGTCGCACCGAACATGCGCGGCGCGAGCATCGTCCTGGAGCGGCCGAAGCTCGCGAAGCACGGCGACTACGCCTGCAATCTCGCCCTGCAAGTTGCAAGGCAGCTGCGCGCGAAGCCGCGCGAGATCGCGGCGCGGCTGCTCGACGCGCTGCCGGTTTCACCCTGGATCGAGAAAGCGGAAGTCGCGGGCGCCGGATTCATCAATGTGTTTCTGCGCCCTACCATCAAGAAGCAGGCGGTGAACCGCGTTTTGACGGCGGCCGCGTCGTACGGCACAACCACGCTGGGGCAGGGCAGGCGTGCGCAGATCGAGTTCGTGTCGGCCAACCCGACGGGCCCGCTACACGTGGGTCACGGCCGCGGTGCCGCATTTGGAGCGAGTCTCGCCAACGTGCTCGCTGCCGCGGGCTTTGCAGTTACGCGGGAGTTCTACATCAACGACGCCGGCCGGCAGATGGACATACTGGCGTTGTCGACCTGGCTGCGTTATCTGGAACTCGCGGGCGAGCGCGTGCCGTTTCCGCCCAATGCGTACCAGGGCACCTACGTCGCCGATATGGCGCGCCAGATCCTCGCGGCACACGGCACCCATTATGCGCGCCGCGCCACGGAGTTCACTGCCGGGCTCCCCGACATGGACGCCGACGCCGAGAGCTACCTCGATGCCCAGATCGGCAGGTCCAAATCGCTGCTGGGGCCGGATTTCGCCTATTTTCACAGCTTCTCCCTCAACGAGCAGCTTGCCGACTGCCGTGACGATCTTACGGAATTCGGCGTCACCTTCGATCACTGGTTCTCCGAGCGCTCGCTCTACGACTCGGGTCTCATCGAGCGCGCGATACGCGATCTCGATCAGCGAGGACACCTTTATCAGCAGGATGGCGCACAGTGGTTCAGATCGTCGGCGTTCGGCGACGAGAAGGATCGCGTGATTCAGCGCGAAAACGGGTTCTATACCTACTTTGCGGCCGATATCGCCTATCACCTGAACAAATTCGAGCGCGGATTTGATCTGCTGATCGACGTCTGGGGCGCCGATCACCATGGTTATATCGCACGCGTCAAGGCGGCGCTCGGCGCGCTCGGCCGCAATCCCGAGCAGCTGACCATCGCGCTGGTGCAGTTTGCGGTACTCTATCGCAATGGCCAGAAGGTCCCCATGTCCACGCGCTCAGGAGAATTTGTGACGTTGCGCGAACTGCGCAATGAGGTCGGGAACGACGCCGCACGTTTCTTCTACGTGTTGCGCAAGAGCGACCAGCATCTCGATTTCGACCTCGATCTTGCGAAATCGCGGAGCAACGAGAATCCCGTTTACTACATTCAATATGCGCACGCCCGCGTCTGCAGCGTTCACGAGCAGTGGGGTGGCGATGCCGCTTCGCTGACGGACGCCGACGCGGCACCGCTCGCCTCCGAGCAGGAGCTGGGCCTCCTTCAAAGACTGATTGATTATCCCGATATCGTCGAGGAAGCTGCCCGCGAACTGGCCCCGCATCTCGTCGCGTTCTACTTGCGCGACCTCGCCGCGGATTTCCACGGTTACTACAATTCGACGCGCCTGCTGGTGGACGACCCGCCGGTGAGGCTGGCGCGACTCGCCCTCGTTACTGCGGTGCGCCAGGTGTTGCGCAACGGGCTGGCACTGCTGGGTGTTTCAGCACCCGAAAAAATGTAAGATAACCGTGTGACCAAGGACTACAAGAAAACAGAACGCACGAAGGGTCGACGCTCGGGGGGCGGTTCGCTGTTGCTGGGTATTCTGATCGGCCTGATACTCGGACTCGGCATTGCGCTTGCTGTCGCGTGGTATATCAACAAGGTTCCGAGTCCGTTTCTCGGGCGTCAGCCGCCCGCCGCCAAGAGCGAGGCGCCCGACACCGCAACCGGTACACCTCCGGCCAAGAGCGATGACAAGGCGGCTAAATCGATCGAGGCGAAACCGCGTTTCGATTTCTACAAGATCCTGCCCGGCAACGAAGAACCCGCCACCGACCAGCAGCTGAGAGAAGCGCAGACGAGGTCAACGATAACGTCCAAGGAAGCGTTTTTTCTGCAAGCCGGGGCTTTTCAGAGCCCGGCGGATGCGGACAATCTCAAGGCCAGGCTCGCTCTGCTGGGTATCGAGGCGACAGTGCAGACGACGTCCCTCCCCGACAAGGGTGTCTGGCACCGGGTGCGCGTGGGTCCTTATACCAGCGTCGAGGAACTGACCCGGACCCGGGATACTCTCAAGCAGAACGGCGTGAGCACCTCATTGATAAAGGTGCGGGACGCCGGCACGCGCTGACCTCGCGCACCACTTACGGAGTCGTTATGCGTTCAGTGAAGTCCTGCGGCTGGCTCGTTCCGTTGCTCTTGCTCCTGTTCGCATCCCGCATCGCTTCGGGGCAGATCGTCCCCGGCAGGGATTTCCGCGTGCTCGACCGGCCGCAACCGACCGCAAGCGGAAAGAACGTGGAGGTGATTGAGTTTTTTTATTATGGCTGCCCGCACTGCAGCAATCTTCAGGGGCCGCTTGAGACGTGGCTGAAACGCAAGCCGGCCGACGTGGAGTTCAAGCGGCAACCGGTGGTATTTGATGATGCCTGGCTGCCGCTTACCAGGGCCTATTACGCGATCGAGGCGATGAAACTCACCGACACGCTTCACCAGCAGGTATTTGCGGCGATACATGGGCAGAACCTGCGGCTGAACAATACCAAAGTCCTATTTGACTGGATAGCCACCAAGGGGGTGGAACGACAGAAATTCGCGGATACCTACAACTCGTTTTCGGTTTCCGCCCGCGCCAATGGCGCCAAGGAAATCACCCGCAAATTCGATATTCCCGGCACGCCTGCGATTGTCGTCGACGGCCGGTATCTGACTGCCCCGTCGATGACGGTGAAGTCCAACAACGAAGTCGACTTCGTCCGCTACTTCCAGGTTTTGGACCACGTGGTTGCGCTCGCACGCAAGGGCGGCGGCGCAAAATAGACGATGATATCAAGGCGGGTGGTGCTGGCGGGCTTCATCGCCGCCCTCTGGCCAGGCAGCCTTCTGCGCGCCCGGCTCGCCGCCGGTGCGCAGCTCGATCGACACTATCGCCTGCTTGCCCCGGGTCAGCCGGTCGCTACGGGCGATCACGTGGAAATCATCGAGTTCTTCTGGTACGGCTGCCCTTACTGTTTCGAACTCCAACCACTGCTGGAGGCTTGGCTGCGGCGCAAACCCGCAGATACGGCGTTTCGCCGGATTCCGGCGGTGATGCGCGAAACCTGGGCGCCTCACGTGCGGATCTTCTACACGCTGGCGGCATTAGGCGAGTTGGAGCGGCTTCACCAGAAAGTCTACGATGCCTATCATGTGGACGCGCTCGCGATGAGCAAGCCCGACGTGGTCGCGCAATGGGCTGCCCGTCATGGCATCGACCGGGAGACATGGCTGGCTGCGTACATTTCTCCTCAGGTTGACCAAGGCGTGGATATGGCTCGCGAGTCCACCTCGCGCTACCAGGTACCGGGAACGCCTTCGCTTGTGGTTGACGGGCGGTACATGACGTCCAGCGCGCTCGCGGGAAGCGTGCCCGGTGTCATCCCCATACTTGACGAACTGATACGCCTCGCCCGCTTGGATCGTGCCCCTCGCTAGGGGGCTTCCTGCCGCCGGCCAGTCAGAGCAAGCTCGACGAACGCGGATCCCTCGCGCTCGCACGCCGCCCCCTTCGAGCGCAAACACTTTGCGGCGGCACACGAATCATGACTTCGGCTATTCGACCGTCACGGACTTGGCAAGGTTGCGCGGTTTGTCGACGTCGGTGCCGCGCCGCAGCGCCGCGTGATACGCAAGCAATTGCAGCGGGATGGTGTGGAGAATGGGAGACAGCAGTCCCGCGTGATCGGTAAGGCGTATGACGTGCAAGCCGTCGCCCGGCTCAATGCAGGATTCCTGGTCCGCCAGCACATGCAGCTCACCCCCGCGGGCTCGCACTTCCTGCAGATTGGACTTGAGCTTTTCCAGCAACGCGTCGTTGGGCGCGATTGCCACCACCGGCATGGAGCGGTCCACCAGCGCCAAGGGGCCGTGCTTGAGTTCTCCGGCAGGGTAGGCTTCCGCGTGAATATACGAGATCTCCTTCAACTTCAGCGCCCCTTCCATTGCAATCGGATAGTGAATGCCGCGCCCCAGAAACAAGGCGTGATTGCGCCCGGCAAACTTCTCCGCCCATGGGAGGATTGCCTGCTCGACCTGTAGCACCCGAGACAACGCGAGAGGCAGATGCCGAAGGCTCCTGATAAGCTGCTGCTCGGACTCCAGCGATAACCTGCGTCGCAGCCGCGCGAGCACCACGGCGAGCAGGACGAAGGCCGTCAGCTGCGTGGTAAAGGCCTTGGTCGAAGCGACGCCGATTTCCGGGCCCGCGCGCGTGAGAAAGCGCAGCTCGCTTGCCCGCACCAGCGAGCTTTCAGGGGCGTTGCAGATCGCCAGGCAATGCTCGTGCCCCAGCGATTGCGCGTGCTTGAGCGCAGCGATCGTATCCGCGGTTTCTCCTGATTGCGACACCGTCACTACCAGCGCCCTGGGATTCGGCACCGATTTGCGGTAGCGGTACTCGCTCGCGATCTCCACGACACAGGGGATGCCGGCAATCGCCTCAAGCCAGTAACGGGCGACCAAGCCGGCATGGAAACTGGTTCCACAGGCGAGTATCAGCACGGCGTCCGCCTCGCGCAGGACACGCTCCGCGTCTACGCCAAAAACCTGCGGGGAGATCGATTGTGCGCCCGCGACCATCTCGAGGGTGGCGGCAACGGCGCTCGGCTGCTCGAAGATCTCCTTCTGCATGTAGTGCGAGTAGGTCCCCAATTCCACTGCATCCGCCGAAAGTTGACTCCGGGTCACAGCGCGCTGCACGCCGCGTCCTTCGCCGTCGCATACGCGCACGCCGCCCGGCCGCACTTCCACCACGTCGCCTTCCTCAAGGTAAATCACGTCGCGGGTCTGCGCCACGAGTGCGCTCGCGTCCGAAGCGATGTAGTTCTCGCCTTCGCCCAGCCCGACGAGCAACGGTGAACCCTTGCGTGCCCCGATCACGACATCCGGCTCACCGCTCGACACAAATCCGACGGCGTAGGCTCCCTCCCATTCCCGGCTCGCCCGTCTTACGGCTTCAAACAGCGGCATGCCTTGTGCAACCAGGGAATGCACATGGTGCACCATCACCTCGGTATCGGTTTCCGACGAGAAGTGGTATCCCAGCGCCTTCATGCGGGCGCGGATCGGCTCGTGATTCTCCACTATGCCATTGTGAACGATGCCGATTTCGAGGCCGTCGCGCGCGGAGAAGTGAGGGTGTGCATTCGTCTCGGTCGGCGCGCCGTGAGTCGCCCAGCGCGTGTGCGAGAGGCCGGTTCTTGTGTGCACGCCCTGCCGGCGCGCAAGTTCGTCGAGATGCGCGACCCGTCCCGTGGAGCGCAGCCGCGCGAGGTGCCCGTCCTCGACATAGGCGATGCCGGTCGAATCGTAGCCACGGTACTCGAGCTTACGGATGCCCTCTATGAGGACATCCACCACGTCGCGCGTGGACGCCGCACCGACGATGCCGCACATAAATTTCAGTGATGAATTATGAATGATGAATGATGAATGGCGTCTCTTGTTGGAGCGATCGGCATTTCACTCCGCATTCCGCATTCATCGTTGTTTCTTCGCCGGGCGCTTCCATCCCGGCCGGGTGACCTGGGTCTTCTCGTTGATGGTTAGCGCACCCGCCGGCGCGCGCTTCCACACCGTGGTGCCGGCCCCGACCGTGGCGCCTTTGCCGACCGTGACCGGCGCCACGAGCTGGACGTCAGAGCCGATCTGCACGTCGTCCTCGATCACCGTGCGGTGCTTGTTCGCGCCGTCGTAGTTGCAGGTGATCGTACCGGCGCCGATGTTTACGCGGGCTCCAACCGCGGCGTCCCCTATGTAAGCAAGATGGTTCGCCTTGGAATGCTCGCCGATGGTGCTGTTCTTGACCTCGACGAAATTGCCGATGTGAACGTCGCGCGCGAGCCTTGCGCCGGGCCGGATGCGGGCATAGGGCCCGATCCGGCAGTCGGCCCCGATCACCGAATCCTCGATCAGCGTATACGGTTCGACCACGGTACGGTCTCCGATCGCGACATTTTTCAGCACGCAGTTGGGTCCGATGCTGACATCTGCGCCAAGCGAGACTGCGCCCAGGAAAACGCAATTGATGTCGATTGCCACATCGTCTCCGCATTCGAGTTCGCCGCGCACGTCGATGCGCGCCGGATCGGCGAGCGAGACGCCCCGCTCGAGGAGGTTCTGCGCGTAACGGCGTTGATAGGTGCGCTCAAGCTGCGCGAGGTGGTCCCGGCTATTCACGCCGAGCACTTCCGCGGGATCCGCGGCCGTGGCGGCCTCCACCGGCACACCGTCTGCCCCCGCCTGAGCGAGCACGTCGGTGAGATAGTATTCGCCTTGGGCGTTGCGAGTCTCGAGCCTGCCAAGCCACGAGGCGAGCCTCTTCGTCGGCAGCGCCATGATGCCGGTGTTGATTTCGCGAATGCGCCTCTGCACCGGGGTTGCGTCCGCGTCCTCGATGATGCGTTTGATCCTTCCCCTGCGGTCGCGCAGCACGCGCCCGTAACCCGACGGATCATCCGGCATGGCGGTGAGCACCATCACCCGCTCGATCTTGCCCGCAACCATCGGCGCAAGCGTCTCGGCACGAACCAGCGGTACGTCGCCGTACAGTACTAAGGTAACGTCCGATTCTCCGATCATCGGCAATGCCCGCCGCAGTGCGTCGCCGGTCCCCAATTGAGGCGCCTGCCGGACGAATACTACGTCTCGTGCCCCGATTGATTGCCGCACCAGTTCGCCGCCATGCCCGTAAACCACGCAGATTGTCGCGGACTTCAGCCGACGCGCGGTGGTTATCACCCGATCGATGAGCGTCGTTCCGCCAACGCGGTGCAGCACCTTGGGCAAGCGCGAAACCATGCGCTTACCCTGACCCGCTGCAAGAATCACGACGCTCAACGACATCATAAAATTATCGCACAGCGTCAATGAACCTGCTGACGGACGTAGTCCTCGACCGCCTGCCGCTCGGTCGCGGTGAGGTGCAGCCCGCACTTGGTGCGACGCCACAAGACATCTTCTCCCGTGCGCGCCCATTCACGGGAAATGAAGTAATCGACCTCCCTGGTATAGAGATCCGCCCCCAGGTGCGCGCCCAGGGTGCCGGTCGATTCGGCATCGCCCAGGACCTCCCCGATCAGCGTGCCGTGGCGGCGGAGCAGTGCGGCGACGAGTTGGCCTGGCAGCCCGGAATAGCGTCCACCGAGCGTGTCCGTCGCCGCTGCGGGTCCGCCCGCAACGGCCTCGCCGCCCGGCAGCGGCGCGCTTGCTGTCCACGGGCCCCGCGCCCCCGGAAACCACGGCGCAAGGGCTTCAAGAGCGCGCTCGGCAAGCCGCCGATAGGTCGTAATTTTGCCGCCAAACACCGATAGCACCGGCGCCTCACCTCTTGTCCCATCGACGCGCAATACGTAATCGCGCGTGATCGCGGATGGATTGCTCGATCCGTCGTCGAACAGGGGACGTATGCCACAGTAGCGCCAAACCACGTCGCGCGCGTGCAGTTCACGCGAAAAATAACGGTTGGCGGCACGACACAGGTACGCCACCTCCTGCTCGGTCGCCTCACATGGCCCCGGCTTTCCTGAAAACTCGATCTCCGTGGTGCCAATCAGGGTGTAGTGGCGCTCGTACGGGTAAACGAACACCACCCGGCGGTCGTCGTTCTGCAGAATGAATGCATGCTCGCCGTCGTAGAGCCGAGGCACGACGATGTGACTGCCTTGCACCAGCTTGAGATTGAAGGTGGCCGGCTGGTGGACGGTATCGACGAGAAACTTCCGCGCCCACGGACCGCTGACGTTCGCGATCGCTTTCGCCACCACGTCCGACTCGCACCCGGCCGCGTCCCGCAAGCGGGCGCGCCACCGCCCGTCGGTTCGCACGGCCGCCGTGCACGTCGTATGCGTCGCTATCCGCGCACCCAAGTCGGCGGCCGCGCGCGCGTTGCAGATTACCAGGCGCGCATCATCGACCCAGCAATCCGAATAGACGAAGCCCAGCTCGAGACCGGGTTTGAGGCCCGCACCATATGGTGATTTGCGCAGATCCACGCGATGTGATCCCGGCAACGTCTGGCGGCGGGCAAGGTAGTCGTAAAGAAACAGTCCGGCGCGGATCATCCACGCGGGCCGCAACTGAGGCACGTGGGGCATCACGAAGCGCATCGGGCGTACAAGATGCGGCGCGCAATGCAGCAGGACCTCGCGCTCCGCCAACGCCTCCGCGACAAGACGAAACTCGTAGTGCTCGAGATAGCGCAACCCCCCGTGGATGAGCTTGCTGCTCGCCGAACTCGTCGCCGAACCCAGATCGTGGCTTTCGCACAGCAGAACGCTCAGGCCACGCCCGGCCGCATCGCGCGCGATGCCCACGCCGTTGATGCCACCGCCGACCACGAGGAGATCGTAAGTGTCCATGAATGAATAAAGGCAGCGCCGGCGCCGCCTCCTGCTTTTTCCCGGGAGTTGAGCGGCGTATGCGTCCGTTCCAACTCACGGTGGTAAGCCCGCGTCGGACGACGTCGGGACTTACCGCTATTTCTTGCGCAGCTTGCGAATCGCCGCAAGCTGGGCAGCCATCATCGCGAACTCGGCCTGAAGGGTGGCGATTTCCTGCTTGTCCTGCGACTTCGCCATGGCCTCCTGGGCGGCGCGCAGTGCTTCGTTCGCCTTCGCCTCATCGAGGTCGTGGCCGCGGATTGCGGTGTCAGCCAGCACGGTAATCACCCCCGGCTGCACCTCGAGTATGCCGCCCGCGACAAAAATCAATTCTTCGTCACCGCCTCCCGCCGGAAGAATCCGCACCGCTCCCGGCTTGATCCGTGTGATGAGCGGCGTGTGGCGCGGATAGATGCCGAGTTCGCCGGCCTCGCCCGGCAGCACCACGAACTGCGCCTCGCCGGAGTAGATCGACTCTTCGGCGCTGACAACGTCAACCCGCATGGTGGTCGCCATGATTACTGCAGCGTCTTCGCTTTCTCGAAGGCCTCCTCGATCGGGCCGACCATGTAGAACGCCTGTTCCGGAAGCGCGTCGCACTCGCCGTTGACGATCATCTTGAAGCCCTTGATCGTGTCCTTGAGCGTGACGTACTTGCCGGGCGTGCCGGTGAAGTTCTGCGCCACCGTAAATGGCTGAGACAGAAAACGCTGGATCTTCCGGGCGCGCGCGACCGCGAGCTTGTCTTCGGGAGAAAGCTCGTCCATGCCCAGGATCGCGATGATGTCGCGCAATTCCTTGTAGCGTTGCAGCGTCGCCTGGACCGCGCGCGTGGTGTTGTAGTGTTCTTCACCGATGGTATTCGGGTCCACCTGACGCGAAGTGGAGTCGAGCGGATCCACCGCCGGGTAAATGCCGAGCGAAGCGATATCGCGCGAGAGCACCACCGTGGCATCCAGGTGGCCGAACGTGGTTGCGGGTGACGGATCGGTGAGGTCATCCGCAGGTACATACACCGCCTGAATCGAGGTAATCGAGCCGACTTTGGTGGAAGTGATACGCTCCTGCAGCCGCCCCATCTCCTCGGCGAGCGTCGGCTGGTAGCCCACCGCCGACGGCATGCGCCCCAGCAACGCCGACACCTCGGTGCCCGCGAGCGTGAAGCGGTAGATGTTGTCGACGAAGAACAGGATATCGCGGCCTTCGTCTCGAAAGTGCTCCGCCATGGTCAGGCCGGTGAGCGCGACGCGCAAGCGGTTGCCCGGCGGCTCGTTCATCTGGCCGAACACCATTGCCACCTTCGATTCGGTCAGGTTGTCGAGCTTGATGACTTGCGCTTCCGCCATCTCGTGGTAGAAGTCGTTGCCCTCGCGCGTGCGCTCGCCGACGCCCGCGAATACCGACAGGCCCGAATGCTGGGTCGCGATATTGTTGATCAGTTCGAGCATGTTGACGGTCTTGCCGACGCCGGCGCCGCCGAACAGACCGATCTTGCCGCCCTTGGCAAACGGGCAGATGAGGTCGATCACCTTGATGCCGGTCTCGAGCAGCTCGACCGAGGGACTCAACTCGTCGAACTTCGGTGCCGCCTGGTGTATCGAGCGGCGCGTGTCCGACAGGATGGGACCGGCTTCGTCGATCGGACGGCCGAGCACATCCATGATGCGCCCGAGCGTACCCTGGCCCACGGGCACCGAGATCGGCCCGCCGGTACTACGTACCTTCATGCCGCGGCGCAAGCCGTCGGAGGAGCCGAGGGCGATGCAGCGCACCACGCCATCGCCAAGCTGCTGCTCCACTTCGAAGGTGAGCCCTTTCTCCGCGAGGCCCGCCTCGCCCGATTCCTCGAGCACGAGGGCGTCGTACACCCTTGGCATCGCGTCGCGCACGAACTGGATGTCGATCACCGCGCCGATGGTCTGGACGATGGTGCCTTGTTCTTGATCCATGGTCTTGGTTCCTGGTGATTAGAACCTATCTCAATAATGGACGCGTGATGCGTTGTGGCCAGAACGCGATGAATGCTAGGAGCGGGGCGCAGCCCATATCGCGAATATGGGCAAGCCACGCGACAACGCAGGCGCGCGTTCTGGCCACAACCCGAAGGGACGGGGCGATCTGGGCGCATTTCGTCGTCGGCCTCCCTTGCAATATTCGCGATATTGCTGCACTCGCCCTCCTAGAACTGCATCCCACATCGCCTCCGTCGCACACGTGCCCATTATTGAGATAGGTTCTAGACGGCGGCCGCGCCGCCGACGATTTCAGAGAGTTCTTTGGTGATCGCGGCCTGGCGGTTCTTGTTGTAAACGAGCGTAAGCTCGTCGATGAGAGTGGCGGCATTGTCGGAGGCCGCCTTCATCGCCACCATCCGCGCCGATTGCTCAGAGGCCATGCTCTCGGCGACCGCATGATAAATGATGGTCTCGACATAGCGCGTCAATACCTGGTCGAGCACCGATTTGGCATCCGGCTCGTAAATGTAGTCCCAAACCCCCTGCGGCACGCCCAGCCCCTCGGGACCGGCGAGCGGCAGCAGCTGACTGATGGTCGGCTCCTGCTTCATGGTATTGAGGAAGCGGCTCGACGCGATCATGACCCGGTCGAAGCGGTCCTGCATATAGCCGTCCAGCATGATTTTCACCGCGCCGATCAAGCGGTCCATTTGCGGGCGGTCGCCCAGCTGGACTGCCGAGGAGACGATGCTCGCGCCGAGTCGCTGCATGAAGCCCAGCCCCTTGTTGCCGATACAGCAGACGTCGATCTCCTCACCCTGCGTCTGCCAGTCCTTGTACTGCTGCAGCGTCAGGCGCAGCAGGTTCGTGTTAAGCGCCCCGCACAGTCCCTTGTCCGTGGTCACCACGATCACGCCCACGCGCTTGACGGTGTCGCGTTCGACCAGGAACGGGTGCCGGTACTCGGGATTGGCATGGCTGATGTGCGCCGCAATCGCTCGGATCTTCTCGCTGTAGGGCCGGATCGCGCGCATGCGTTCCTGCGCCCGGCGCATTTTCGAGGCCGCGACCATCTCCATCGCCTTGGTGATCTTCCGGGTATTCTGCACGCTCCGGATCTTGAGGCGGATTTCCTTGGTTCCTGGCATGGGATTATGTCAGCCTGCAAATCGCTCGATGGCGCGGGTGTCGCCGGTTCTCACAGCGCCCCGTTCTGCTTCCAGTCCTTGATTGCACCGTGCAACGCCTGCTCATCCTCGGCAGCGAGATCCTTGTTTGCCTCCATCTTGTTGGCAAGATCTCCGTACTTGCCCTTGACGTAATCACGCATCGAACGCTCGGCGCCAAGCGCCTTCTTGACGTCGATGTCGTCGAAGTAGGCGTTGTTCACCGCGAACAGCGTCAGCGCCATCTCCCATACCTGCAGCGGCTGATACTGCGCCTGCTTCATCAGTTCCGTCACCATCCGGCCCCGTTCGAGCTGCTTGCGGGTGGCATCGTCAAGGTCGCTGGCGAACTGTGCAAAGGCGGCAAGTTCGCGGTACTGCGCCAAGGCGAGACGTACCCCGCCGCCGGTGTCGCGGCGCTTCATAATCTTGGTCTGAGCCGCACCGCCCACCCGCGACACCGAGATGCCGGCGTTGATGGCGGGCCGGATCCCCGCGTTGAAGAGGTCGGTTTCAAGGAAGATCTGACCATCGGTGATCGAGATCACGTTGGTCGGCACGAAAGCGGTCACATCACCCGCCTGGGTCTCGATGATCGGCAGCGCCGTGAGCGATCCGGTTTTCCCCGTCACTGCGCCCTTGGTGAAGCGCTCGACATACTCTTCGTTGACGCGGGCCGCGCGCTCGAGCAGCCGGCTATGGAGATAGAACACGTCGCCCGGATAGGCTTCGCGCCCTGGCGGCCGGCGCAGCAGCAGCGACACCTGGCGGTACGCCCACGCCTGCTTGGTCAGGTCGTCATAAATGATGAGAGCGTCCTGGCCGCGGTCGCGGAAGTACTCGCCCATGGTGCAGCCCGAATAGGGGGCGATATATTGCATCGCCGCCGATTCTGAGGCCGACGCGGCGACCACGATGGTGTACGCCATCGCGCCGTGCTCTTCCAGCTTTCTCACCACGTTGACGATGGTCGAGGCCTTCTGGCCCACCGCGACGTAGACGCAGAACAGGTCCTTGCCTTTCTGGTTGATGATGGTGTCGACCGCAACTGCAGTCTTGCCGGTCTGGCGATCGCCGATGATCAACTCGCGCTGCCCGCGGCCGATCGGCACCATCGCGTCGATCGCCTTGAGGCCGGTCTGCACCGGCTGCGATACCGACTTGCGCCAGATGACGCCGGGCGCGACCTTCTCGATCACGTCGGACATGCGGGCATTGATGGGGCCCTTGCCGTCGATCGGCTGGCCGAGCGAGTCCACCACGCGGCCGAGAAGTTCCGGCCCCACCGGCACCTCGAGGATGCGGCCCGTGGTCTTGACCGTGTCGCCTTCGGTGATGTGCTCGTATGCACCCAGTACCACCGATCCCACCGAGTCGCGCTCGAGATTCAGCGCCAAGCCGAACGTGTTCTTCGGGAACTCCAGCATCTCGCCCTGCATCACGTCAGCGAGCCCGTGGATGCGGCAGATGCCGTCGGTCACGGAAATGACCGTACCCTGGGTGCGCGCCTCGGTGGTGGCGCTCAGCCCCTCGATGCGGCTCTTGATCAGTTCGCTGATTTCGGAAGGATTGAGTTGCATTGCTGACTCCTAGCGGGACAGGGCGGCGGCCATCGCATCGAGTCTGCCGCGCACCGTCCCATCAATGACCTTGTCGCCTACGATAATCCTGACGCCGCCGATCAACTGCGGATCGATTTCGATCCGGGCGCGCACCTTGCGCTGGTGCCGCGCTTCCAGCCGGGCGACCAGATCGTTCACCTGCTCATCCGCCAGCGGCAATGCCGATACGATGCGTGCCTCCAGCACCCCCTCGTAATCCCGGCGCAGCGCTTCGTACTGGGCGCGAATCTCGGCCAGCAGTTCAAAGCGTCCGCTTTCGATCAGCACCTGAACAAAATTGCGCGCCGAGCCGTCCAGCCTGTCGCCGGCGACCCCGAGCACCAGGCTTTCCAGCGCCTGCGGGCTCACCTTGGGGTCGCTGATGCATGCCCGCATCAGCGGCTCCTGCACCATGACTTCGAGCAGGCCCAGCGCGTCCGACCACGCAGCGAGCGCCGACCTCTCCCGGGCCAGCTTGAACGCGGCTTCCGCGTAGGGGCGGGCGACAGTTGCGAGTTCGGCCATGATTCCTGATCGTCCGGCGTGCGCGCCGCCTACAGCTGGCTCTGCACGCCGCGGAGCATTTCGGCGTGTGCCTTGGCGTCCACCTCGCGCTTGAGGATCTGCTCTGCGCCTGCCACCGCGAGTGCTGCGACCTGCGTGCGCAGCGCCTCCTTGGCGCGTGAGACCTCCTGCTGGATCTCCGCTTTGGCGCCGGCGACCAGACGCTCACCCTCGGTCCGCGCCATGACCTTGGCCTCTTCGAGCAACTGCGCGGCGCGCCGGTCCGCTTGGCCGATGATTTCCTGCGCCTGCTGCCGGGTCTGAGCCAGCATCTGGGCCGTCTGCTTCGAGGCCTGCTCCAGATCCTGCCGGCCGCGTTCTGCCGCGGCCAAGCCATCGGCGATCGTCTTCTGCCGCGCCTCAATCTGTTTCATGAGCCACGGCCAGATGAACTTCGCGCAGAGAAAAATGAACACGAAGAACATGATCGCCTGGGCAATCATCGTAACCGTCAGGCTCATGATTTTCCCCCCAGGGAAACTATCTGAGGCTGCCCAGCAATGGATTGCCGGTTGCAAACCACAATGCGAGCCCCACGCCAATAATGAACGAGGCATCGATCAGCCCAAGCAACAAGAACACCTTTGCCTGCAGTTGGGGCATCAATTCCGGCTGGCGCGCGGCGCCCTCCAAGAACCGGCTGCACATGATGCCCACGCCGATGCAGGCCCCGGCGGCTCCAAGCCCGATCATCAGGCCGATTCCGATGCCGGTATAGGCCTGCACCATCGCGATCAGTTGCAGTTTGTCCATTGCGTTCTCCTTTATTTAGTTTCAGTCGTAGGACACGAGGTCAATGCTGTTCGTGCGCCATCGCGACATAAACGATGGTGAGCATCATGAAGATGTATGCCTGCAGGCCCACGATCAGGATATGGAATATTGCCCAGGCAAGCCCTAGGGGGATGGCAAACAGGGAACCAATCCAGCCCGTTGCGGCCCACATCCAGAGCAGCAGGAAAATAATCTCGCCAGCATACATGTTCCCATATAGCCGCAGCGAGTGCGACAGCGGCTTGGAGATATATTCGACGAGATTGAACAGGAGATTGAACGGCCACAGCAGCACGTTGCTGCCGAACGGCGTGCAGAACAGCTCGTGCGACCAGCCACCGATGCCCTTGATCTTGAGATTGTAGAAGATCATCAGTCCCCACACCGACAGCGCCAGCGCAAACGTAGTGTTCACGTCCGAGGTGGGTACCGGCTTCCACTCATGCTGCCGCAGGATGTGGGTGGTAAACCACGCCGCGAGATCGACCGGAATGAAATCCATCGCATTCATCAGAAGCACCCAGACACCCACGGTCAGGGCGAGCGGTGTGACGAAGGCGCGGTTGCCGTGGAAGATACCCTTCACCTGGTCGTCGACAAAAACGACGAGAAGTTCCACAAAGGCCTGGCGTTTGCCCGGTACACCCGGGGTCGCGCCGCGAACGACCCACCATAGGAAGCCGAAGCCGATGACACCAAGCGCCGCGGCCGTTGCGACGGTATCCAAGTTGAGCGTCCAGAACGGATCCTCGCCGAGCGCGATGGTGCGGTTGGTCAGATGGTGCCCGATGTAGGAGCTGGGTGTCAGTTCGGCAGCAGCCATAAACATTTTCTTGTGGCTATTTTCCGCGTACCGCTATCGCCATGCTGAAAATCACGACCGTCAGGATAAAGGTGCCGATGAATACGCCCGGAACCACCTGTCGGTAATGCGCGAGCACCAGCCACAACAGGCAGACGACCAGCGCGACCTTGCTGACCTCGGCCCGGATGGCGGTGCGTAGAATCTCCCCTGCTGTTCTGCCATGACTCCGCGCAGCGACCCAGGCGAATACCGCACCGGCCACGATATTGATGATCCCACCGAGCAACGCGGATATGGCGCCGTGGTGGCCTTGCCACACCCACGCAATCAACGCCGCTGCAGCCGTAGCGTACACCATGCGCCATAGCGCGGCCTGAATCGGACCGACGCCGCCGGGGTGCGCCACGCGAGTCATCCGCGGAAAAAACCTGCGGATTATACGCTGCGCGCGCGCTCTCCGTCAAAACTCTGCCCCGCACTCGGCCCTGCAAATCGCGAACGTGCCGCGGTGTGGCGCACCCGGTCGCGACCTAGACGCGGCGCGCTATCCTCTCGATGAAGTCCTGCAACTGATCCAGGCTCTCGTAGTGGATGACCAGCGTACCGTGACCGGACTTGCCCCGCGTCTTGATGCGGACTCTCGTGCCGAGACTGCTTGCAAGATCGTCTTCGAGTCGCGCTACGTCGCGATCGACGCGGCGCGGTGCAGAAGCGCTCCCCGCGCGTCTTGTCGCGTTCCCCACGCGCCGTTCGACATCGCGCACCGACCACTGTCTGGCGGCGGCCTCCCGCGCGAGCTCCACCTGCTGCAGCGGCGGCAATGCAAGCAGCGCGCGCGCGTGCCCCATGTCGAGCTTGCCTGCCGCGAGCAGCTCGCGCACAGGGGGTGCGAGCTCGAGCAGCCGCAGGATATTTGTCACTGCGGCGCGCGAGCGTCCGAGGACTTCGGCGATGCTTTGGTGTGTCATCGAAAATTCCTGCACGAGCCGCTGAATGCCGCCCGCCTCCTCGAGCGGGTTGAGGTCCTCGCGCTGGATGTTTTCAACCAGCGCGGCGGCCAGCGCCTGCCGGTCGGGAATATCCCGTACCAGCGCCGGAACTGCGGTGAGACCCGCCATGCGTGCTGCCCGCCAGCGCCGTTCGCCAGCGATGATTTCATAGCGCCCGCCAGGGGCCGGGCGCACCAGGATCGGTTGCATGACACCCTGGGACTTGATCGACTCGGCAAGCTCTGCCAGGCCCTCTCCGCCCGGCCGCACGCGCGGCTGGTACTTGCCGGGCTGCAATTCATCGATGGAGAGGTGACTCAGCCCGTCTTCGGACCCCGGTCGCGGGTCATCTCCCAGCAGAGCATCGAGTCCACGTCCCAGCCCTTTCGCTTTCACCATGACAGTCTACGGCCTCCCCGGCGGCGCATCGCGATTAAGCATCTCGCCCGCGAGCGCCAGATAGGCCTGCGCGCCCTTGGAACCGCGGTCGAACTTCAGCGCCGGCAAACCGTGACTGGGTGCCTCGGCGAGACGCACGTTGCGCGGGATGACAGTGCGATAAACCCGCTCGCCAAAATGTTCCAGGAGCTGGGCCGATACCTGCTGTGAAAGAATGTTCCGTGGGTCGTACATGGTGCGCAGCAGGCCCTCGATCTGCAACCCCGGGTTGAGGTGTGCGCGTACCTTGCGGATCGTCGCCACCAGATCGGAGAGCCCCTCGAGCGCGTAGTACTCGCACTGCATCGGAATCAGTACCGCGTGGGCCGCGACGAGGCCGTTCACCGTGAGCAGGTTCAGCGCCGGGGGACAATCGATGAGTACATATTCGTAGTCTTCCTGCACCGTGGCCAGCGCATCCTTGAGGCGCGTCTCGCGGTGCTCAAGGTCGACCAGTTCAACTTCGGCGCCCGCAAGGTTGCGGTTGGCCGGCACGACATCGTACTCGCCGCTCTCGGAGCGCAGCCGGACTTCGATCATGGTGCGCGCGCCCAAAAGTACCTGGTACACCGTGGCGGTAAGCGCGCTTTTCTCGACGCCACTTCCCATCGTGGCGTTGCCCTGAGGATCCAGGTCGACCAACAACACCCTGCGTTGGGCCGCAGCGAGGCTTGCAGCAAGATTGACACCGGTGGTCGTCTTGCCCACGCCACCTTTCTGATTTGTGATTGCGACGACCCTCGTCATGTTCGGCTCACACTGGCTGGATCAGCACCAAGTGGCGTTCGGCACCCAGGCCAGGAACGGCGAGCGGCACCACGCCTTGAAGCCGGTAGCGTGCAGGCAGCCGCGCGAGTTCCGCGCGAGGATACGCGCCCTTCATCGCCGCGAGTACGCCGTTGACGTCGCACAACGGCCCGCCCAGCGCCAAGAACCGCGGCAGGTCGGAGAGTGCGCGCGAGATGACCACGTCAAACCGCTGGCCCGCCTGCCACTGTTCGACGCGGATGCACACGACGTTCACGTTACGCAGTCCGAGTTCCAGGACCGCCTGCCGCAGAAACGCCGCTTTCTTGTGACTGCTCTCGACCAGCGTCACGGCGGCGTCCGCGCATGCGAGCGCGAGCGGGATTCCCGGCAAGCCCGCGCCGCTGCCGACATCGAGCCAGGAGGCGCCGCGCACATGGGGAATCACCGCCAACGCGTCCAACAGGTGGTGCGTGAGCATGTCCCGGCGCTCGCGTATTGCCGTGAGATTGTAGGTGGCATTCCATTTTTCGAGCAGCGCCAGATAGTCCAGGAGTTTCTCCTGCGCTTCACCTGGAAGGCTCAAGCCGAGCGCGGCAATTCCCTCGGCGAGGTCCGCTGCAAGGCTCATGCCATCCTGGCTCGCGCTCCGGCAAAGCCGCGTTTGGCGTGAACCAGCAGCACGGATATCGCGGCCGGTGTGACACCCGAGATCCGCGCGGCCTGGCCGATCGTCTCGGGCCGGACGCGATTCAACTTTTGCTGAACCTCGACCGACAGTCCGCCGACCTCGCGATAGTCGATATCCGCGGGCAATGGCACGTGTTCGTGAGCCTCGCGTCTCTCAACTTCCTCCTGTTGGCGGCTGATGTATCCGTGATACTTCGCCTGGATTTCGACCTGCTCGGCAATCTGCGCATCCTCTACCCCGGGGCCCGCCCCCGGTAGGCTCGTCAGCGCACCGTAGGACACTCCCGGTCGGCGCAGCAGATCCGCGAGCGTGTAATCGCGCTCGATGCCCTGTCCCAGCACTCTCACCGCATCGGCTTCAGGCAGCAGGCGCGGATTCACCCACGTCGACCTGAGCCGCTCCTGCTCCCGCGCCAGCGCATCGCGTTTGCGCGAAAACGCTTCCCACCGATGATCATCGACCACTCCGAGCGAACGGCCGATTTCAGTGAGCCTGAGGTCTGCATTGTCCTCACGCAGGCTCAATCGATACTCCGCGCGGCTGGTGAACATGCGATAAGGCTCTGACACCCCGCGCGTAATGAGATCATCGACGAGCACCCCCAAATAGGCCTGGTCGCGCCTCGGGCACCAGGGCGTGCGGTCCTGCACCGCGCGCGCGGCATTGATGCCCGCCAGCAATCCCTGGGCAGCGGCCTCTTCGTATCCGGTCGTGCCGTTGATCTGCCCGGCGAAATACAGTCCCGCGATCGCCTTTGATTCGAGTGAGCTCTTGAGCCCCCGCGGATCGAAGTAGTCGTACTCGATGGCATAGCCCGGCCGCGTGATATGCGCGCGCTCGAGCCCCGTGATCGAGCGCACAAGCCTGATCTGCACGTCAAACGGCAGGCTGGTCGATATGCCATTGGGATAGAACTCGTTCACCGTCAGTCCTTCCGGTTCGAGGAACACCTGATGCGAGGACTTGTCGGAAAAACGATGTACCTTGTCCTCCACCGACGGGCAATAGCGCGGCCCGATTCCTTCGATCACGCCGGTGAACATGGGTGATCGATCGAGCGCGCCTCTGATGATCTCGTGCGTATGCGTGTTCGTGTGCGTGATCCAGCATGGAACCTGCGCCGGATGCTGATCGCGCGCGCCCAGGAAAGAAAATACCGGCGCCGGGACATCGCCTGGCTGCGCTGTCAGGCACGAGAAATCGATGCTCCGGCCATCGATCCTCGGTGGCGTTCCGGTCTTCAGTCGCCCCACCGGCAAGTTCAACTCGCGCAGGCGGCGAGCGAGGCTTGCGGACGACGGATCGCCGGCGCGGCCCGCCTCGTAGCGCCGCAGTCCCACATGCACCAAACCCGCCAGGAAAGTCCCGGCGGTCAGGACCACCGCGCGTGCATCGAATCGCAAGCCGATCTCGGTCCTCACACCCGTGACGTGGTCGTTCTCAATCGTAATGTCATCGACCGCCTGCTGAAAAATCTGCAGATTCGCCTGATTCTCCAGGCGTGCCCGAATTGCCCCCCTGTAGAGGGTGCGATCCGCTTGCGCGCGTGTGGCGCGAACGGCTGGCCCCTTTCGTGAATTGAGGATGCGGAACTGGATGCCGGCTTCGTCGGCTGCGCGCGCCATGACTCCACCAAGTGCATCTATCTCCTTGACCAGGTGCCCTTTTCCGATTCCGCCTATGGACGGATTGCAGGACATTTGACCCAAGGTTTCGATATTGTGTGTCAGCAACAGGGTGCGGCACCCCGTGCGGGCTGCGGCAAGTGCTGCCTCGGTCCCCGCGTGGCCGCCGCCAACCACAATTAGGTCATATTTTTCAGTAAATTGAGACATGTATTAGATCTCGCGTCACCAGTGGAATGATACCGTATTTCACGATCCCCATGAAGTAACCATGTTGGCGAATCCACAGCACGGTCGCGATGTTTCACGTGGAACCGTAAAGGCTATTTACCGATGCAAAATCGGGAAAAAATGTTTGCCAGTAAATCGTCCACGGAAAATTCGCCTGTAATGCTGGAGAGACTGAGTTGCGCGAGCCGCAGCTCCTCCGCTACGAACTCGAGCTGCTCCGGGTGCCTTTCAGCCTCCCGCACGTGCGCCTGGGCCCTACCTAGTGCATCCAGGTGACGTTCCCGCGCGAGATACAGCCCTTCGTAAGTACCCTTCCAGCCGGCAGCCTCCAGTAATACGCCCCTCAAAAGATCTATACCTGCGCCGGTCTTTGCAGACACCCAGACCGTGATCGTTTCGCCGACCCGTTCGACCCGTGGAGTTTCCGGTGCCAAGTCAACCTTATTCATAACCTTGATGCAGGGAAGTTTCGCCGGAAGACGCTCGAGAATCGTCGCGTCCTCTTTTGTCTCACCGCGCCGGACATCGATTATTAGAACCACCAGATCGCCGCGCGCAATCGCCTCCCACGTTCGGGCGATGCCCAGACTTTCAACCACATCAGTCGGCGTGCGAAGGCCCGCCGTATCCAAGATTCGCACGGGAATTCCATCCAAGTCGATTACCTGCCTGATAACGTCACGTGTCGTTCCCGGAACCTCGGTCACAATCGCGAGATCTTCTCCTGCCAGGCGGTTCAACAAACTCGATTTCCCGACGTTAGGTTGCCCAGCCAGCACCACATCCATGCCCTCGCGCAGCAAAGCACCCTGCTGCGAAGCTTCCAGCACAGCCTCAATTTTCTGCAAGACGCCCCGGAGCCGCGCTTGGATATCAATGCCAGCTACGGTATCCACGTCCTCTTCAGGAAAATCCAAATTCGCCTCCACGAGCGTCCTCAGGTCGATGAGGTAAACTATAACTGATTGAATTTGCGAGGAAAACTCTCCAGACAGCGACCGCACAGCGCAGCGCGCCGCTTGCTCTGTGGCGGCATCGATCAGATCGATGACGCCCTCCGCCTGCGCGAGATCGATCCTGTCATTCAGAAACGCGCGCTGCGTAAACTCGCCCGGTCGCGCGACTCGCGCTCCGAGTTCGAGGCAGCGCCGCAGCAACAGTCGCAGCACTACGGGCCCGCCATGCCCATGGAGTTCCAGCACGTCTTCGCCGGTATAGGAATGGGGTGTGGGGAAGTAAATCGCAATTCCCCGGTCGATCGCCACGTCCTTGTCATCGTGGAACTCGCACAGCACGGCGCGCCGACCGGGCAGCGTACGTCCGATCAGGGCTTCAGTGAGCCACTGGAGGCTTGAGCCGGAAAGGCGCACGATGCCGATCGCTGCGCGCCCGGGCGCCGTCGCGATAGCGGCAATGATTTCTGAGTGTGCCATCGGCGGCGAGTATACCGCCGCGAATCTGCCGGCGGAGCTACCCCTTGCCGGGGTGCTTGACGTTGCCGCGCTCGAGAACGCGGTTGATGTGCCACTGCTGGAGTATGGACAGCACGTTGTTCACGAGCCAGTACAACACCAAGCCAGCAGGAAAGAAGAAGAAAAATATACTGAACGCGACCGGCATGATCTTCATGACCTTGGCCTGCACCGGATCCGGCGGTTCAGGGTTAAGTTTGGTCTGAATGATCATCGTCGCCCCCATCAACACGGGCAAGATGAACCATGGATCGGGGCTCGAGAGGTCATCGATCCAAAGCATGAAGGGCGCATGGCGCAACTCCACGCTCGCCAGTAGAACCCAGTAAAGGGCAATGAAGACAGGTATCTGCACGACGATCGGCAGGCAACCCCCGAGAGGATTGACTTTTTCCGTCTTGTACAGGCCCATCATGGCTTGCTGTAACCGCTGGCGGTCATCGCCGTATTGCTCCTTCAGGCGCTGCAACTTGGGCGCGAGCACCCGCATCTTGCCCATCGAGCGATAACTCGCCTCCGACAGCGGATAGAAAGCGAGCTTGATCAGGACCGTGAGCAAGATGATGGCCATACCCCAATTCCCTACCAATCCATACATCCACGCCAGCACCCAGAACAAGGGCACCGCAATTACCGTCAGCCACCCATAGTCCACGGCTAGGTCCAGGCCCGGGGCGAGCCGATCCAGCTTGTCCTGTTCTTGGGGTCCGGCGTAAAGGGCTATCGCGATGCTTCCAGTGCTCCCGGGCGCCACGGTGCCGACCGGCACGATCACCCCTGCGGCGTACAGGCCGCCTTCCAGGTAGCGCGTATAAAACTCGCGGGGCGCGCCAGGCTTTGCCAACCACGCACTCAAGAAATAGTGTTGCAGCACGGCTATCCAGCCGTCCGCGCTGTTCTTCGCGTGTGACGCCTTTCCCTTTTCGATGTCGGAAAACGTCAGCTTCTGGAACTTCTCCTTGTCGGTGTAGACCGCCACGCCGGTGAACGTAGGCAACATTGCGGAATCGCCCGCGGGCGGCTTGCTGTCCCGCAGCATCTGGAAATACGCATGGGATTGCAGTTCGCCGGGGCCGGGATTGCGAATCTGGTGTTCAATGTCGATCACGTAACTGCCTCGACGGAAACGATAGATTTTCGCCGCCCCCGCGCTATCCGCGGCTTCGAGGCGCACCTCCAGCGTGTCAGCGCCGGCGGCGAGGCGATACTCGCGCGAACCCGTGCTATACACGCTACGGTGATTCGGCAGCCCCGCGCCGATGAAGCCGGACTGCGCCACGTAGACATGGTCCGGCTGCCTTTGAAAAAGCACGAAGCTCCTGCTCTTGTCGACCGTGTCCCTGTGCTGCTTGAACTCCAGCCGCAGTAAGTCACCCCCGAGCGTACTGACCTCGGCGCGCACCAGGTCCGTCTCGATCCGGATGCTTTCGCCCCGCTCCGCCGGCCCGGCGCCCTCCGGCGGCTTCGCGCTCTGTGCGGACGTCACTTTGTCCGGAGTGGGCACCGGCACCGGCGACCCGCCCTTCTGTTCGGGCTTCGCCGCTGTTTCCTTCGTCGCCGGAGCTGGCGCTCCGCCCTGTTGATCACGCTGCCACGCGTCGTACAGCAAGAACACGGAGAATGAAAACACGAAAAACAGGATTAATCGCTGCGAGTCCATGCCTTCACCCGACTACCGCTGCCGCTCCTGCATGATCTGCCCAAGCATCGCGGCAAGCCCCCCGCGCGCGGCGCGCGCCCTGGTACGCCCCCAGGCGCTTCGCACCTGGACCACTACGTCCGCTGGTGGCAGTGCGCCATGCACGGCTCGAAACGTCTCGCGCACCATACGCTTTGCACGGTTGCGGTCAACCGCACGCCCGAGCACTTTACTGCTCACGATGATACCGAGCCGCGCTGGCCCGGCCGGCCGGGCCAGTGCACGCACGATGAAACAAGGACTCACGAGCGCCGGCAGCGGTGACGCGAGAACTGCCTCGAACTCGCCGCGCCGCCGCAGCTTTTCCATGCGCCCCGGTGAAGACGAAGACGGGCGCCCGAGCGTCGTGCTCAGACCGCGAGACGGGCGCGCCCTTTCGCGCGCCGCGCCCGCACCACTGCTCTGCCGCCGCGCGTCTTCATCCGGACGCGAAACCCGTGGGTGCGCTTGCGACGGGTCTTTGACGGCTGATAGGTCCTCTTCATGGTCTCTGCGTCCCTGGCCAAGTGAAAAAGCGTGGTATTACACCCTTAGTCCCGAGCCCGTGTCAATTGGAGTCTCGCGATCGGTGCAGCCCTTGCTGTAAGAAACTTCGCGTGTGGATGGGCCGGGGTAAAACCGGTAAAATCCCCCTCATTCCCCGCTTCCTTGCCACCCCAACATAACACGCTTTCATCCAAGCAATGAAGAATTTCTGGCGCCATTGCCTCACCCGCTTGGAACAAGAACTTCCCCAGCAGCAATTCCGCAGTTGGATACAACCGCTGCACTGCAAATTGGACGGAAACATCATTGTCCTGACCGCGCCGAATCGCTTCGTCCTGCAATGGGTGAGAGACAGGTTTCTCGCGCGCATTCAGGAGCTCGCGGCCGGCGAGATCGGCGAGGGTGTCGAAGTTCAGTTGCGCCTTGGTGAAAAAACCGCCTCCTCCGGCGCTGCACCGCCCGCCCAGGCCGAGCCGCCCGCGCCGCGATCCAACGCACGCGAGATCTCGCGACTCAACAACTCGTTCACATTCGATACGTTCGTAACCGGCAAGGCGAACGAACTCGCACGAGCCGCTGCAACCCAGGTCGCAGAGCGGCCCGGTACAGCTTACAACCCTCTGTTCATCTATGGCGGCGTCGGACTCGGGAAAACCCATCTCATCCACGCCATCGGTAACGCCGTCAAGGCACGCGCGCCCGACAGCAAGATCCGCTACATTCATGCCGAGCAGTACGTGTCGGATGTAGTACGGGCATACCAGCACAAGGCGTTCGACGACTTCAAGCGCTACTACCACTCCCTGGACCTGCTGCTGATCGACGACATTCAGTTCTTTGGAGGGAAGAACCGTACGCAGGAAGAATTCTTTTATGCCTTCAACGCGCTTATCGAGGCGCGCAAACAACTGGTGATTTCCTGCGATACCTATCCGCGGGAGATGTCGGGAATCGAAAACCGTCTGATTTCCCGCTTTGGCTGGGGACTGACGGTATCCGTGGAGCCGCCTGAACTCGAGATGCGTGTGGCAATTCTCCTGAAGAAGGCCGAGGCGGAAGGCATCAGCCTGGACGAGCCCGTGGCTTTTTTCCTTGCGAAACACGTTCAGTCAAACGTGCGCGAACTTGAAGGCGCCCTCAAGCGTGTGCTTGCGTACTCCCGCTTTGCTGGCCAGGAGATTTCCGTTGAAGTTTGCCGCGAAGCGCTGCGCGACCTCCTGGCAACGCACAACCGTCAGATCTCCATAGAAAACATCCAGCGCACAGTGGCCGACTTTTATAAGATCAAGGTCTCCGAGATGTATTCCAAGAAACGCAGCCGCAACGTGGCGCGTCCGCGCCAGGTCGCCATGGCGCTGGCAAAGGAACTCACTCAATTGAGTCTTCCGGACATCGGCGAGGCATTCGGCGGGCGCGATCACACCACAGTCCTGCACGCCTGCCGGAAAATCGCGCTTCTGCGCTCGAGCAGCAGCGATCTTACGCGGGACATTAATTCTTTGCTCAAGGTCCTGCGCAATTGATCAACAGCATGTATGGTTTGTGCATAACCGCGCTTTCCCGGGAGGCGTCCCGATTCATCAACAAACCATCCTCCCTTCTCATCACCATGGTCCACAGGACATTTTGCACCGATGTTCCTGATCAGCAAGGAACTAACCACTTACCCCCCGGTTTAGCCGTGCTTATTAATACTTATTACTTAGAAAAGTAAGATATATGAAGCTGCTCAAGATCGAGCGCGATGCCTTCCTCGCACCACTGGCTGCAGTTTCCGGAATCGTCGAGAAACGGCATACGCTGCCAATACTCTCAAATGTCCTCCTGGATTGCAGGAAGGACGAAGTACTTCTGACGGCGACAGACCTGGAGATACAGATCTCCACGACTTGTCACGCCGCGGGCGCCAATGCAGATGATTCGCGGGTGACTGTTGCCGCGCGGAAGTTGCAGGACATTCTCCGCGCTTTGCCAGAAGAAGCGAAAGCGACACTGGAGATACAGGGTAATCGCATGCTGGTAAAGACCGCCAGCAGCCGCTTCAGCCTGCAAACGCTCCCGGCAGCCGATTTTCCCGTCATGGCTGACGGAGGTTCACGGCTGACGAGGGTGAATCTGCCACAGGGCCAGTTGAGGGAGCTTTTCCACCTGGTTCACTACGCCATGGCGCAGCAGGACATTCGCTACTATCTGAATGGTTTGTTGCTCGTGGTGGAAGGTAGTGAGCTGCGCGTAGTTGCAACCGATGGACACCGGTTGAGTTATGCAGCAGGCGCGATCTCCAGCCAGGAGGAGAAGAGGGAAGTCATTCTGCCCCGCAAGGCGGTGCAGGAGCTGGTGAAACTGCTTGCCGACAGCGACGAGGAGATAGCGATCGACCTGTTTCCATCCCAGGTGCGGTTCGTGTTCGGAAAAATCGAGCTCGTGACCAAGGTGATCGACGGCAAGTTCCCCGACTATGGTCGGGTCATACCCGTCAACTACCGGAACCAGATAGCCCTCTCGCGTGCGGGGTTGCAACAGGCTCTGCAGCGCGCCGCCATACTTTCGAACGACAAGGTGCGCGGCGTGCGCTGGCTGCTCACGACCAACATCCTGAAGATTTCATGCAGCAACAACGAGCAGGAGGAAGCCCAGGAGGAACTGGAGGTCCAATACGCGGGCGACCCTCTGGATATCGGGTTCAACGTGAACTACCTCCTCGATGTCCTCGCCAACGTTTCGAGCGAAACCGTCAATTGCTCGTTCGGCGAAGCGACCAGCAGCATGCTGGTCACCGTGCCGGACAAGCCCGATTTCAAGTATGTCGTGATGCCGATGCGGATCTAGTCGTCCGCGCGGTGAGAGAGCCGAATTTTGGGGCAATTGAGAAAATGACCGAAAAGGAACGTGAACAGAAGAGCGCCGAGGACTACGATGCGAGCAGCATCCAGGTGCTGAAGGGCCTCGACGCCGTGCGCAAGCGCCCCGGGATGTACATCGGCGATACCAGTGATGGAAGCGGCCTGCATCACATGGTCTTCGAAGTACTGGACAACGCGATCGACGAAGCGCTTGCGGGTTTCTGCAACGAGATCACGATCACGATTCACCCGGACAATTCCGTCAGTGTCGAGGACAACGGGCGCGGCATCCCAACGGAAATCTACCCGCAGGATGAGCAAAAGCGCTCCACCGCGGAAGTGGTGATGACGGAACTGCACGCTGGGGGCAAATTCGACAACAACTCCTACAAAATATCCGGCGGCCTGCACGGGGTCGGCGTGTCCGTGGTCAATGCGCTCTCCGAATGGCTGCGCCTGACGATTCGCCGCGACGGCCGGATGCACCAGATGACCTTCCATATGGGAGAGGCCGTCAGCCCGCTCAAGGCAGTGGGCAAGACCGAGCGCCGCGGCACCGAGGTGCATTTTCTCGCGAGCAAGGAAATTTTCGGCACGATCGACTTCCACCACGACATCCTGGCCAAGCGCCTGCGCGAACTCTCGTTCCTCAACCACGGGGTGAAGATCCTGCTCGTCGACCAGCGCACCGGCAAGGAGGAGAAGTTCGCCTTCAGCGGCGGGATCAAGGGTTTCGTGGAGTACATGAACCGCAGCAAGAGCGTGCTGCACCCGACCATCTTCTACGCCACCGGCGAGAAGGACGGCATCACGGTCGAAGTGGCGATGCAATGGAACGATTCGTACCAGGAATCGATGCAGTGTTTCACCAACAACATCCCGCAGCGCGACGGCGGAACCCATCTCACCGGGCTGCGGGCAGCGATGACGCGAACGCTCAATCAGTACATCGAGAGCAACGAGCTTGCCAAGAAGGCGAAGGTCGAGACCACCGGCGACGACATGAAGGAGGGATTGACTGCCGTGCTCTCGGTCAAGGTTCCGGAGCCGAAATTCTCCGCGCAGACCAAGGACAAGCTGGTGTCGTCCGAGGTGCGCCCGGTGGTCGAGGAGATTGTCGGCCAGAAACTCCTCGAGTTTCTGCTGGAGAAACCCAACGACGCGCGCGTCATATGCGGCAAGATCGTGGACGCGGCGCGCGCGCGCGACGCCGCCCGCAAGGCGCGCGAACTGACGCGGCGCAAAGGCGTCCTGGATTCGTTTGGTCTTTCCGGAAAACTCGCCGATTGCCAGGAACGCGACCCCGCGCAGTGTGAACTCTATATCGTGGAAGGCGACTCGGCGGGCGGCTCGGCGAAGCAGGGCCGCGATCGCAAGTTCCAGGCGATTCTCCCGCTGCGCGGCAAGATTCTTAACGTCGAAAAAGCGCGCTTCGACAAGCTGCTGTCCTCGCAGGAGATCACGACCCTCATCAGCGTGCTCGGCACCGGCATCGGCAAGGACGAGTATGCGCCGGAGAAGCTGCGTTACCATCGCATCATTATCATGACCGACGCGGACGTGGATGGCTCGCACATCCGCACGCTGCTGCTCACCTTTTTCTACCGGCAGATGCCGGAGCTGATCGAGCGCGGGCATATCTACATCGCCCAGCCGCCGCTCTACAAGATCAAGCACGGCCGCCAGGAGCGCTATCTGAAGGACGAACACGAGCTCAACCAGTTCCTGCTCAAGCTCGCGCTCTCCGAGGCGCAACTCTACACCGGCGGGGACTCCGCCCCGCTCACCCGGGATGCGCTGGAGGAGGTGGCGAATGACTATCTGCTGGCGGAAGCCGTGATCGAGCGGGTGAGCCGCATCGCGGACGAGGAAGTGCTGCACGCACTGCTGCGGGAGTTCGTCCCCCTGGATCTGAGTGACGAGAAAGCGGCCGAGAAAAGCGCAAACGCGTTGTCCGCGATAGTGGCCGAGCGCGAGATCAAGGTCGAGGCGCAGCTCGACGACAGGAGCGAAGGCTTTCTGCTGCGGGTCAAGAAAACGCGCCACGGCGTGCTGCACCAGAGCGTGATCGACGCCGATTTCGTGGCGAGCGGCGACTACGAGCGGGTGAAGAAGACGGCGGAAGTGCTGCACGGCCTGCTCAAGGATGGCGCGTACATCCAGCGCGGAGAGCAGCGTTATCCGGTGAAGGATTTCCGCGAGGCGATCGATTGGCTGCTGGCCGAAGTCGAGCGCGGGGTCAGCACGCAGCGCTACAAGGGCCTGGGCGAGATGAATCCGGAACAGTTGTGGGAGACCACGATGGATCCCAAGACGCGACGCCTGCTCAGGGCACAGATCGAAGATGCGATCAGCGCGGACGAAATCTTCACGACCTTGATGGGCGATGCCGTCGAACCGCGGCGCAACTTCATCGAGAGTAACGCGCTCGGCGTGCGCAATCTCGACATCTAGGAGTTTATCGGACCCCAGTCCGACAGGCTATGAGACGCGGCGGCGTGGCCGGGTCGCCCCGCGCTTGCGGGCGATGGGCGCGCGTTTGGGTGACGGTTTGCGGGCGGCGTCGACCTCGCCCGCCGCGGCGCTGCGGGCCGCCTCCGGCGCGGCCGGAGCGCTCCGCGCCGGGCGCGCGCTTTGCGCGCGCGGCGCGAACTCAAAACCCACCTTCCCGTCGGCGCCGCGCACGAGGAACGCCGAAAACGGGCGCCCTTTCTTCGAGATGAAGCGGTGAAGGAGGTCGGTCTTGCCGGTTTCGAGCAATTTTTTCACCTGCTCGGGTTCGATCGGGCGTTGCAGGATGATTTTCCCGGTGCGGAAATCACAGGCCCGTTCGGGGCCCGCCGCCTTCTCGCAGATATAGGCGAGTTCGTGGTCAAAAACGCGCGCGCCGCACTTCGGGCAGGCGCCGAGCGGGGTCTGCTCTGAAAAGTCAACCGGCGCGGCCGGCCGTTCGTCGGAAGCGCCCTGGCCGAAGTCGAGTTCGACCGACAGGTCGTCGCGGAGCTTCAGCATCGCCGCGAACGGCCGCCCCATGCGGCTGCGAAAACCCTGCAGCGGCCCGATCGACCGCGTGCGCAAAAGCTCCTCTGCCTCCTCGTTCTCAACGCGGCGGCTGGCGATCACCTTCCACATCGAGAAGTCGCACTTCGAGCACTGGAACTTTTTGTAGTTCTCGTTGATGGTGCCGCCGCACTTCGGGCACTTGACGCTCAGCGTCGACTGCGGCTCATCGATGCTGGTGCCGGTCTTGATCCGCGCGACGAGGTCGCGGGTGGTGTCGACGATGTGATCCATGAAAGCGTCGCGGCGGAGCTTGCCCTGCTCCATCTGCTTCAGCTTGAATTCCCAGTCCCCGGTCAGCTCCGGCGAGCGCAGCTCATCGATGCCGAAGCGGGACAGCGCGTAGAGCAGGTCGAAGGCCTTCGCCGTCGGCTGCAGCTCGCGGCCGTTACGGTGGATGTAGTCCTCGAAGATCAGCCCTTCGATGATCGAAGCGCGCGTCGCCGGCGTGCCGAGTCCCTTTTCCTTCATCGCCTCCGCCAGCTCATCATCGTCCACCAGCTTGCCGGCGGTCTCCATCGCCGAGAGCAGCGTCGCTTCGGAGTAACGCGCGGGCGGCCGCGTCAGATCGGCTCTCACCTCGATCGCAACAGCCTTCGCTTTGCCGTCGGGCACCGGTGCGAGGGTCGGGGAGTCCCGGTCCTCGGCCTCCTTGCCGTAGACCGCGAGCCAGCCCGGGTTGATCATCACCCGGCCCTCGCTCTTGAACGGCTCATCCTCGACACGCGTGATGCGCGTGGTGACCAGAAACTCCGCTGCCGGAAAGAACACGGCGAGAAAGCGCTTCACCACCATGTCATAGAGCTTGTGCTCCGGCTCAGACAGGTGTTTCGGCGCCTGCAGCGTGGGAATGATGGCGAAGTGGTCGGAGATTTTCTCGTTGTTGAAGATGCGCTTGTTCGGCCGCACCCAGCGCTCCTTCAGGACACGCGCGGCGAACGGCGCGTATGCGCGCGTTGCCCCGGTCTGGTCGGAGAGCATGTCGAGGGTCTTTCTCACCGTGCCGAGGTAGTCCTCGGGCAGCGCGCGCGAGTCGGTCCGCGGGTAGGTGAGAACCTTGTGCTTGTCGTACAGCGCCTGGGCGAGCCCGAGCGTGTTGCGCGCCGAGAATCCGAAGCGCGAGTTCGCCTCACGCTGCAGCGTGGTCAGGTCGTAGAGCAGCGGCGAGCCCTGGGTGGAGGGCTTCGACTCCTCGGTGACGACACCGGGTTTGCCGAGACACTTGCCGCGGATTGCTTCCGCCCGTGCCTCATCCCAGATGCGCTCGGCGCGCAGATATTCGTCAGCCGGGTTGCGCTCGAACTTCTCGTCGAACCAGCGGCCGGTGTACTCCCCGCTTTTCCCGGCGAAGGTGCCGATCACTTCCCAGTAATTGCGCGGCGCGAAAACCTTGATGCGCTTTTCGCGCTCGACCAGGATCGCGAGCGTAGGCGTCTGCACGCGGCCCACGGTGGTTTTGTAGAAGCCGCCATCCCTGGAATTGAAGGCGGTCATCGCGCGCGTGCCGTTGATGCCGACCAGCCAGTCCGACTCGGAGCGGCATACGGCGGCATCGGCGAGCGGCTGCATCTCGCGGTCGGTGCGCAGCCGGGCGAAGCCTTCGCGGATCGCGGATGTCGTCATCGACTGCAACCACAGGCGTTCGATCGGCTTCCTGGTTCCGACGTGCTGCACGATGTAGCGGAAGATGAGTTCGCCCTCGCGGCCGGCGTCGCACGCATTGACGATGCCGGTGACGTCCTTGCGCTTGATCAGCCGCGCGAGGAGTTTGAGGCGATCCTCGCCCTTCTCGATCGGCTTCAGGTCAAAATGCGGCGGGATAACGGGCAGGTTCGCGAGCGACCATTTGCCGCGCTTCACCTCGAAGCCCTCGGGGGCCGCGAGCTCGAGCAGGTGACCGATTGCGGACGACAGGACGTACTCCGCGTTCTCGTAGTAGTCGCCATGGCGCGTGAAGCCGCCGAGCGCGCGCGCGATGTCGTTCGCGACCGAAGGTTTTTCGGCGATGATAAGTTGTTTGCCCATTCCGTGAGCACAGCGCGAGAAACGGGAGCGTGAGGCCACGCCCGCGTCGCCGCGTCGCGCGGCCTGCAAAAATGAGCGCACGATGATAAGTAGAAAGCGCGCGCGTGGCAAGCCGGGCGGCGCGTGCATCCGGATCGGGGCGGCAAAAATACGCGGCGCGCGGGGATCCGCGCTCAACGAACCTGCTGATAACGCCCGCCAGGAAGCGCCGCCACGCAGCCCGCGATCTCAAGCTCGGACAGGAGCGCCAGCACGACATCGCTGCCAAGGCCGCTGCGCGTGCTGAGCGTATCGACGTCGCACGGATCGAAGCCGATGTGATCGAGCAGTGCCTGCGCCGCCGGCGGCAGCCGGGGCACGCCCGGGGGCGGCGCTGGCGCGCCTGCGATGCGAAACTCCTCCAGGATGTCCTCGGCGGATTCGACCAGCTTTGCTCCCTGTTTGATCAGGCGGTGACAGCCTTTGGAGAGCGGCGAGTGTATCGAGCCCGGCACGGCAAACACTTCCTTGCCCTGCTCTGCGGCAAGGCGCGCGGTGATGAGCGAACCGCTCTGCGCGGCTGCCTCCACCACCACGCAGCCAAGGGCGATCCCGCTGATGAGGCGATTGCGGCGTGGAAAATTCGCGGCCAGGGCAGGCGTGCCGAGCGCAAATTCGGACAGCAGGACACCCCGCGCCGCGAGCTCATGCGCGAGCGGGCGATTGCGCGCGGGATAGACGATATCAAGACCTGTCCCGACGACCGCGACGCTGCCCGAGGCACCGCGCAGTCCTCCGCGGTGGGCAGCGGAATCGATGCCCAGCGCCATTCCGCTGACAACGGTGAGGCCGGCGTCACTGAGCGCTTTGGAAAATGATTCGGCGGTGGCGATCCCCTGAGGCGTCGCGCTGCGGCTGCCCACGATCGCGATACCGCGTTGGCCGAGAAGCGCCGGCTGCCCTTTGGCGTATAGCAAGGGGGGCGGGTCCGGGATGTGCAGCAGCGCCGCGGGATAACTTGAATCCGCGAGCGTGATGACGTGATTGGCGGGGTCGTCGAGCCATGCCGCAACCGGCGCCAGACTGCCTTCTGCGCCACCGCCGCAGATCAACGATGCGAGCCGGTGGTTGACGGTCACGCTGACCGCCGCGTGGCTCGCTCCCAGGATGGCCTCAGGCGAGCCAAATGCAATCAGCAGGCGCCTGAGGGACGCGTCGCTCAACTCCGGCAGCAGGGCGAGCCGCAACCATGGCTCAAGATCGCGGGGCAAGCCCATGTGCTGGCGGGGCCGCTCCCCGCGGGCGCGCGCCGCTCAGGGATTGGTGACGACGTCGTTGAGAGTGACCGGCCGCGAAGCTTCCATGACCAGACCGAACGCAGCGCGGTCGAACGTGCGAAAGACCATCACCAAGCCGTAACGCTCCTGGGGAATTTTCGCAAAGTCGCTGTCCGACACCGGAGTTGACCGTGGGTAAAGCGGCCCGTCGCGGGGCGTGATTTCCTCGGGATAATAGGGGCGTGGATGGTCGTTGCCGCTCGGCCCGGCGCGGCCGAACAGCGGCGAGGTGCGGGTCGCATACCGCGCGATACGTTCGTTGCGGTAGATTCCAAGCACGTGGCCGACTTCGAGGCCGTCCTTGCTGCCCTTGGAAAGCGCCACGATCGACTTGGGACCGGCTTCACCGAGGCCGCCGTAGGTCGACACGATGTAGCCGGAAACGGTTTTCTGCGGCGCGCGCGGTACATAGGCAAAAACCGGCTGTTCCTTCGATGCCGGAAGCAGCCGGTCGTTACGATAGACCTCCTGGGTCGTCTTGACGATGTCCAGCGTGCTCACCTCGCCGAAACGGCGCACGCGGGCTTCGCCGATGTAAATGGCTTGGTAGCCGAGCGTCTCTTTCGTTTCCGGGTCAACGAGGGCGTCGCCGCGGCGGAAGATCTGCCATGCGGTGCCCCTTTCCTTGGTAATACCTTCCGCGTACGCCACTTCTCCGGACCCCACCGCGACACGGTCATCGGGGGTTGCGACGATACGCGCCGCGCTGTCGAGCTCGTTCTGCCCGACGACCAGCGGCTTTGACAGGAAAGCAGCGATGGTCGCGGGCGGAATGCTCGGCACCGCCCGTTGCAACGGCTCAACTCGAATCCTGGGAGAAAGCTTGACGGTATCCCGCTTGGTCAGACTCATGCCGGCACGGTCGAGCACGAGCACGTCCCCCGGGTAGATCAGGTGGGGATTTTTGATCTGCTCCTGGTTCATCTTCCACAATTCCGGCCAGCGCCACGGCTGGTTGAGGAATCGCCCCGATATGCTCCACAGCGTGTCGCCCTTGATTACGGTGTATTGGTCGGGGGCGTTGTCCTTCAAATCGGTGGCGCTGGCGGCGAAGGCCGGCAGCACCGGAGCCAACAGCATGATCAGCGATATAATGCCTTTACCCATGGTGCCCCCGTGCTCGCGTGTCCGGTCGGATGATTACCTATTGGATTAAATTCTGCATCTAGTCAGTTAAATTAGCAAGCTTTTCATGGCCATACTGCCGATTCTGCGCTACCCCGACGCACGCCTCCACAAAACCGCCGCCCGAGTGACCCGGGTGGATGAAAAAATCCGAAAACTTATCAAGGACATGGCGGATACCATGTATGCCGCGCCAGGAATCGGTCTGGCAGCGACCCAGGTCGATGCTCACCTGCGCGTCATAGTAATCGATATATCCGAAACACACGACCAGCTGCACGCTCTGGTGAACCCGGAGTTGCTGGAGGCCAGTGGCGAGGCGGATTGTGAGGAGGGTTGCCTGTCCGTCCCCGGGGTCTACGAGAAGGTGCGTCGGGCGCAACACATCAAAGTGCGAGCCTGGGACGCCCAAGGTGCCGGCCAGACTTTCGAGGCCGACGGGCTCCTTGCGGCGTGCATCCAGCACGAGATGGATCATCTGGTGGGAAAGGTGTTCGTCGAGTACCTGTCGCGCCTCAAACAACAGCGCATCATCGCGAGGCTCAAAAAGCAACTGCGGCAGGCGATGTAGCTTTGCTGCCTCGGGCTGCCTGGTCACGGCCCCGCCACCCCGTTGAAGATAGTCTTTGCCGGAACCCCCCAGTTTGCCGCGATCGCGCTCGAAGCGATCGTTGCGGCAGGGCACGACGTAGTGTGCGTGCTGACCCAGCCTGACCGGCCCGCCGGTCGCGGCAGGAAACTTCAGCCTCCGGCCGTGAAGACCGCCGCTGCGCGGCACGGCTTTGCGCTGTTGCAGCCGGCCTCGCTGGCCCACGGCGGTATCGCGGATGCCATCGCCGGCATGCGGCCGGATGCCATGGTGGTCGCCGCCTACGGGTTGATCGTACCCAAAGCAATTCTCGGGCTGCCGCGCTTGGGCTGCATCAATATCCACGCTTCGCTGCTGCCGCGCTGGCGCGGAGCGGCCCCGATACAGCATGCCTTGCTCGCTGGCGACGCGATGACCGGGGTCACCATCATGCAGATGGATGAGGGGCTCGATACCGGAGCAATCCTGCTGCAGGCGTCGCTGCCAATTGCCGCTGGGGACACCGCAGGCGCGCTGCAAGATCGGCTTGCCGCGCTCGGCGCGCGACTGCTCGTCGAAGCGCTTGTATCCCACCCCGTGCCACGGCCCCAGGATCCTGCGTTGGCAACGTATGCGCCCAAGATTGACCGTGCGCAAGCCGAGATCCGCTGGTCCGACAGTGCTGCGGCCATCGACCGCCAGGTGCGCGCATTCAACCCGGTACCCGGCGCCTACACGCACATCAACGGCATCCAGGTCAAGCTCTGGAGGGTGCAAGCTGAGCACGGCTCCGCGGGGGCGCCGGGGGAAGTGTGCATGGCCGATGCAACAGGCATCCTGGTCGGATGCGGCCATGGCGCCCTGCGGGTGCTCGAACTGCAGCGCGCGGGCGGCAAGGCGATGTCGGCGCGCGCGTTCGTCGCGGGGTCCGACATCGGGCGCGGTGCGCGCATGGGCCGGTAATGCAGGACGTCCAGCGCATCGCGAGCGGCGTGGTGCTCCGTGTCCTGGGTGGGCGCAGTCTGGATCGGGAACTCGCCGCCGCGCTACGCTCGCATCCCGGCATTTCCACGCAGCAACGCGCCGCGCTTCGGGATTTGTGCTTTGGCACGCTGCGGTGGCTGGGAGAGATCGATGCCGTGCTTGGAGCGCTGCTGGAACGCCCGCTGCGCGACGAGCGGCTGCAGGCACTGCTGCGGGTCGCACTCTACCAGCTTGCCCATACGCCGGCCGCGCCGCACGCGGTGGTCGACCACGCGGTACGGGCTTGTGAGCGGATAGGGTTGACCGCGGCCAAGACCCTCACCAACGCAGTCTTGCGCAATTTTCTGCGCCGGCGCGATGCGCTCACGGGGCACGCGCGGCGCTCGGAGGTCGCGCGTTTCTCATGCCCGCAATGGTGGATCGACAAGCTGCGCGCGCAATACCCCGAAGACTATACAAGCATCCTTGGCGCCGGCAACGCGCATCCGCCACTGACCCTGCGGGTAAACGTTCGGCGCGCGAGCCTCACCGGCTACCTTGCCCTGCTCGCCGAACACGGCGTTGCAGCGCGAACGACAGGCGTCTCGGCGCTTACTCTCGACCGGCCGCGACCGATCGAACGCATTCCCGGATTTGCCGAAGGTCTGGTTTCGGTGCAGGATGCCGGGGCGCAGTTGGCGGCCCCGATGCTTGAAGCGCTCCCCGGTCACCGCGTCCTTGACGCGTGCGCCGCCCCCGGGGGCAAGGCATCGCACCTCCTCGAAATTGCTGACATCGAGCTCGTGGCGCTCGACACGGCGATGGAGCGCCTGGAGCGGGTGCGGGCCAACTTCTCGCGGCTGGGCCTCGCAGGGCATATCGTTTGCGGCGATGCCGCGGATCCCGCTGGTTGGTGGGACGGCCGGGAGTTCGAACGTGTGCTGGCCGATGTCCCGTGCTCGGCTTCAGGGGTCGTACGCCGCCATCCCGACATCAAGTGGTTGCGGCGCGCGAGCGATCTCGCGCAGTTTGCGCACCAGCAGCAGCGCATCCTGGACGCACTGTGGCGGGTGCTCGCGAGAGGTGGTAAATTGCTGTACGCCACGTGTTCGCTGTTCCACGAAGAAAACCATGCGCAGGTCGCGGCGTTCCTGGAACGCCATGGCGATGCCGTCCACCTGACTCCGCCCGGGACCTACCACTGTCCGCAATCTGCACCGGGTCTATGGCTTCCAGACGAGTGGCATGACGGGTTTTTCTATGCGCTGCTGGAGAAACGGTAGCTGGGTCGCCGCCCTGCTGGCGGCGTGGCTCGCGCTGGCTGTGCCGCTGGCGGCGACCGCGGACGGGATCGAGATCAAGAAAGCGGCGCTCAGGATCGACGAGGACAGCGTCGTGCTGGAGGCCGACTTCGAGATCGCTCTCAACCCCACGCTCGAAGGCGTGCTCAGCAAAGGGTTGCCACTGTATTTTCTGCTGGAATTCGAGTTGATGCGCCCGCGCTGGTACTGGGTGAACGAAAAGATTGCGGCGAGCCGGCAGCAGTTCCGTCTGTCGTACAACGCGCTCACGCGGCAGTACCGGATCGGAGTCGGCAATCTTTACCAGAACTTCGCGACGCTTGCCGAGGCGCTCGATTTGATGAGCCAGGTGCGCCGCCGCGAAGACGTCGAGCCAGGCGCACTCACGAAAGACACGACCTACGCCGCTGCCGTGCGCATGCGGCTGGATACCACGCAACTGCCCAAGCCGTTCCAGTTGAACACGTTCGGCTCACGCGACTGGAACGTTGGTTCCGAATGGTATCGGTGGACGGTTTCACCATGAAGGCGCCCGCCACCCGGCGTTACGCCCTCGGCACGAACCGCACGCGGTACCTGATGATCCTGTGCGTCGGGCTGACTGCGGTCGCCGTGTTCTTGCTGGCTACGGCGAGCGCCAATACCGTGGTGTTCGCGGAGCACTACACGCTGCTGCTGCTGGTCAACGGCGCAGTTGCGCTGATGCTCGCGCTGCTGGTGAGCTATCAGCTGGTGACGCTGAGGCGCAAGCTCAAGGCGGGGATTTTCGGCTCCAAGCTCACGTTGCGCCTGGTGTTGCTGTTCGCGTTGATGGCCTTGCTTCCCGGGGCGCTGATTTACGGGGTATCCGTGCAGTTCATGGCGAAAAGCATCGAGTCGTGGTTCGAGGTGCGCGTGGATCGCGCGCTCGAGGGCGGGCTCAACCTGGGGCGGGGCGCGCTCGACAACATGCTGCGCGATCTGACCGGAAAGGCGGGTGCGATGGCTCAAGCGCTCGCGCTGAAGCCGCCGGCGGAGCACCTGGCAGAGCTTAACACCCTGCGCGAGCAGGCCGGGGTGCAGGAGGCGACATTATTCAATCCGCGCGGCCGCGTGGTCGCGTTTTCGGCCAACGAGCGCGTGGGGCTGATGCCCGAGCCACCCGGTTCCAACGCGATGCGGCAAGTCCGGTCGCAGCAAACCTACAGCGCGGTGGAGTCGCTCCCCGAGCGCGGTCTTTATCTGCGCGTGCTCGTGCCCGTCAACGTGCTGGCCCTGACCGAAGAGCCTCGTGTCCTGCAGCTCGTGCACCCGGTTCCCGAAAGGTTCGCGCAGGACGCCGAAACCGTTCAGACGGGCTATCGTGAATATCAGGAACTGAGTCTGGCGCGGCGCGGGTTGAAGCGCTTCTACGCCATCACCCTGTCCTTGACCCTGCTCCTGTCGCTGCTGACCGCGCTGGCGCTGGCGTTCGTGCTTTCCGATCGGCTGTCGGCTCCGCTCAGCGTGCTGGTGGAAGGTACGCGCGCGGTGGCGCAGGGCGACTTCAGTCAGCGCGCGGCCGTGGAAAGCCGCGACGAGCTGGGCGTGCTCACGCAGTCTTTCAATAGCATGACGCTGCAGCTGGCTGAAACGCGGGCTCAGGCCGAGCGCCACCAGGAAGAAGTCACGCACGCCAAGGTCTACGTGGAGAGCATACTCGCCAACCTGTCCGCAGGTGTGCTGGCATTCGATGCGAAGCAGCGCCTGCGCTCCGCCAATCCCAGCGCCGCCGACATCCTGGGGCTGGATTGCAGGCCGCTGCTGGGGCTGCCGCCGCAGCAATGGGGCGAGTGCGACGCGGCGCTCGCCCCGCTCGCGGAGGAGATCGAGCGCGGTTTCGCGGCGGCCGGCACGAGCCAGTGGCAGCGGCAGGTGGAGCGCGACGCGAAAGGCGGGCGGCAGGTTCTGTTGCTGCGCGGCACGCGCTTGCCCGGGAGCGCCGAGACCGGGGCCGTGGTCGTTTTTGATGACATTACCCACCTGCTGCAGGCGCAACGCGATGCGGCATGGGCTGAAGTCGCGCGCCGCCTGGCGCACGAGATCAAGAATCCCCTCACGCCGATCCAGTTGTCGGCTGAGCGCCTGCAAGTGAAACTCGGCGGCAAACTGCCGGAGGCGGAGGGCGACATGCTGCGGCGCTCCACCCAGACGATCGTCAATCAGGTCGCGTCGCTCAAGCGCATGGTGGACGCGTTCAGCCAGTACGCGCGCACGCCCGACCCTTCCATGCGCGCGCTCGACCTGAACGAACTGGTGCGCGAGGTGCTCACGCTCTACGAGTCGCTCACGCCCAGCATCCGGCTCGAGCTGTCGGCGACCTTGCCGCCCGTCATCGGCGATGCATCGCAGCTGCGCCAGGTGATCCACAATCTTCTGCAAAATGCGCAGGATGCGCTGGCCGACACCGCGGGTCCGGTCATCGTGCTTGCCACCGCGGTGGTCGACGGCACGGTGTGTCTGACGGTGGCCGACAATGGCTGCGGCTTTCCCGAGCACATGATGAAGCGGGCATTCGAGCCGTACGTGACGACCAAGCCCAGGGGAACCGGGCTGGGGCTCGTGATCGTCAAGAAAATCGTGGAGGAGCATGGTGGCCAGGTGGCGATTTCCAACGTCACGCCGCGCGGGGCACGCGTGAGCGTCACGCTGCCCTCGGCCGCGATCCGGGCGGCAGGACACAAGACCGCGGCGTGATGCCGCGGTGTAAACTAGAACCTTCTAATCTCAATCGTATGCAGCAGATTCTGGTCGTTGACGACGAAATCGGCATCCGGGAGCTGCTTTCCGAGATCCTCTCGGACGAAGGCTATCAGGTGCAGTTGGCGGAGAACGCGAGCGAAGCGCGCGCATTCCGCAGCGGCGCGCGTCCGGACCTGGTGTTGCTGGACATCTGGATGCCAGACACCGATGGCATCACGCTGCTCAGGGAGTGGGCAACCGCCGGCATGCTGACGATGCCGGTGGTCATGATGTCGGGCCACGGCACGATCGATACTGCGGTCGAGGCGACTCGTATCGGCGCATATGATTTCCTCGAAAAGCCGATCGCCCTGCAAAAACTGCTCGCGACGGTGGATCGGGCGCTCAAGCACGGCGCCGAGCAGCCGCAGCCCGCGCTCTCGCTGGCAAGTCTCGGCCGGGCACCCCTGATCGTCGATCTCAAGCAGCGGCTGGAGCGCGTCGCCAACCTCAAGACTCCCGTGCTTCTCACCGGCGAGCCCGGCAGCGGAATCGAGCTTGCCGCGCGCTTCCTGCATACGCGCAATACGCCGTGGGTCGCCCCGGAAAACTCGGTCGCGCTTGCGGATGCGCCGCTCGATCTGCTCAACCAGGCGCGTGACGGCGTCCTGTTCCTGCACGATTGTTCCGAGCTCACCCGTGTCGAGCAGAAGGGCCTCATGCTGCTGCTGGGCAAGATCGAACGCTACAACGCGCGCCTGGTATGCGGCGCAACGCGTGACCTCACGGGAATGGTGGCGCAGGGCCTGTTCGACCCGCGCCTGTATTCGGCGCTCGCCGCGGCGACGATGCGGGTGCCGAGCCTGCGCGAGCACCGCGAAGATATCCCGGAGCTTGCCGTGCTCATGCTGTTACGCATGGTTGAGTCGAAGGAAACGCCGTCGCGGCAGTTCTCGACGGCTGCACTCAACGCGCTGCGCAACCATGACTGGCCGGGAAACATCGCCCAGCTGCAGAGCGCGGTGAGGACGCTGGCGCTCACCGCATCCGGCGAGCAGGTTACGCTCGAAGACGTCGGCCGCGTGGTAATGCCGAGCGCGGCGGCGCCTGAAGCGGCGGGCTACGGGCTCACGTTTGACATGCCGCTGAGGGACGCGCGCGACGCCTTCGAGCGGCTCTACTTCGAGCACCACATCGCGAGGGAGGGCGGCAACATCAGCCGCGTTGCCGATGTCGTCGGGCTGGAACGCACCCACCTCTACCGCAAGCTCAAACAACTCGGCATCAAGCTCGCCCGCCGGCCCGAGGAGGGCAACAACTGAGCGGCGGGCTTTGTCAGTGAGGCGCGGCACAGAGCGGGTATAATTCGCGCTTCGCCGCGCCCCACCTTTTCCGCAATCCGATGAATTCCCGCGTCGACCTCAGCAACGCGATACGCGCGCTTGCAATGGATGCCGTGCAGCAGGCCAACTCCGGCCATCCCGGCATGCCTATGGGCATGGCGGAAATCGCCGAAGCGCTGTGGATCCATCATCTCAAGCACAACCCTGCCAATCCGGCGTGGATGGACCGCGATCGGTTCGTGCTCTCGAACGGCCACGGCTCGATGCTGCTTTATGCGTTGCTGCATCTCACCGGGTACGACCTGCCGATGGCGGAAATCCGGCGCTTCCGGCAGTTGCATTCGAAAACGCCGGGCCACCCCGAACGCTCGTGCGCGCCGGGCGTGGAGACCACCACGGGACCGCTCGGCCAGGGCCTTGCCAATGCGATCGGCATGGCGATCGCGGAACGGGTGCTCGCCGCGCAATTCAACCGCGACGGCTTTCCCATCGTCGACCATCATACGTACGTGTTTCTCGGCGACGGCTGTCTGATGGAAGGCATCTCGCATGAAGCGTGCTCGCTCGCCGGGACGCTGGGGCTCGCGAAGCTGATCGCGATCTACGACGATAACGGCATCTCGATCGATTCGGAGAAGGGGCAGATCCGCCAGTGGTTCACCGACGACGTGAAACGGCGCTTCGAGGCCTACGGCTGGCGCGTGATCGCCGGAGTCGACGGGCACGATGTCGCCGCCGTCGAGCGGGCGATACGCAGGGCGAGGCGGGAGAAATCGCGCCCGACGCTGATCTGCGCCAGGACGACGATTGCGAAGGGGGCGCCAACGAAGGCGAACACGGGCGCGGCGCACGGCGCG
>MEQT01000069.1 GCA_001770325.1 Betaproteobacteria bacterium RIFCSPLOWO2_02_64_14
GGCGCGCGAGTCGTGGCGCGTGTTCGGCATTATGTCAGAATTCGTCGAGGCGACGGAGCGGCTGAGCACGATCCGCCCGGCGGTCAGCATCTTCGGCAGCGCGCGCGTGCCGCCGGACCATGCCTATTACATCCTTGCCGAACAGATCGCGCGCCAGCTTTCGGACGCCGGCTTCAGCGTGATCTCCGGGGGCGGGCCCGGGATCATGGAAGCCGCGAACAAGGGCGCCTACTTCGGCCGCAGCCCGAGCGTGGGTCTGAATATCCAGTTGCCGGACGAGCAGCAGGCGAACCCCTTTCAGGATATCAGCCAGACGTTCCGGCATTTTTTCCCGCGCAAGGTAATGTTCGTCAAGTTCGCGACGGCCTGGGTGATCATGCCGGGCGGATTCGGCACGCTGGACGAGTTCATGGAGGCGCTCACCCTGGTGCAAACCGGAAAGACGCGCAAAATGCCGGTCATCCTCGTGCACGAACCCTATTGGCGCGGCCTGCTCGACTGGTTCCGTCACACGCTCGTCGTCGAAGGCATGATCGACCCGGCCGATCTCGATTTGGTCATGATCATCAACGAACCGAAAGCGGTGGTGGACGCGATCTTCGACTATTACGGGAAGCGCGGGTTCGAACCATCCGCCGCCGAACACGAGGTGCTGCTTAACCTATAGGATTGAGGAGTGAGGATCGGGGATTGAGAGAAAGCGGCGAACCAGACCACCTTGGCGGCGCCGGATAACGAAGGGGTCGCTCAATCCTCAGTCCTCGATCTTCAATCCTGCTTTCCTGCCCTTTAAAAACGCGCCCCGAAGCCCCATAATAAGCATCATGCGTAACCTGCTTGCCATACTCGCGCTCAGCGTCGCGCTGCCGCTGGCGGCCCAGACCAAGCCGAACCTGCAGCCGATCCCCGAGCCTCCGCCGCCTCCGCCGGGATACGAACCGGACCCTGCGCTCGAACCTCAGGTGACGATCCGCCGGCAGGGGCTCGATACGGTGGAGGAATACCGCATCGGGGGCAAGCTCTACATGGTCAAGGTTACGCCGTCCACGGGCCGCCCCTACTACATGATTGACCACCAGGGCGATGGCCGCTTCAGCCGGCAGGACACGGATACCGGCATACGGCCGCCGATGTGGGTGATACATCAGTTCTGAGGTAAGCAGCAAGCGGTAAGCAGTAAGCGGCAGGCAGCGTGAGCCACAAAGAAGACAACCACCGCTCACCGCTCACCGCTCACGGCTGACCCGCCTCATGTCCGTCTTCACCACTGTTACTCCCGATGAGCTTGGCGCCTGGCTGCAGCGGTACTCGATCGGTGCGCTCGTGACGTTTGCCGGGATTCCGGCCGGCATCGAAAACACCAATTATTTCGTCGCGACCACCTCGGGCCGTTACATCCTCACGCTGTTCGAGAAACTCGCCCAGCACGAGCTGCCGTTCTACCTCAGACTGATGGCGCATCTCGCGGACCAGGGCGTACCCTGCCCGAAGCCGATCGCGAATCTCGACCACGAGTTGCTCGGCACGCTCAACGGCAAGCCGGCGGCGCTGGTGAGCTTTCTCACCGGCAAGGATCTCGACAAGCCCACTGCGGAACACTGCGCCCAGGTCGGGGCAATGCTCGCCCGCCTGCACCTCGCGGGAACGAGCTACCCGTTGACGATGGAAAATCCCCGCGGCGCGAAATGGTGGAAAGCGGTAATGCCCGACGTACTGCCATTCCTCTCGCCCGAAGACGCTGCATTGTTGCAGGAGGAGGTACGCTTCCAGTCGCTTTACCGCCTGGCCGACCTGCCGCACGGCGTGATACATGCCGATCTCTTTCGCGACAACGTGTTGTTCGACGAAGGGTGCCTCGCCGGCGTCATCGATTTCTACTTTGCCTGCACCGACGTGCTGCTCTACGATGTCGCCATCACCGTCAATGACTGGTGCATGGGCGAAGGCGGGCGGCTCGATGCGATCCGTACTGACGCGCTGCTCGGGGCCTATTGCGCCATCCGGCCGTTTACCGCGATCGAGCGCGGCGCCTGGCCGGTGACGTTGCGGGCAGCGGCGCTGCGGTTCTGGGTCTCGCGCCTCTACGACTTTCATCTGCCGCGCCCGGGCGCGCTTACCCATGCCAAAGACCCCGGGCACTTCCGCCAGGTGCTGCGCCAACACGTCGCGCGCGAGCGGGAGCTGCCGCGGCTGCGGATGTAAACGGAGGCAATCCAGCATGAGCGCACAAGCTCTGGATGCAGGTCGCGGCTGGGCGTGGATCGTCGATGGATTCGCGCTGTTCCAGAAATCACCTTTCATGTGGGTCGTGCTGACCGTCGTCCTGGCGTTGCTCTGGATCACGTCCCTTTCGATTCCCGTGCTGGGGCCGTTGCTCTTCAATCTGCTGTCACCGGCGCTTTTCGCCGGATTGATGCTGGGCTGCAAGGCGCTTGAGCGAGGCGGGGAACTCGAGCTTGCCCACCTCTTCGCGGGATTCCGGAACCACGGCACCGCGCTCGTCACCATCGGCGGCGTCTATCTCATCGGCTCGATCGTGGTTCTCGGGGCCGTGTGGGCGACGGCGGGGGGCACCATGCTGCAAACCGTGCTGCAGAAAGGCGCGACCGACATCCACATGATTTCCGGCGCCGTCCGCAGCTTTGCGCTCGCGCTGCTGGTGGGCTGCGTGCTCTACCTGCCGCTGCTCATGCTGATCTGGTTCGCGCCCATCCTCGTTGTGCTCGAGAATATGAAGCCCCTGGACGCGATGAAACGATCGCTCGCGGCATGTCTTTACAACTGGCTCGCGTTCCTGGTGTACGGCGCGATCCTGCTGGTGCTGTGGTTCGTCGCATCGATCCCGCTGCTGCTCGGGCTGCTGGTGCTGCTGCCGGTCCTGTTCTGCTCGATTTACGCGAGCTACAAGGACATATTCGGAGCGCCGCCTGACGAGGATCCGGCTCCTCGCTGACGCGTGCGGGACTCACGCAGCCGCGAGCCGTGCATACTCCAGCATCAGCCACTTCAGCCCGGCATCGCGGAAATTGACCTGGACGCGCGCCTCGGCGCCCCGCCCTTCCGCGCTCACGATCACCCCGGCGCCGAACTTCGGGTGCACCACGCTCTGCCCGATGCGCCAGGGCATCGTGGATTGAGGATTGAGGATTGAGGACTGAGATGCGGCGTCGAGTCTGTTTCTGCTTCTGCCTCGATCCTCGATCCTCGATCCTCGCTCCTGGATCCTGAATCCTGCATTGACCCGGCGCACGAGGTTTACGGGTATCTCGCGCAGGAAGCGGGAGGCAATCCCGTAACGGGTTTGTCCGTGCAGCATCCGGCTCTGGGCAAACGAGAGATAGAGCCGCCGCCGCGCGCGCGTGAGCGCCACATACATCAGCCGGCGCTCCTCTTCGATGCCGTCGGCCTCGGTGAGACTGTTTTCATGAGGAAACAGCCCCTCTTCCAGCCCGCTCACGAAAACGCCGTGAAATTCCAGCCCTTTGGCGGAGTGCGCGGTCATCAGTTGCAGCGCGTCCGTCCCCGCTTCCGCCTGGTGCTCGCCGGCCTCCAGCGCGGCATGGGCGAGAAACGCAGTGAGTTGATCCGGCTCATCGATCTGGGGCGCTTCACCCGCGGGCTGAAAGTCGCGCTCGGCGACGAACGCGGCGGCGGCGGTGACGAGCTCCGCGAGGTTCTCCAGACGATCCGCCCCTTCCTTCTCCGCCAGATAGTGCTGCTTCAGGCCGCTCGCCGCAATCACGTGGTCGATGATCTCGGGCAACGGCAGACCCGCCGTCGCGGCGCGCATCGATTCGATGAGGGCGACGAAGGCGGGAACTCCCTTCAAGGATGAAGGATGAAGGATGAAGGATGAATCGGGTCGGGCTTCCGCAGGTTTTTCTTCATCCTTCCGCCTTCCGCCTTCATCCTTGTCCTTTGCGCCTGCCGCCTTTTCCTTGGCTGCCCCCCACAAGCTCGTCCGGCGCTCCTGCGCAAGGTCCTGCAACTGTTCGAGCGTGCGCGCGCCGATGCCGCGCGGCGGAAAATTGATCACCCGCGTGAGCGCCCCGTCGTCAGCGTCACTCGCGAGGAGCCGCAGGTACGCGAGCGCATGCTTGATCTCCTGGCGTTCGAAGAAGCGCAATCCCCCGAACACCCGATACGAGATGCCGGCGTTGAACAACGCGTGCTCCAGCACGCGCGATTGCGCGTTCGAGCGATAGAGCACGGCGAGGTTGTCGAGCGCGATTCCTTCCCCGCGCAGCGCCTTGACCTCGTCAATGATGTAGGCCGCTTCGTCGAGGTCGCTCGCCGCCTCGTACAACCGCAGCGGCTCGCCCTTGCCCGCCTCGGTCCAGAGGTTCTTGCCCAGGCGTCTGCGGTTATGCTGGATGAGCGCATTGGCGGCGTCGAGGATGTGGCCGTGCGATCGATAGTTCTGCTCGAGCTTGATCACGCGCTCTATGGAAAAATCCCGCTGCAGAGCCTGCATATTGGCGGCCGAGGCGCCGCGGAAGGCGTATATCGAGTTATGCGTGACCAGGCCGTTGGCGATAAAGTTGTGAACCGACGCGACGTTCAGATCGAACACCCGCGTCTCGCGCACCTTGCCGGGAACCACGCGTTTCACGACATCCAGCCCGCCGTCTTCTCCGACCAGGACCATCCCGGGTCTGACGTTGCGTGCGCGAACGAACGGGAGGGGCGTGGAATGAAAGCCGCCTCTCAGGATAATGTTGCCCCCGAGTACGCGTTGCACCCGTTGCGCCTGTGACACCAGCTTGCCAAAGTCCTTGTTGGACGTTTCAAAGCGCCAGCTCTGGGAACGTTTCTTTGCTGGCCTCACGCTCAAGCCCAGTTTCCGCAACGCCTCCCGGCCCCGTGCATCGTTGCCCATCACGCAGATCCGGTGCAATACGCTGCGCCCGCGATTGTCGCCACACAGCGTAATGCCAATGTTCCTGCGGATGGAATTGCGCGAGCGCGGAATGTGGTGAGGTTGCAGAGGGTCCATGTCGAAATCGGCCATCAAGGTCTGCGGTGTCTCCCCGAGCACATACCCGGCGAAATGCGTGTGTTCCGGCGTGCTCGTGAGGGTCCGCCCGCGTCGTGTGACTATCGTGACGAGCGCCTTGCGACTGCGCCTCTCAAACACATCCGTCACTTCAGCCGACCGGAAGTCCTGCTTGCCGAAGCACGCGAGGACCAGGTCGCCCTTGCGCACGTTCTCGACGGCCTTGCGTGATCCGTCCGCCATCGTAATGCGCGTGCCGCGCGCGACGCACTGATCGTCGTCCCCGACGGCGAACAGCGCGCTCTCAGGCCCGGACAGCAGTTGCAGCCATCGATACTGGAGGCGATTGGTGTCCTGAAACTCATCGACGAGGATGTGCCGGAAGCGGTTGCGGTAGTGCTCGCGCAACGCCTCGTTGCGCGAGATGAGTTCAAAGGAGCGCAGCAGCAGCTCCGCAAAATCGACCACGCCTTCGCGCTGGCACTGCTCGTCGTAAGCGGCGTAGAACTCGCGCATGCGGCGCGAGAAGTCGTCGTGCGCCTCCACATCCTGGGCGCGCCGGCCCTCTTCCTTGTTCCCGGCGATGAACCACTGCGCCTGGCGCGGCGGATAGCGCTCTTCGTCGATATTGAGGCTCTTCATCAGGCGCTTGATGAGCGCGAGCTGGTCCTGGGTGTCGAGTATCTGGAACAGCTGCGGCAGCTGCGCCTCGCGGTGATGCGCGCGGAGCAGGCGGTTGCACAGGCCGTGAAACGTGCCGACCCACATGCCCCGCGTGTTGATCGGCAACATGGATGAGATGCGCGTCAGCATCTCCTTGGCCGCCTTGTTGGTAAACGTGACCGCGATCAGCGCGGCAGGGCTCACCTGCCCGGTCTGGATGAGCCACGCGATCCGGGTCGTCAGCACCCGGGTCTTGCCGCTGCCGGCGCCGGCCAGCACCAGCGCGGAGCGATGCGGCAGCGTCACGGCTTCAAGCTGTTGCTCGTTGAGTCCGGCAAGAAACGAAGGCGTCATTCGGGAACGGGAAAAGCCGCGGGGCGCAGGCTAGCGCGCGCGGGCCTCGGCGAAACCCAGCGCTTTGAGCTTGGCGGCGGCGACCGCCGCATCCTTCGCCGTCGCGAAACCGGCGATGTGGACCTCATAGCTTTCGCTGCCGTAGCTGTCTTGCCTCGAATCGACTCGTGCCGGAAAACCCGCTTCCTGCGCCTTCACCCGGGCCTGCAGCGCGGCGTTCTCTTCGCGCGTCGCGAGAACGTCCACCCGGTAGCGCCCGCCGCGCCGGGCCGCGCCGTTGCCGTCGCGCATCTCGGTTTCTTCGGACCACTGATCGACCTGCTCCTTCGAGACGGAGGCAACCGGCTTGGGCGGCTGGTTGCGCGGCGCGACGAAAAAAAGCAGCGGCTCCGCCATGGAAAACTGTTTGCCGCCATGATCGACCGAGATCCGGCCTTCGATGAGGCACACCAGATCTTCCTTCGCAGTCGATCGTCCCCAGACGTCGGTGCCGCGGATGCCGGCGGTGACGGTGGCGATCTTCACCTTGATATTGCGCTGCGCGGGATCCTTGGCAAACACGCCGGTCGTGAAGCGAAACGCGCCGCGCACCACATCGAAAGTGGCGTTGACCAGCGTTTTCCCGCCGTCCCTTTTCTGGAGCAGGTCGTCAACGGCAAGCGTCGCGTTCTCTCCCAGCTTGACGGCGCTGCCTTCCGCCATCCTGAGGAGCGTGCGCGACCCCGGACCGGTATGCACCTTGTCGCCCGCATTGAGCGTCATGCCGCTGGCAAGCGGCTCGCGTTTTCCGCCGCGTTCGACCCATGCCGGGCTGATCACGCCTTCGACCACGAGCGTTTGCGCCGCAAACGATGGCAAGGCGCTGATGAGCAGCACCATTGCGACAGCAAGTTTTAGAAGCATGGTCGTTCTCCGCGTGCCCGATGACGACACTCTATACGGCGCCGGGCGCACAGGTGGATGCGGCTATAATTGTGACTTTTTTCACAGTCCCATCATGCAGCAGAGATACAACCCGCACGCTGTCGAGCGCGACGCCCAGAACTATTGGGACGAGACAGGCGCGTTCCGCGCCGTGGAAGCAGTGGGCAAACCCAAGTATTACTGCCTGTCGATGTTTCCCTACCCCTCCGGCAAGCTGCACATGGGTCACGTGAGAAACTATACCATAGGGGACGTGCTCACCCGCTACCATCGCATGCGGGGTTTCGAGGTGTTGCAGCCCATGGGATGGGATGCGTTCGGACTGCCGGCCGAGAACGCGGCGATGGCGAACTCGGTGCCGCCGGCGAAATGGACCTACGACAACATCGCTTACATGAAGTCGCAGTTGAAGTCGCTCGGCTTCGGCATCGACTGGAGCCGCGAGCTCGCGACGTGCCGCCCCGAGTATTATCGCTGGAACCAGTGGCTGTTCCTGCGCATGCTGGAGAAGGGTCTCGCCTACAAGAGGACCGGGGTGGTCAACTGGGACCCGGTCGATCAGACCGTTCTCGCCAACGAGCAGGTGATCGACGGCCGCGGCTGGCGCACCGGCGCGCCGGTGGAAAAGCGCGAGATCCCGATGTATTACCTGGCGATCACCCGCTACGCCGACGAGCTGCTGGCGATGCTCGACCGACTCCCCGGCTGGCCCGAGCGCGTGAAGACGATGCAGGCCAACTGGATCGGCAAGAGCTACGGCGTGCGCTTCGCGTTTCCATACGAGATTCCTGCTGCGGCGAGCA
>MEQT01000070.1:0-14903 GCA_001770325.1 Betaproteobacteria bacterium RIFCSPLOWO2_02_64_14
TTCCCCTGCTTGCGGGGGAAGGTTGGGATGGGGGGACAGTCAACATCACCGCAGCGCGCCGGCTTTTTCGCGCTCGCGCCCGCCGATGCCGATGCGCCGCGCCATGATGACCCGCTGGATGTCGGTGGTAGCGCCGGGATGCAGCGCGGTGATGGCGTCGCGCTGGAAATATTCGATGGTGCCCCGGAGCGGCCCCCAGCGCTTGTCCTTCGTCAGCACGCACGGCCCCGCGATGCGCAGCATCTTCTCCGAGATATCGAGGCCCGAGAGCTTGCGCCGCAGGCTGTATTGCGCGCCTTCGTAGGAGCGCGGCTGGTTGGTATGCGCGAGCCAGTGGTTGCGCAGCGCGAAGAGCCGCGTGATCTCCGCCTCGATGTAGAGCTCGACCAGTTCGGCGCGGGCGCCCGGGTCGTCGGCGATGGCATGCCCGTCGCGCCGCTCGCGGCATAGCTCGATGAACTCGTAGATCACGCGGCGATCGGCGAGCCGCCCCATGCCGCCGTGCTCGACTTCGAGGTGCGTCGACGCCACCTTCCAGCCGTTGTTCTCGCCGCCGATCAAGTGATCCGCGGGAACGCGCACGTTGTCGAAGAACACGGCATTCTTCACGCCGGAGCCGCTTCCCCCCTCGCCGCCGGTCGCGAGCAGATCCATCGGCGTGACGGTGATCCCCGGAAGATCCATCGGGATCATCAGCCACGACAGGTTCTGGTGGCGCTCGCCCTTGGGATCGGTGACGACGATGGTCCACGAGTAATCCGCGCCGTGCGAGCTGCCGACGAATACCTTCTGTCCGTTCACGACGTAGGCGTCGCCATCGCGGATCGCGGTGGTCTTGATGCCAGCGAGATCGGAGCCCGCGCCCGGCTCGCTCAGCAGCTGCCAGGTGCGAACCTCACCGCGGCAGATCGGCGGCAGGAAACGCTGCTTGTGCTCGGACGTGCCCCACACCAGTATCGTCGGCGCGGACATGCGCCCGCCGGCGTCGTAATACGGCGGCAGCGCCAATCCGATCCGCGACAGTTCATCGTGCAGGATGGCCACCTTCTCGGCCGAAAGATCGCCGCCGCCGTACTCCTTAGGCATCGAGGGATAGAGCCACCCCTGCGCGCCCAGGCTGCGACCGAGATCGCGCCGCAGTTGATACTGCTCGAGCGACATGTCGCAGGGATCCACCGAATGCTCGAGCTTGGGGGAGACGGCTTGCTCGAGAAACGCGCGCACTTCGGCGCGGAACGCATTTTGCTCGGGTGAGTCTTCGATCGCGAAATTCATGGCTTCCACTCCTGCAGTCCACGGGATGGGCGCTCAGGGCCGACGGCCGGGTGAGGCGCGCATCATAGCAACTGCGCCCGCAAGGGTGAAAGTGCCGAGTTCGGGGACTTCCTCGGCAAGCGCTGAGACGAGTTCCAGGTGTTCTACGACGAGGCCGGCCCGGACAGGAAATAGCCCGCCGCCGCCAACGCCGGGTGAGCTGGCGTTCGCGGCGTGCCGTCGTGGCGTCAGGCCGGATTGGCGGGAATCGCGGGCGTCGCTTCTTTCCAGCCTCGCACGAGATACACGAGAATGCACACACCGATCAGCGTGCCGATCGGAACGCTCAGCAGGCAGTATACGGCGAGCGCCGCGCCGGCGATCTTCGCCCAGGTGCGGTGGTGCTTGATGGCCGCGCCCACGAGGAAGTAGACGAGCGACACCAGCCCCGCCCACATGAACACGAAAGCGTCCCATTCCACGGTGATTTCGCTCGCGGCCGCACCCAATATGGCGACCATGGCGCCGATCGCGAGCGCAAAGAACAGGTTGACCCAGCCGAACATCTGTATCAGGCGGCCAGCCCGGACCGTCGACGTGAGGGATCCATTCATCGTTTGCTCCATGCGGCATGGTGCCCGCAAGTCCCGGGCCAATCGGCGTTTCTCCAGACTTTTCATGCGGTTGGCACATGGGGGGTGCGCCGCGCCGGCGACCGTAATGTCACCGCGGGGCAACGCGCCGGAAGACGGGTGAAGGAAGCGCTTGATTAGGAGGGACTAACCATGTCGGCTCGGGGCGACAAGTTGGCGGGCGGCCCGGCGTTCGACCTGAATCCTGCGTTCACCCCACCCCAAGGAACCGGAAAAACGTAGGTTGCGGTGAGCGGCGCGAACCCCAACAATGCATGCGGTTCCTCGTGTTGGGGTGCGCTGCGCTTACCCCAACCTACGATCTCATCGCGGTTTGTGATGAGATGGCGCGGTCACCGGGGCTTGGGTTGGATGCGGGTCGCGGTCCAGGCACTGTTTGCGCCGTGCATCGCGTCGCCGTTCACGCGGCCGGCGTACCGTGTGCCGTCGATGCTGAAGGTGATCTCATCGCCGCGCAGCCGGCCGCCGGTGATCGTGGTACTGGCGCCGCCCCGGCGCAGCGTGCCGGTGAGCATCTGGAAATTCTGCTGGAGCACGAGTTCCCCCTTGCCGAAGCGCCAGGTGCCCGCCGCCTTCGCCGGCACGATGTAGAGCAGCGCGGTGCACCAGTTCCCGCAGTCGCCGTCCACCCGTTCGGTCACGTCGGCGTTCCAGCCGTCGACTGCGAACTGATTGAGAACGATGCGGGAGCCGGGCTTGAGATCGAGGAACTTCGGCGCCAGCCGGTTGAGGTTCTCCGGCAGCAGGAAGAGCGCCAGCACCGTCGCCTGCGAGATGTCGGCCTCGTACATGTCGCCCCGCACGAAAGCCGCCTTGTCGGCGACGCCTTCCTCTTCCGCGATGCGCTGCGAGAGCGTGACCATGTCCTGGTTGTATTCGACGCCGAGGGCGTTCGCGCCGCGCCTCGCGGCGGCGATCACGTTGCGGCCGTCGCCCGAGCCGAGGTCGATGACGAAGTCCCGCTCCGTCACCCGCGCGAGATCGAGCATCTTCTCGACGAGGACCTCGGGCGTCGGCACCCAGACCACGTCCCTGCCCTCCTGGCCCACGACCGGCTCGAAGGGCTTCCCGGTCTCCTGGGCGAGCGCGGCGCCACCGGCGGCCGAGACGAAACCCAACGCCAACAAGGCGTGAAATGCGCGAAGCACGACGGTCAAGTTCGATCTCCCATGGCAAGCAGCTCCGAAACGTAGCAACCGCGGCTTACACGAAGCTGACAAATGCCCGGAGCAACACGATGTGGTTGCTTCCCTCCCCCTGGCCCCGCTCCCGGAGCAACATCAAGCCGTTGCTTCCCTCACCCCTAGCCCCTCTCCCGGGGGGCGAGGGGAACGTCGTGCCGCTGATGCGGAATAGATCGACGGCGAGGGGAACACTGTGCCGCTGATGCACGACATAGGGATCGAGAGGGGAGTCATCCCTCTCCCCCCGGGACTCGTTACAGCACCCCCTTGAGGGGTGGAGGGACCGAGGGTGAGGGAGGATTTTTACGATGCGTTCTCGCCGGCGCGGAAAAAGCCGCGGGGGGTCTTGTGGAGCGGCTCGAAACCGGTGCGGGTGACGCGGATGAGTTCGCCGACCTGCACGCCCGCGCTCCGGTCTTTCGTGATCACGTTGGGCTGGACCACGACCGTCATGTTCTCCTGCAACGTCATGTCGGGAAGCCGGCCGGCGGGGCGGCTCCTGGTGCCGAGGACGGGCGGGAAATATCCTCCACCGAAGCCGTGCATCAGGTCGTCGCACACGGTGTAGCCCCTGTCCTCGATGACGCCGGCGGCGTCGATGATCTCCTTCATCGTCGTGCCGTGACGCACGACGCGGGTGACGGCGTCGAACGCGGCTTCAGCGGTGGCGTGCAGGTCGCGGTAGAGCGGCGTCGGCTCGGTGTCCACGGTGAACGTGCGCAGCACCTGCCCGGCGTAATCCCACCAGAAGGCCGAGAGTTCGCAGAACACCACGTCACCCGATTGCACCTTGCGCGGCGAAGGGTGCTGCGGCGGGACGAAGAGATGCGGGTTCGCCATCGAGGTGACGCCGATATAGTGGATCATGGTGGTGCCGCCGCGGGGCACGTACGCGCGCTCGACGATGTCGGCGAGCTCGCGCTCGGTGAGCCCCGGTTTCGTGCCCGCGAGCAGCGCGGCGAATCCCGCGTCGCTGAGAGCGGCGCCGATTCGCAGCCAGTCGATTTCCCCCTCCGATTTGATGAGACGCAGCTTCACGTATTCCGCGTCGAGCGCGGCCACCTGGAAGTTTTCCTCGAGCTGGCGGTATTTCGCCACCGGTAGCGGGCCGATCAGCCCCACGCGTTTCGCGCCGCGGCGTTTGAGCTCCGCGATCGTGAGCTCCAGGCCCCGGTGTTCGCCCCAGCGCACGTCGGCGTCGCGCGCGATCTTCGTGGCGAGCGGGAGGTGGTTGTACCACTCCATGAACATCGTCATCTTCTCGCCCGGCTTGAAGACGACGAATGCCTCCACCGTGCCCGGCCAGCCGGTAATCCACTGCGTGGCATTTCCCGCGCGGTTCACGGTGACGATCAGCGCGTGGTCGCAGCCGGCCTTCGCCATGACTTCGGCGATGCGCTCGCGGCGCCGCACGTACTCGGCATCCGAGAACCGTGGGTACATAAAAGGGGTCGGGAGTCTTTTACGCTGCTGATTTCTTCGGGCGCCCCCGCGGACGAAGCGTGAACTCCAGGCCGAGCCGGGCTGCCGTTCGTGCCACCCACGCCGCATTTCCGAGAGGTCGTCCGCGCCTGACGTGTTCCCGCAACCCCGCAACCTCTTCGGGTGCCTCGGGACCATTCACCACGTCTATCCATTGCCGCGGCTGTTCCACGGGCCAATCGCCGAGAAACCGCATCAGCTCGGGATTTCCCTGTGACCGGCGCCATAGACTCGACCACCGCCATTCCTCCGCCCGCACTACCAGCTTCGCCCGCAACGCGTTTCGTTCCACATACCGGGCAACAGTAAGGAAATGCTCGTCCGTCTGCACCGGAAACGACTTGTATCGCCCCTGGTAGACCGGACCGGTGCCCGACGTGCCACGATATGCGTGCCAGCGTTGCGTATGGGTCACCGTGAGCCACCGCATGACCTCAGAAAGATCTCCGTCCTGCCTGGGCCAGAGCAGCAGGTGCCAGTGATTTGGCATCAGGCAATATGCGGCAATTCGAATGCCTGTCCGATCGAACGTTTCCAGAAGGACATGCTCGAAGGCAGCGTAATCGCCCGCGTTCTCGAAGAGCGGCATACGTGCGACGCGACGATTCAAAACGTGGTACGCAAGACCTCCGGTAGAAAATCTGGGTCGGCGCGGCATGAGGCTAAATATACGCGCCAGTGGGGCAGCAGGTCATTAAAAGACTCCCGACCCCTTTATTTGTTGTTCGAACCAGGGGTAGGTGTTGGTTTGGGTGAGGGGGCGGGCGGGAACCGCGGGGCGCACCCAGGAGGGGTTCAACTGCGAGAGGGAGGTGACGCCCATGAGACCCAGCGCCGTGCGGATTTCGACGTCCATCAGTTCGAGCATGCGCTTCAATCCGGCCTGCGCGCCCGCCGCCAGCGCCCAGCCCAGCATCTTGCCGACGCCCACCGCGCGCGCGCCGAGGCAGAGCGCCTTGATGACGTCGGTGCCGCGCTGCACGCCGCCGTCCCACAGGACTTCGGCGCGGCCATTCACCGCCGCCACCACTTCGGGCAGAACTTCGATGGTGCCCTGCGCGTGATCGAGCTGCCGCCCGCCGTGGTTGGAGACGTAGACCACGTCGGCGCCGTGCTCGACCGAAAGCCGCGCGTCTTCCGCGGTCGCCACGCCCTTGACGATCAGCGGCAGCTTCATGTGCTGCTTCATCCAGATGAGATCGTCCCACTTGAGCCCCATCTGGAACGAGGGATCGCCGAAGCCCTCGTGCACGCGCGCGCGGGCGATGATGTCGCGCTCGCGGCGCCCGTAGTAGTTGCGGTCCACGCATACGCACAGCGCGCGGTAGCCGGCGGCCTTCGCGCGGTCGAGGATTTCCTCCACCCACTTGCGGTCCGATCTGACGTAGAGCTGGAAGATGAGCGGCTCCTTCACCGCTTGAGCGGCCGCCTCGATGCTGGGCTTCGCCGCCGTGCTGATGAACGCGGTCGTGCCGTGCGCGACCGCCGCCCGCGAGACGTTGCAGGCGCCTTCCGGGTGCGCGTAGCCGACGAAGCCGCCCACCGGCGCGAGGAAAACGGGACTCGCGAGCTTGCGTCCGAGCAACGTGGTCGAGATGTCGATCTTTCTCACGTCCACCAGTACGCGCTGGCGCAGCGCGAGGCTGTCGAGCCCCTGCCGGTTGCGCAGGAGCGTCGTTTCCGAATCGGCGCCACCCGAAAGATGGTCCCACAGGTACTGCGGCAGATTACGGCGCGCCGCCATCACGATTTCCTGCAGCGACACGAAATTCGCCGCGGCGCTCTCGTCGATCTTCGGGTACTGGTACTCGGCGCTCGCGCGCTTTCTCTTTCCTGCCGGTCTTGCTGCCTTCTTTGCCATGTTCCTTCCTTGACGAACCACGTTGATCCTTCGACCGGGGATAGGAGATGCGCCTGCTTCCCTCACCCCCGGCCCCTCTCCCGGGGGGAACGGGGAAAGGAAATCAGGGCCGCGGAGGCCCGCTCACCGGCTGCTTGAGGCTGCCGAGTTCGGCGACGCGCGAATAATGCGGCAGTTCGCCCAGCATTTCGAAATACTGGATCGAGAGCGCGAGATCCTGCAGCGCCGTGCCGACCGACTTGAACAGCACCATGTCCTCCATCGGCACGGAGACTTCGCCCGCCGCGAGTTGCGCGAGGCTCTGGCATTTGGACCCCGGCGCGGCGCCGGCCTTGATCGCGTTCTGCAGATCGCCCGCCTCCTCCGCCGCGTGCTCCGAGTCCAGCAGCACGAGCGCGGCCCGACCGAAGCAGCGCGTGTCGATCTCCACCGACTGCGGCCGGGTGCTGCCCACCGCGCACAGCAGCCGGCAACGGTCGAGCCATTCGCCGCGCACCACCGGCTCGCCGCTCACCGAGCTGGTCGCCGTCACGACGACGTTCGCATTCCGCACGGCAGCTTCGGCCGACTCGGCGGCGGCAACCGGCAGTTCCAGCCGTGCCGTCATGTCGTGCGCAAACTTATCGCGATGCTCGCGCGTCGGACTGAACACCACGGCCGATTGCACGGAGTACACCGAGGCGAGGCTTTCGAGCTGGGCGCGCGCCTGGTGACCGGAGCCGATCAGCGCCACCGTCACCGGCTCGCCGATGTACACGCGCCGCGCCGCGACTCCGCTCGCCGCGCCGGTGCGAAGATCGGTGATGAGCCGCCCGTCGAGCATCGCGAGCAGTTCGCCGTCGGCGAGGCGATAGAGCGAGACGATGTAGCGCACGCCCACGCCCTCGATCATGTGGAACGCCTTGGTGGCGGCGTAACCCGACTCGTAATCGGCGGCGAACATCATGCGCATCCAGCCGCCTTCGAAACGGGTGGTGAGCCGCGGCGAGACGAAGGTGCGGCCAGCGGCCTCGTGGCGCGCCATCCACTCCACGAGATCGATGGCGTCCCGCATGCCGATCACGCCTTCCAGCGCGTCGGCGCCAAACATCACGGCCATTGTTCACTCACTTGTCGGAGAACCCGGGCGGTGTTGGGCATCGGCGCGGGCCCCTCAGCCCAACCTACGTTCCGTGTCATTCCCGCGAAGGCGGGAACCCAGGCGGCAGATCACCTCGCGCATACCGCCTAATGAAATCCCATTTTCACGGGAATGACAATATATGCGTTGCACCAGAACGTGCTTTCGTTGGCGCTTCACGCGGCGCGGGACCGGCGTGCGCCGGTCCCGTTTGCGAGAAGGTCCGAGCACTCGATGTCGGCTTTCATCTGCTCACGCTCCTCAACCGTCACCTGCAGCAGCGGCGCCCGCACCGCGCCGCCGACGAGCCCGAGCAGTTCCATCCACGCCTTGAGGTAGCTGATCGCGATAATGCGTCGCTTCACCCACGGGTCGCGCATCCAGCGGTGGTGCACCTTGCGCACGGGCTCAAGCGTCTGCGCGACCTTCTCGGCTTCCGCGAACCGGCTGGCGAGCGCGAGTTCGGTGTACTCGCGCAGCGGCTGCCAGTGCGCCGTCTGGTAGATGAAAGGCGCCGCCGATGACATGTGCACCCGCGCCCCGTAATCGCGCATGAGCGGCAGCCAGTCGGATTCCGACGGGTGGCTCATCACGATCTTCTCGCCGCAGAGCGTCTTCACTTCCGCATAGTGCGTGAGCGGCCGCGAACACTTGATGCCGCAGATGTTCGGCAATTCGGCGACGCGCGCGGTGAGCGCGGCCGACAACTCTACCCCCGAATAGGCGGTATCGAACATCCAGATGCCGATATCGGTCCTGGCGGAGAGCTGCGCGAACCATTGGTACAGCATTTCGTCGTTCGCCGCGGGGTAATAGGGATTGATGACGATGGCGAAATCGGCGCCCACCGCCTGCGCGTGGAGCGTGAGGTCTATCGTCTCCTCCACCGAGTGGTGGCCGGTATGCGGGATGACGCGGCACTTGCCGCGCGCTTCCTCCACCACGATCTCGACGACGCGCTTGCGCTCCTCCTTGGTGAGCGCCCAGAACTCGCCCATCGTGCCGGTGCAGAAGATGCCCTCGACGTGCAGCACGTCGGTGAAATGACGCATGTTGCGTCGCAGCCCTGCTTCGTCGATGCGGTTATCCGGGGTGAACGGCGTCGTGATCGCCGCCCACAGCCCCCGGAACTGCGCCCGCGCCGCCGCCTTCGCTTCCGCTTTCCGATAATTCATGTCACGTCCTCATTCATCGTGCAGGATCGTAGGTTGGGGTGAGCAAGCCGAACCCCAACAATTCGAGTGATCGTTGGGATGCGCTTCGCTTATCCCAACCTACAGTTCTCTTGATCATCGTAGGTTGGGGTGAGCGACGCGAACCCCGACACCCCGACGCGATTGTTGGGATGCGCTTCGCTCATCCCAACCTACGGTCTTCATCCTTCCGCCTTCATCCTTCATCCTTGCACTCAGATCCCCATCCCTCTCAGCGCGTTGGTGCCATAGCGCGATCTGCGCGGGCGATGCCGAGTTCATAGGCGCGGCGGACGGCGGCGTTGAAATCCTGCTCCAGCGGAACGCCAAAGCGGATCGGCTGGGCGCCGCGCCCCATGCTGATGGTTGAAACCCGGGGCCCGTTCTTCCCCAGAAGCCGGTATTTCATGTCGGTCGCTCTTGGTCGTCCCGGTCGGATGGCGGCGCTTCAGCCCCCGCGCCGCGCCCACGGCAGATAACGCCGGGTGATCCAGTTTATCAGTGCATCGAAGCCCACGCCGACCGCCACCAGGACGATCACGGCGACGAACGCCTCGCTGTGCTTGAAGGTGCGCGAGTTGAAGAGAATGTAATAGCCGAGGCCGGGAATCGACACGAAGAATTCGGCGACCACCGCCGCCACCAGGGCGCGGCCCGCCGCGAGCCGCACCCCGGCAAGCAGGTACGGCAGCGACGCGGGCAGCACGACGTCGAGCAGGGTACGCCAGCCCCGCGCCCGGAACGAATGCGCTACTTCCAGGTAATCATTGGGCACGGCGCGCGCGCCGTCGCAGGTGTTGACGACGACGGAAAACAACGCCGCGAACACCACGGTCGCCAGCCGCGCGTCGCCGTCGTAGCCGAACCACAGCGACATGAGCGGCAGGATCGCCACCATGGGCGTCGCGAACAGGCTGTTGACGTAATAGCGCAGGCCCCGTTCCACCGCCACCACGCGCCCCATGGCAAGCCCGATCACGGTGCCTAGCATGATGGAAAGGAGCAGCCCCTCGAGCACGGCGCGCAGGGTCGCGGCCGCCGCGGCGAGGAACTGTGCGTCGGACAGCACGCGCAGGAACACCACCACGACCCGGGACGGGCGGGCAACGTAGGCCGGGGCGAGCATGCGCACGCCGATCTCCCATGCCCCGAGCAGCACCACACCCGCGGCGAGTTGCAGGGCAAGCGGCGCCGCGTACCACGGGCGCGTGCCGTTCCCGGCCGCGGGTTGTCCGGCCGCGAGCGCGGTCCCGACCGCGGTCATCGCGTCTCGCCCCGCCACACGGCGAACCGGTTTTCGAGCAGCCGGCCAAGGTCCATGAGGCCCACGCCGACCACGACGATCACCAGGATCGCCGACAGCATGCCGGCGGTATCGAAATTCTGCGAGCCCATCATGATCATCTGCCCGAGCCCCGACGGGCTCAGGAAGAATTCCGCGACGATCATGCCGACCAGGCCGCGGGCGATCGCCTGGCGGATGCCCGTCATGGTGAAAGGCAGCGTATAGGGGATCATCACGTCGCGCCACAACTGCCATTCGCGCGAGCGGAACGCATGCGCCACCTCGATCAGTTCGGGACGCACGCTGCGCGCGCCCTCCACCGTGTTGTAGATCACGGGAAACACCGCGAACAGGAACACCACCAGCACCTTGGGCGCGAACCCGAAGCCCATGATCGAGAGGATGAACGGCACCAGCGCGACCATCGGCGTCGCGTACAGCATCATGATGTAGGGATCGAGCGCGGTGCGCAGCCAGGCAACGCGCGCGAGCAGCACCCCGAGCGGGGCGCCGACGGCGATCGCGAGCATGAGCCCCGACACGTAGAGCTGGAACGAACTCGCGCACTGGCGCAGCAGCACGCCCTCGCGCGTGATGTCCCACAGGTTCTTGAGCGTCGCGGAGAGCGGCGCCCAGAAGGCGCCGCTCGTGCTATGCCCCGCGACCTCCCACGCGAGCGCCCCGAGCGCGAGGCTCGCCGCGATCGTCAGGGACTCGGCGCGGCCGTGGCGCGGTTTCATTTCACCAGGGCCATGGCATCCTTATAGACGCTCTGATCGACGAGGCGCTCGTACGGCGCCGGCTGCTTGCCGGCCTTGATGTTGCCGACCTTCTGCATCACCTTGCCGAGCACCTCGATGTTCTTGCGGGCCAGCCCGTCGTGGTCCTTGGGCCAGAACTCCATGGCGACGTAATCCTTCAGCGCCTTGACGGCGATCTCGCCGCTGCGGCCGGTCGGCGCGGCGTGCTGGGCGACCTTCGCGTGATTCGCCGGATTGCGTATGAAGCGCTCGGCCTCAATCAGCCCTGCCACGGCTCGCACGTAGGCGTTCCGGTTCTTCGCCAGTTGATCCAGGTGGGCGACGAGCAGGAGGTAGTGATCGACCGGCCGGGAGTCCTTCTGCCAGACGACGACCTTGAGCTTTTTCTTGCTCTCGGTTTCGATGACCGGGATGTCATCGATGTGCAGCACGCCGAACTTGAGCTGGCCCGCCACCATCGCGGCGCCGACGTTGGAGCTCAACGCCACCTGCTGCACGTCGTCGATTTTCATCTTGCAGGCCACCAGCATGGTGCGCAGCGCGATCGAGCGCGCGCCGCCCACCGAATCCACGCCGACCGACGCGCCCTTCAGGCTCTCGCAGTTGGAGGCTGGATCCATGGAGCCGATCAGCCAGTCGGGATGCTCCATGCCCCAGATGCCCACGAGCTTCACGTCCGTGTTGGAAACCTGGCTGAGGATGAGCGGAGTCGGGGACAGCGAAAGCGCGATCTCGCCCGACGCGACCGCACGGGAAGCCGCGGCGCCCGTCTCGAAGGCGCGCACGGTCACGTCCGCGCCGTGTTTCTTGAAAAAGCCTTCCTTCTCCGCGACCAGCGCGATCGTTCCGCCGAACACCGGGGGAATGCCCGGTATGCCGATCGTGAGTTTCTGCGCCGCACCGAGCGCGGGCAGCATCATCAGAACGAATGCCGCGCAGGCGGCGCGAACGCCGCGGATTACAGCCGGATCGATTGCTTTCATTGCCTGCTCCTCCTGGTCGTTGAAATAAAGTCCCTGTTACCGGGTGATTTCGAATTCCGCGCGCCGCGCGTCCGCCATCAGCGTGCCCCATACATGCTCGCGCAACTCGGCGAAGCGCGGGTCCGAGAGCGTAGCACGGCTGCGCGGCCGCGGCAGGTCGACGGTGACGATCTCGTGCACGACCGCGGGCCGCCCTTTCAGCACCAGCACGCGATCGCCCATCAGCACCGCCTCGTCGATCGCGTGGGTGACGAACACCATGGTCGTCGGCCGCGCTTCCCAGATGCGCAGCAGCTCGAACTGCAGGATTTCTCGGGTCTGTGCGTCCACCGCGCCGAACGGCTCGTCCATCAGCATCACCCGCGGCCCGACCGCGAGCGCGCGCGCAAGCCCGCAGCGCTGCTGCATCCCGCCGGAGACCTGGTACGGATAGTAGCCCTCAAATCCGGTCAGTCCGACGAGGTTGATGAAATACGGCACCTTCTCGCCGATCTCCGAGGCGGCCGCCCCGGCGAGCTTGAGTCCGTAGGCGACGTTCTGCTGCACCGTCTTCCACGGGAAGAGGCCGAAATGCTGGAACACCATCGCCACGCCCTCGCGCGGAGCGGTCATGCGGGCGCCTTCCACCAGGATCTCGCCTTCGCTCAACGGCACCAGGCCGTTCATGCAACGCAGGAGCGTCGTCTTGCCGCAACCCGACGGGCCGATGACCGCGAGCACTTCCCGCTCGCCGACGTCGAGATTCAGGTCGCGGAACACCTGCAGGCTGCCGAAGCTCTTGCCTGCTCCGCGAACTTCGATGCGGTGGTTCACGCCCATACCGCCCCTCTCCTCCGTTATCGCTTCTTGTGCGGCGCGCGCGACCGCTTGCGCACCGCACGGCGCCGCGCGCTCCGTCCCGTCGCATCCGTCAGCCGCGGCGCCGCGTGCCGCGGAAGTCGCGCTTCGACCGCCCGCACCTTGGGCAACGCAATCTGCTCCTCCACGCCCTGCACCGTGTAGATGCGCGGCGCGGCGCGGCTGATCTGCAACTGAAAGATGTCGGGTCGATTATAGTGCCCCGCGAAGTCGTGCCGCAGTTTCATCTGGATGCCGATCTCGAGGTTGCACTCCGCGTAGAGGATGCCTTCCTCCGCGCCCATGGGACCTGCGATGATGCGGCTGTTGGGCGCGACGATCACGCTGCCGCCGCAGCAGTCCGGGCTGCGCAGGAACTTCTCCGCTTCCGGGCCCGGCTCCAGCTTGCGGATCATGTCCTCATCCACGGTGCCGCACGCTGAGACCACGAACGCCTTGCTCATCTGCGCGAAGGCCTGCGAATCGACTGCCACGCGGTTGCGCATGGGGTCGCCGCTCGTCGGGAAATGATTGGGCCAGCTCATCACGTGGATACGCGTGCCCTCGGCGGTGAGCGCGAAGACCGCGAGCGGGTTCGAGTTCTCGCCGCAGATCAGCCCGCTCATCGGGCCGAACTCGGTCTGGAACGCGCCGAAGGTATCGCCAAAGCCGCCCATGTGCACCAGGCGCTCGCCCACCGTCGGCATGATCTTCTGGTGCTTGCCGAGGAGCTGGCCGTCGGGGCCGATGTAGACCTGGGTGTTGAACATGGTGCCGATGGTGCGTGGGAGCTTCTCGCACACGCCGATCACCACATAGGCGTTCACATCGCGCGCGGCGGCGCAGAGCGCATCGATGTCGAGCCCCGGAATCTCCACCGAATTCTTGAACAGTTCCGTCGCCAGCCGGTTGGCGAGCGCCCCGGTCGCCGCGTGATGGTGGTACCACACCGGATGCGTCGGGATGAAGCCCTCGGGGAAGGCGATGACGCGCGCGCCATTGCTTCCGGCCTTGCGGATCAGCCGGCACGCCTTCGCGGTCGAGCCCTCGCGATCGAGGAACACCGAGGCCGCCTGCACCGCGGCCACCTTCACTACTGGATACTGATCCCCCACCTCAAGCCTTCCACATTAGACGACGCCCACGCCCTGGATTTCGATCAGGATGCCGGGCCGGGCGAAGTTCGACACGGTGATGAGCGCACTCGCGGGAAAGCGACCGTCCTTGAAGATTTCCCCGCGGATGTTCACGAACGCGTCTCCATGGCGCGGGTCGTTGATGAAGACCGTCATGGTCACCAGGTTGGATAGGGTGCCGCCAGCGCGCTTCAAGGTCCTGTCCATGAGCGCGAAGACGGTCCGGGTCTGCGCTTCGAAGTTGCCCGTGATGTCCTTGCCAGTCTCGTCGGTCGGGGCGGTCTGTCCGGCAAGCCACACCGTCTTGCCGCCCTGCGTGATGACCGCGGGCGAAAACGCCCGGGTCTTCTGGAACTCCGTGCCTTCCAGGTATTCGACTTGTGCCGCCATGCGCCCTCCTTCAATTACGATCCGAGTCCGTCGCCGATTTCGACGTTCTCGGGCTTGAGCTCCATGCCCGATGCTTTCGCCTGGAGCAGTACCAGCGTCGAGAAATCCTGGTCGGCATGGCCGTGGCCGATCAGCGTCTGCACCAGATCGCGAACAGTCGATGCGAGCGGCATCGGGACGCCGAGCCGCTTCCCCGCGTCGAGCCCCAGATCGATGTCCTTGCGCAGCAGCTCGGGGGTGAAGGTCACGTGGAAATCGAGATTGACGAGCGCCGGCGTCTTGTAGCGCGTGAACATGCAGCCGAAGATGCTGTTGTTCATGAAATCGAGGAAGGCATGGCGCGACATCCCGGCCTTCTGGGCGAGGACGGTAATCTCGCACATGGACTGGATAACCACACTGAGATACACGTTGTGGCAGATCTTGGCGATGCGCGCGAGTTCGTTGTCGCCGACGTAGCTCGAGCCACGTCCCATGGCGTCCAGATACGGCCGCGCGATATCGTATGCGGCCTGCGCGCCCGAGACCACGAACATCAGCCTGCCGGACGTGACCACCTTGTCGTTGCCCGAGACCGGCGCCGCAAGGAACGCCACGCCGAGCTTGCCGAGCTTGTCGCGGATCTCGGCCGATTCCTCGAGCGAAATCGAGGTGCTGTCCACCACGATCTTCGGCGCCCTGCCCTTCGACGTCACGCCGTTCGGGCCGAACAGCACTTCCTTCACGTCCTTCCCGGTGGAGACCATCGTGAACACGATGTCGCA
>MEQT01000070.1:14963-20560 GCA_001770325.1 Betaproteobacteria bacterium RIFCSPLOWO2_02_64_14
CCGATCCAGCCCAGTTTGTGCGCTTTCATGTTGCCTGCTGCCATTTCCTTCCTCTCTCACATTGTAGGTTGGGGTGAGCACCGCGAACCCCAACACCCACGGGTGCATTGTGTTGACTGTTGGGATGCGCGTCGCTTATCCCAACCTACGGACTGCCATAGGAGTTCTCCATTCATCATTCAGCATTGATTGTTCACCTTTCAACCGGCACGCCGACGAGATTGCCCCACTCCGTCCAAGAGCCGTCGTAGATCTTCACCTTCTTGAAGCCGAGCAGCTCGGTCAACGCGAAGTACATCACGGTCGCGCGGTGGCTCATGCGGCAGTAGGTGATGATGTCGCGCTCCGGTGTCGCGCCGCGCGCCGTCACCAGCTGCTCGATTTCGCCTGCCGGCTTGAACGCCTTGTTGGCGTCGAGCAGGTCTTCGAAATAGAGGTGCTTCGCGCCCGGGATGCGGCCGTAGCGCAGCGCGCCGACGTCCGGCCCAACTGGCCCGCCCACGCGCTCGCCGCGGTATTCCTCGGGCGAACGCGCATCCAGGAGGGTGACGCCGTCGCTGCCGAGCGCTGCCAGCACCTTCTCACGCCGGATGCGCATTTTCTCGACCCGCTTGACCGGAGCGTACGTCACGGGCGCCGGAGGCGGCGGCTCGTCCGTCACCAGCGGCCGGCCCTCCGCCGCCCAGCGGTAGCGCGCGCCGTCGAGCACCCTGACCTTCCTGTGGCCGCAGTAGCGAAACGTCCACCAGGCGTAGACACCGAACTGCACACCTTCGCCGTAGAACACGACCGTCGTGTCGTTGGCGATCCCCGCCGCGCCGCAGCGCCGCGCGAATTCCTCCGGCGCGGGAAACTCGCGCCGGTGCGAGTCCCACAGCATCTCCTTCCACGGCCAGCACACCGCGCCCGGCACGTGTCCCGCCCCGTAGGCCTGCATCTCATCCTGCCCCATGCCGGCGATCTCGACGAGCTTCACTTTCGGGTCGTTGCGATGGGCATGCATCCACCGCGGATCGACCAGCGTCCCACTCCGTGATTTCGCCAATTTCAGTCTCCCTCGTTACCGCAAAATGTATGTAGGTTGGGGTGAGCAAAGCGAACCCCAACACCATGCGAACCCCAACACGTCCCGCGCGCCACCGCCATCGTTGGGATGCGCTTCGCTTATCCCAACCTACGCACTTCATCCATCATCCTTCCGCCTTCATCCTTCATCCTTCGACTCACGCCTGCAGCGCCTGCGTCCAGAGCTGCGTTTCGATGATCGCTTTCACCTCGCGCAGGAACGCCGCCGCGTACGCCCCGTCCACCGCGCGATGATCGAAGGTCTGCGCCAGCATTCCCACCGGCCGGATCGCGATGCTGTCGCCCTCGGGGGACTCGACCACCCACGGCTTCTTGCGCACGGCGTCGGTGGAGAGAATCGCCACCTGCGGCGGATTGATGATAGGCGCGGTAAAGAGGGTTCCGAATGCGCCGTTGTTCGTGATGGTGTAAGTGCCTTCCGTGATCTCATCCGGCTTGAGTTGGTTTGCGCGCGCGCGTGTCGCGAGATCGTTGATCTCGCGTGCGATTTGCGACAGCGATTTCGCCGGCACGTCCTTCACCACCGGCACCACCAGCCCCTCGCCCCCGAGATCGACCGCGATGCCGAGATTCACGCGGCGGTGCAGCGTGAGGCTGTCGCCGTTGAAGGTGGAATTGAGATTGGGAAATTTGGACAGCGCGATCGACACTGCGCGCACGATGAACGGGAGGTAGGTGAGCGCAAAACCCTCGCGCTGCTTCCATTCGGCGCCATGGATCTGCCGCGCCTGTTCGACCCGGTGGAAATCCACTTCCACCGCCTGCAATACGTGCGGCGTAGTCGTCCACGACTTCGCCATGTGCTCGGCCGTGCGACGGCGCACGCTGCCGAGCGCGATGGTGGTGTCCCCGCTGCCTGCCGCGGATACGGCGTGCGGCGCCGGCGTCTCGATTCGCACCGTGGCCAGGGCCGGTCGTGCCGCGCCGCCCTTCGCGACGTAGTCCAGCACGTCTTCGCGCGTGACGCGCCCGTCGCGGCCAGTGCCGTTAATGGCCCGCGGATCGAGAGCGTGCTCGGCAAGGAGCTTGCGTACTACCGGAGACAGCCTGTCCCCAGCACCGCGCGCGCGCGCCGCCCCTTCCGGCCCGGCAGTCGTCGACCGTTTTGCCGTACCCATTGCAGGCGCCACCTTAGTCGGCGCCGCTGTCGAAGCCGCTGAAGCACTCGGTACCTGTTGCCGCGCCGACTCACGGATCACCGCCAACCGGGCGCCGACCTTAGCGGTCGCGCCTTCCGCGACGAGAATTTCTGCCAGTACGCCAGTCGCCGGCGCCGGGATTTCGGTGCTGACCTTGTCGGTCTCGACGTCGAACAGGGCCTCATCCGCCCGGATGGCGTCGCCGACCTTCCTGTACCACTTCGTGACCGTGCCCTCGGTGACCGTCTCGCCGAGTTGCGGCATGATTACATCCATCTAATCGGCCTCAAAAAAACACTCAACGCAAAGCACGCAAAGGTTCGCAAAGGAACACGAAAAAAATTGCGGTCCACGATCGGCATCGTTCCCGCGCAGGCGGGAACCCATACGGCATATCGCCGTCGCCCACTCGCCCAATAGATTCCCGTCTTCACGGGAATGACAATGGGTGTCATCGTGCCTTTGGGCATTTTCGAGACCGCTTCCCTTCCTCTTCCTTTCCTTTGCATCCTTTGCGACCTCTGCGTTCCCGCTTTTCAATCGATCTTCTCGCGTATTTCGCGTACCACGCGCTCGACCGAAGGAATGGTGGCGTCCTCCAACTGGTCGGCCGCCGGCAGCGGCTGGTGCGGCGTCGTGATGCGCACGATGGGCCCGTCGAGGTCCCAGAAACATTCATCGGCCACGATGGAGGCGATCTCCGCGCCCCAGCCGCAGAGCCGCGGATTCTCCTCCACGGTCACGAGCCGGCCGGTCTTCACCACCTCGGAAAGGATGGTCTGCGTGTCGAGCGGCACCAGCGAGCGCACATCGATGACGGTGCACGAGATGCCGTGGTCGCGCTCCAGGATCGCCGCCGCGTCCAGCGCCCGGTGCACCATCAGCGCGAGTGCGACGATCGTGCAGTCCTTGCCCTGCCGCAGCACCTTCGCCTCGCCCAGGTGATCGACGTGCTCGCCGTCGGGCACCTCGCCCTTCAGCGCGTAGAGCGATTTCTGCTCGAAGAACAGCACCGGATCGGGATCGCGCACCGCGGCGGCAAGCAATCCTTTCACGTCCGCAGGAAAAGCCGGCGCCACGACTTTGATGCCGGGAATCGCCATCGCCCAGTTCTCCACCGCCTGCGAATGCTGCGCGCCGAAGCGCGAACCCGCGCCGTTCGCGGTGCGGATGACGAGCGGCAGGCTCACCTGCCCGTTGGTCATGTAACGGATCTTGGCGATCTCGTTGGCGACGAGATCCCAGCACACCGCGAGAAAATCCGAAAACATGATCTCGGCGATCGGGCGCAGCCCCGTCATCGCCGCTCCCATCGCCGCGCCGAGGATCGCCTGCTCCGAGATCGGCGTATCGCGCACGCGTTTTGGACCGAACTGCTCCAGCAGCCCGACCGTGGTTTTGAACACGCCGCCCGCCGCACCGATATCCTCACCCAAAAATACCACGCGCTCGTCGCGCGCCATCTCCTGCGCGATGCCCGCGGCGACCGCGTCGCGATAGGTCAGTTCCGCCATGCCGCGCCTCCGTCCGCCCACACGTTTTTCGCGATGGCATCGAGCGAGGGCGGCGGCGACGCCTTGGCCGTCGCCGTCGCATCATCGACCTTGCACAGGGTCTCGTTCTCGATGTCCTTCAGCGTCGCTTCCACGATTCCCAGCCCGAGCAGCCGCTCGCGGTAGATCTTGAGCGGGTCGCGTTCGAGCCACCGGTCGAGTTCGCCCTCGGGCCGGTACTTCGCGGGATCGGCGCGGGAGTGGCCGCTGTGACGGTAAGTCATGGCCTCGATCAACGCCGGCCCGCCTCCCTTGCGCGCGCGCCCCATGTATTCCACCGCCGTGCGATACACCTCGTCGGCATCGTTGCCGTCGACGACGATCTTCTCCAGGCCGTAGGCGCACGCGCGATCCGCCGCGGGATGCTCGACCGCCGTGACGGAACCGATCGGCGTGTATTCCATGTAGAGATTGTTCTCGCACACGAAAATCACCGGCAACTTCCACACCACGGAGAAATTGAGCGCCTCGTGAAACGCCCCGATGTTGGTGGTACCGTCGCCGAAGAAGCACACCGCCACCTGCTCGGTGCCGCGGTACTGCGCGCTCCACGCCGCGCCGGCGGCGACCGGCAGGTGCGCGCCGATGATGGCATAAGACCCCATCGCGCCTTTGGTTACGTCGGTAAGGTGCATCGAGCCGCCCTTGCCGCCCAGCAGCCCGCACTCGCGCCCCATCAGTTCGCCCAGCACGCCCGCCATCGACGCCCCGCGCGCAAGCGTATGCGCGTGGCCGCGGTAAGTGCAGAAGGTCCAGTCGTCGGGCCGCATCGCCACGCCGAATGCAGCGGCGATCGCCTCCTGCCCGAGCGAGAGATGGCTCGTGCCCTTGATGAGATTCTGCAGGAAGAGATCATAGGCGCGCTTTTCGCAATAGCGCAGCTCGACCTGCATACGATAAAGCTCCAGCCGCACGTCGCGCCCGATGTCATCCTCATTCGCCGCCGCTTTTTTGCGTTTCACTGTCGTATTCAAGATTCACTCCAAAAACATGAAACCGCAGATAAACGCCGATTAACGCCGATACCTGGAGCTGCACAGGGATTCGTGATCCGTGAGCCGACAACATCGACTTTACCAGTTCGGGTTCGTCGGATCACCGATCACGGCTCACGCACTTCCAGTCCCGATTTTATCTGCGTTCATCGGCGTTCATCGGCGACTATTCAATACTTGTTCGCGATCGGCAGCTCCTGCGCCGGGAAGAGCGTGATGACCTTAGCGCCATCGGGCGTCAGGACCACCTCCTCCTCGATGCGTGCCGCGGAAATGCCGTCCTTCGCCGGGCAGAAGGTCTCCACCGCGAACACCATGCCGGCCTTCAGCTCGTACGAATCCTTGAACGAATTCACGCGCGAGATGAGCGGCCGCTCGTGCAGCCCGAGGCCCAGTCCATGGCAGAAGTTCAGACCGAAAGCGGCCATCTCGGTCTCGAAGCCGATCTCCTGCGCCTTGGGAAACGCCTGCACCACGCGGTCCGTGGAGACTCCCGGCTTGAGCGAGTCGATCGCGCTGTCCATCCACTCCCGCGCCTTGCGGTAGGCATCGTGCTGCGCCGGCGTCGCGCTGCCGACGGTGAACGTGCGGTAATAGCAGGTCTTGTATCCCATGTAGGTCTGGATCAAGTCGAAGTACGCCTGGTCGCCGGGGCGGATCAGGCGGTCGGTGAAGTTGTGCGGGTGCGGGCTGCAGCGCTCGCCGGCGATGGCGTTGACCGCTTCCACGCAATCCGAGCCCATCTCATAGAAGCGCTTCGTCGCCAGCGCGACGATATCGCTCTCGCGCACGCCCGGTTTCAGCGCCTCGTAGATATCCTGGTA
>MEQT01000071.1 GCA_001770325.1 Betaproteobacteria bacterium RIFCSPLOWO2_02_64_14
CCCGCTCGCCGCCCGCGGCGGGCCGTCGATCATGCTGCAGCGCTATCCCGAGCCCGGGGCCGCGAAGATCGACGAGGCCGCGGAGCAGGAGGTCGATATGCTCAAACGCCTGACCACGGCCTGCCGCACTTTGCGCAGCGAAATGAATGTCGCGCCGTCGCAGAAACTGCCTTTGCTGGTACAGGCCGGGCAGACGCAGATCACGCCATATGTGCCGTACCTTTCGGCGCTGGCACGGCTGTCGGAGGTGGTGGTTGTAGCGGAACTGCCGGTGGCGGAGGCACCGGTGTCGATCGTCGGCGACTGCCGGTTGATGCTCAAGGTCGAGATCGACGTGGCAGCGGAGCGCGCACGGCTCAACAAGGAAAAGGCGCGGACCGAAGCCGAGATTGGAAAATCCGAGTCCAGGCTCGCCAATCCGAATTTTCTCGGAAAGGCCCCAGCGCCCGTGGTGCTGCAGGAAACGGAGCGTCTTGCCCGGTTCCGCGCAACGCTCGAACAGTTGGAACAGCAGCTGCACAAGCTGGCGTGAGCCGACCATGGACGCGTTGACGCTGATCGCCACGGCCGCGGGCCTGGGTTGGGCGAGCGGGATGCGCGTCTATGCCGTTCTGTTCTTCCTGGGCGTTCTGCATCACGCCGGGATCTACGAGCTGCCCGCGAATCTGCACGTTCTGTCCCACCCGGCGGTAATGGTCGTGTCGGGCGTGCTCTTCGGCCTGGAATTCTTCGCCGACAAGGTTCCCGGCGTCGACACGGTGTGGGACGCCGTTCACACCTTCATCCGGATTCCGGCGGGCGCCGTGCTCGCCGCGGCGGCAGTCGCCAGCGCGGACCCGGGACTTGCGGTGGCCGCTGGGCTGCTGGGCGGGGTCATCGCCGCCGGCACACATCTCACCAAGGCCGGGAGCCGGGCGCTCATCAACACTTCGCCCGAACCGGTGTCCAACTGGGCGGCATCGCTTGGAGAAGACGCGATTTCCGTGCTCGGACTGTACGCGGCGCTCAAGTACCCGTTACTCTTCCTCGTTCTGCTGGCGCTGTTCATCGGTCTCGCGGTCTGGCTCGTGCCGAGAATCTGGCGGGGCGTGAAGCGCCTGTTCGCCGCACTGCGCCGGCTGCTCGGGACGGCTGCCAGAAACAGCCTGCCGCCAAAAGTTAGGTAAGGCGTTTTTGCGAAGGTCTGCACGAGCGATGAGCCTGCGTGAGGTTTCGGTTGTTGAGTTGGTCAGTACCGACGTCGGAGCGGTTACCAACTCTGTCTTGTGCTCTCGGAGCCGTATTCGGGACTCCGACCGCTGTATGTTGCGTTCACACGACATACTGAGCCCCTGGCGGCAACAATCGTCGCCGCATGAGATGCAGATTCGAGAGAGCGAAGGCGGCAAAGGCGTGCACCGCGTCCTTGTAGGGCCCGCGGTACCTCACCTTGGTAAAGCCCCACAGGCGCTTCACCGCAAGGAAGGGAAACCGCCGCAGGTACGGTTTCGCGAGCGGCTGCGGTTGATCAATTTCTCGTGCTTGGTGAGCTCTTTACCGGGTTTTGCCCGACGGTTCACCCGGTAGCGAATGCCCGCATGCTTGCATTGCAGACGGTGATCCTCGCTCCAGTCGGCCTGATCGCCATAGAGCTCGGAGTCCTCGCCGTGCAACAGCTCATCCAGGCGCGTGATGTCCGCTTCGTTGGCCCGACCCGTGACCAGGCCGTGCACCAGCCCGCGTTTGGTGCTCCCGATCGGACACGATTCGCGGAGACTTGTTCAGAGTTTCCCTAGGTGCAATATCAGTAGATGCTCGTCAATATATTGGGAGACCTGGTTCGAGCTTGGCGCAAGCGCAGGTCCGGCATCGCCCAAAGCAAGTTGCATAGCGCATTCGATTGCTACGCTATGGGCGATTACCCTGAGGCTCGCGTGCTATGCGACGCAGCATTAAAGCTTGAGCCGCAACTCGCGGATGCCTATTATCTCCTGGGATTACTCGCGTGCCGAAGCGGCAATGCTGACTTGGGAGCGCGCTTCTTGGAGCGGGCGAGCGAACTGGTTCCGGGAAATCAGTTATACCTTGCTGCACTAGGAGACGCACGGTTGCTGCAGCAGCGAGAAGAGGACGCTCTCTTATTGTATTCGCGGGCTTTTCCCCGATATGCTACCCACGCAGATAGCTTCAATGATGAAGGTTTGCCTTGGAAAAAAGTACATCCAGACTGGCTTGGAAGGTTGCGCAGTGTTACGCTACCCGCACCAAGACCCGGTGTAGATCTGCCGATAATATCCGGACAGGGGCGGGTGGACAATCCGGCCCTATCCGGTCACTTGCTTAATTGGGCGCTGCTGCTCATTTTGCATCGCCGAGTGCGGTCGGCCATCTACCTGATAGAGCAGGCCGTCAGTGCTGATCCACAACTTGGTTACGCCCAAGCAGTGCTCGCGTTGCTCTATACATTGAACGATGATTCGCAGCATGCACTCGCGGCGGCACGAATAGCACGCGATCTTGAAGCAGAAGCGTTTGCGGGGGCAAACGATTTATGCATAATCGCAGCGCAGTTCGAGCTTAATTGCGGGATTCCTGCACTCGATCCGGTGTTCGATTGGAGTGCGTTTTGTGGACCCGACCAGGCTCGTGTCCTTCATCCCGAGCACCTTCCCGCTATCGATGGTTTACCATTTCCGCAGTTTCGTTCTGATGGCCTCATCTACTTTATCTGTTGCGATACAAATTATTTCCTCGAATATGGAATCGCGCTGGTCTGTTCGATTAGTGAAAAATGCCGTAGCGGCGCGATTCATCTGCATTTGTTCAACCCTACCTCTGAAGCATGGACCGCACTGCGCCGCCTGCAATCGGTTGTTGTATTGCCGCTCAGCGTGACTTGGGAGGCAGTGGATTTTGACCGTTATGGTGGCAAGGGTCTGTATTGTGCTTGCGCGCGGTTCGTCCGTCTTTATCAATTGCTGTTGACTACCGATACGCGCATCGTAATGCTGGACGCAGACAGTTTGCTACGCGATGATCTTGGCCCCGCTTTGGAGCGATGTGGTGATATCGGCCTGGTGCGTGCACCGCACGAACCGCTCTGGCACCGTTATCTAGCCGGCGTGACGACGTTTCGCAGGATGCCCGCGGCCGAGCGTTTCCTTGCGGAGCTCGGTACATTTCTATCCACAAACCTTGCGCGAGGTCAGGCGCGTCTGTACATGGACCAGATTGCCTTGTACGTTTGCGCACAGCGTTGCGAAAGGACATATGGTGGCAGCATCGATCATCTGCCAATTGAGATATTTTGCGACACCCTTTTTCGAGACGGGGCGTTGGTCTGGTCCATCACGCAGAACAAAAACGAGGACAACCCGTTTACCCAATATAAACGAGCCATACTCCAACGCTACCAAGATATGCTTATGTAAACCCATGGGTAAACCTCACCCTGGTATCGAACCGACTTACCATCACGTATTCCAGTAACGCCTATCAAAATCACGAAGCATTTGCTTGATACGTATCTTCTCGATACTCGAGATGACGTCGATTAGTCGGCGCGCGCGGTGCTTGCCTAGTAAGGACGCGGGTTGGCACCTACCCACCCCAGCCGAATTGCTCGCAGAATGCCGGGAGTTTCTCTGCGATCTCCTCGCGCGTGAAGAAGCGATCCGCGCGGCCAAGCCGTGCCGCATCGCGCACCGCGGGTGCGCCACCGAAGCAGAATATCGCGAGGTTCAGCATGAGCTCGCCGCGGACCGCGCGGATGATCTCCACCGGATCGAAGGCCGTGGCGTCGAGATCGACCAGGATGAACCGGTATTGCAGCAGATCCGAAAAACCGCCCAACGCGCCGAGTTCGGTGGCGACCGTCATCTCCCAGCCAACCGGGAGCGCGCGTCGCAGAAGCTCCACTGCAACCTCGTCGTCCGCAATAAGGACAAGACGGCGCTCAAGCCGCGAGCGAATTGTCGGCGCCGCCATGCTACGTTTGATTCGCTGGCGCGAATTCCTGTCTGACGATGGTTCCGCCAACATTCAACGTGCGCATCGTTCCCCCGGCACAGTGCGTTTCGGCGAGAAAACTACGCGCATTGAGCCTGATGCCGCCGGGCACGGCTTTGCCGCCTGCCGTCCAGTCCCCAGCCGTCATGTCGTTGAGCGCCGCGTTACGTGAAATGCGTTCGCGGTCGCCCAGCGCGGAGCGCCTCAGGTTCCAGCCCAGCTGTTCCTGCAGCGCGGCCCGGAAGGCGCGCCCGAGCGCGGCAGCTCCGGGGGGCCGCTGGTGGCTCTCCCAGTCAGTCATCGTACTCGCCAAACCCGCAGCGAGCCAGGCGCGATAGGCCAGCGACGGCGCCCTCACGCAGCCCGCGAAGCGATGGGCGGGAAACCGGATGAGAAAGCTGCTCGCAAAGACCGCGCACGTGCCCAGCGTTGCCGCGCCGCTGCCGGCAATCTTGCGCCCGGCAAACCAGAGGTCCTGCTCGACGCGCTCGACGCGGAGGCCAAAGCCGCGATAGGTGGCAATCGCCGGCCGCAGCCCCCACTCGAACCACTCGGCCGGACGTCGCGGAACGCGTGCGAGCGGCGCGACCAGCACGTAGCAATGCTGCCATTCGTCGATCCAGACCGCGCCGCCGCCCAGCGGACGCCGCACGACCGGCACGTCGACGTCCGGGGCGAGTTCCGCCGCCGCGTCCTGGCCCTGCCCGAGTGAAAGATGCGGCCTGGCCCTGCCCCACACCACGATCGGGGATGCGTGGGCGCCCAGCGCGAGCGCGATCCCGGCATACGTTGCGTGAAACAACGCGGGATCGAGCAGGCCGACGTCGATGAGTCGCGCCAACAACACGGAATCAAACCAGGCAGAGCATCAGTTAATCTAAGGTTTTTCCCCCTGAGGGAAAAACCTTTCGAAGTAGAAATCGCGCGCCTCGAGCGTGTGCAGCTCCTCGGCGCGTCGTTCCATTCCCCCGCGGAGGATCGAGGCGAGCGCCGTGCCCTGTTCCGCGTCGAGGATATGAATCTGCGAGCCGAACGGCATGCCGTTGAGGTCCTCGTCGACCTTGATGATTTGCGCCGCGAGTCCCTCAAGCGGCTGCAGGTGCAGCAGCCAGGACTTGCACGTCGGATCTTCCGGGTCGAGCGGGCATAGCACGATCTTGCCCAGCCACGCGAGCCGCGCCACCTGATTGAAGAGGCGGATATCGAGCTTTTTCCCCGCGCGGTATTTCGCCAGCTCGTTCTTGAGCTGTCCGACGTCGGTGAGCCTGATCTCTTTCATCCTAGAGTGCCTATAACCCCGCCCGCACGTTCTCGCCATTCATCTGGCGGCGGACTTTCTCCACGTCGCGGCGCTGCGGGGCGAATGGAAACGACAGGATGTCGGTCGGACTGGAGTCCCCGTATGGCCGATTGCACGCCGATACGTCATCCTGCCTGCCCGGACAGCCCGAAGTGCGGAATGGCTTGCCCGAGTTGATCAGCGCTTCGAGCGTGGCGCGCGGCACGCCGTACCCGGTCACTCGACCCTCTGCGTCAAACTCCATGTCGCGCGCATTGCCGCCCGCATAGTCGATGATATAGCGTGCGAGCTGCACGCGCCGCCACTGCCCGCGATCGGCCGGCGGCCAATCCTCCATCAATGAGCCGCGTTCCGGAAAGAACGCGAACATGTGGTTGTGACCGCCCATGTCCCGTATCGCCTGTGCCACCTCCAGTATCTCGCGTTCCGTTTCACCGAGTCCGCAGATCAGGTGGGCCCCGAACTTCTCCGGCCCGAAAATCTCCGCTGCCCATTCGATAGCCCGCCAATAATGACTAAACTTGTGCGGGCTGTCGACGCCCTTGCCACGCGTGCGCTCGAAGATCGCCGGCGTAACGGCATCGAGCGCGACGGTGAAGATGCCGGCGCCGATGTCGCGCATGCGCTCGAGGTCGTCCTTTTCGAGCGTGGTCGGGTTCGACAGGATCGACACCGGCACCTGCGGCACTTCGCACACCCAGCGCTCGAGCAGCACGAACGTGTCGTCGTTGGAGCGCGGATGGGTGATCATCGAGATGCACATGCGCTCGAACCGGCCGTGATCGGCGCCCGCCTTCACCCGCGCGATCACGTCGTCGTAACGCGCCGTCGGCCAGTCCACGCGTATGAAATTACGGTCGGCGTAGTCGCGCGCCTCCTCGCGGTGGCGTGCCAGGCCGCAGTAGGCACAATTGGCACGGCAGCCCTCCGGATAGGTCACGAGCAGATTGAGGCAGTGGGTGCAGGGCGTGCGGTGCATCTTTCCCGGCGTGAGACCCAGCGTGATCGCCGCCGCCGTGCTCATCTGCACGAACTCGGGCGAGCGCATTTCCGGCGTGCGTACGTGATAGTCGGGCCGGTAAAACCGCACCGGGTGGGCGGATTCGGATGTCGTGGTCAATGCGTTTGCCTCCATGATCGCGGTTGGGCGCTTCAGAAATCGAGGCTGTCCTGGATCGCGGCAATCCCGGCACGTGCACACTCGTCGTCACGATCGCCGCCGGGCGCGCCGGATACGCCGATGCCGCCGAGAAGTGCGCCCGCTCCTTCGATCATGATGCCCCCGCCCCCGGCCACAACACGCGGGCGGTTGCGTATCGCGCTCTGCGGTGTACCGGCCTGCGTCGCCCGGGCGAGGTCGGTCGTGTTGGTGCGAAAACTCACCGCCGTCCACGCCTTGTCCACCGCCATCCTCACTGTATGCGGACCCGCAAACCGGTCGCGCAGCACCACTTGGGTCACGCCGGCGCGATCCACCACGGCTACGGTCACCTGGTAACCGTCGCTCCGACACTTCACGAGCGCGGCCCGTGCGGCCTTCAGTGCGGTCTCGGGCGTAAGCAGCCTGACCGCATAGGTCGCATCCTGTGCCCAAGCGGTCCCGATTGCCAGTGAAAGCCCCGCCAACACGATCATGTGCGCTTTCGACATACCTGCCTCGCGTTTACTCAACGTCATCAAATGTGTCTACGCCGGCGCGGTCCGTGCAATCTGCGCGCGGACACCGTGCGCGCCGATGTCCGTTTGGCTGCGGCCGAAGTACTCGGGAAATGCGATCCAGCCACGGCGCTGCACAGCGTCGTCGCGCGCCCGCCTCGCATTCCATGCGCGGCTCAACTCGCGCCTGCGCGCGAGAGCCCGCTCGGACGATTCGGCAAACTGGTCACGGATGTCCTCCTCATAGTCCCGTAGCGCCGCGGTGTCGCCGCGTGCGATCAGCGCCTGCGCAGCCTCACCCGCCCGCTCTCCCGAAACCACCGCTGCGGCTATCCCGGCGCCGGTGATCGGATGCGTAAGCCCCGCGGCATCTCCGGCGAAGACGACGTTCCCTGCCACCAACTGCTCGCGCATTCCGCCGACGGGAATCGGTCCGCCGGTGCGGGAAAGGATCTCCCTGCCGACGCGGCCTTCCCGCACCAGTTGAGCATGAAGCGTGTCGAGAGGCGCCTTCAGGTCAGCGGCGCAGCGCTTGTCCGCGCCTACACCAAGGTTGGCAACATCGCCCTTCGGAAAGAGCCAGGCGTAGCCGCCGGGGTAGGTGTCCGATAGCCAGACATCAGTCTCGCCGTGACGGCGGCTGAGCCGCACGGAATACTGGCGGGTATCCACCGTCTCAAGCGCGGAAAGCTTCAGCGCACGCGCGACCATGGAAAGCGGGCCGTCGGCGGCGATCAGCACGCGAAAGGCGATCGTCATCACGGCGCCGGCGCGTGAACGAACCGTGGCACGCCCCCGCGCCACATCCAGCGCCACGAGCCGGGAGTCGAGACGAAGCGCCGCGCCGGCCCGCGCCGCGGATTCGGCGAGCGCACGATCGAACGCGGCCCGATCGATCATCAATCCCTGAAATGGCGCCGTAGCGCACACCCCCGAGGGCAGGAAACTTCTCATGGCGTCAACCCTCTGCGCGAGCACGCCCGCCGCCCGCGCGTGCCGCGCGAGCGGCAGCGGGATGAACTCCGCGCATTGCACCGGAACACCGATCGTCCTTTTCTTGTCGACCGCGATCACCGACAGTCCGCGCGCGGCCGCCACCGCCGCAGCGGCAGCACCCGCCGGACCCAATCCCACCACCAGGACGTCGCAGGCAGGAGCGGTCATGGATTCCTGGCGAGCAGTGGCTCCCCGATCGCTATCCGCACCACGGTCACGAAATCGGCCGGCGCAAGCCCCAGCAGGTCCGCCGGGCGGCTCGCAAAAAATGCGAGCGTCCTCTGTTCGAGACGGTCGAGCGGGAGGTCGCGCAGCGCCGCCTCGAGATCGGCGACCGTGCGTCGCGGACTGACGAAGATGTCGCCGGTGAACCACACCTGCCGGATCAAGCGTGCGACCGCATCATAGGTCACCGCCGCGCGCAGGAGCCCTCCGGGAAACTTCCGGGCAGCCTCCAGTATCGGCATGTCGGCACGCGGCCGCGCCACCAGATGGACCCAGTCCACGGTGTCGATCTCGGCGAGCGCCGCCTGATAGCGCTTGTGTTCGGAGAGCGTGAGATCCCCTTCCCTGAATTCGACACTGAATTCGCTTTCGAACGCTTCGACGAAGTACTGCCTGATCGTCGCGGTATCCGGTTGCCGCCCAAGCAGCTCCTTCAGATTCGCCACGCGTTCGCGCGCCGACGCGATTGCCTTGTCGGACAGCTTCTCCGCCGGAATCCGCAGCACGCGCAGCAT
>MEQT01000072.1 GCA_001770325.1 Betaproteobacteria bacterium RIFCSPLOWO2_02_64_14
GCGCGACTGTGGAGGAAGCCGGAACCGCGGGCCGCGTAGTCGTCGTCGGCGGCGGCTTCTCGGGCGCGACTGCGGCGCGATACATTCGCCTGTGGACGCCCGAGATCGCCGTGACGCTGGTCGAGAGGAATACAACGTTCGTCTCGTGCCCCATGAGCAATCTCGTTCTCGGCGGCAACGCCCGCATCGAGGATCTCACCATCGGTTACGACGGATTGAGGAAACACGGCGTGCGCGTGCTGCGCGACGATGCAGTGGCGGTGGATGCGGGCGCGCGGCAGGTACGCCTCGCTAGTGGCAGCGTGTTGCAATACGACCGTCTGGTCGTCGCACCCGGGATAGACTTCATTCCGGACGCGATCCCGGGTTTGAAGAGCGCTGAAGCGCAGAACCGAGTGCTTCACGCCTGGAAGGCCGGACCGCAGACAGTCGCGTTGAGGAAGCAGCTCGAAGCGATGCGCGACGGTGGTGTGTTTGTGTTTCATATTCCGATGGCGCCTTATCGCTGCCCGCCGGGGCCGTACGAGCGGGTGTGCCAGGTCGCCGACTACTTCAAGCGCGTGAAGCCGCGCTCGAAGATCATCGTCCTTGATTCGAATGAGGACATCACGTCGAAGAAGGGCCTGTTCCTGCAGTCCTGGAACGGCCCCTACAAGGGCATGATCGACTATCGGCCCAACAGTGAGCTGCAGGATGTCGATGCGCGAAGCCTGACCGCCATCCTGCTGGGCGACAAGGTGCGCGGCGACGTGCTTAACGTTGTCCCGCCGCACCGGGCGGGGGACATCGCGCGCAGCACGGGCCTCATCACCGCAAACGAGCGCTGGTGCGGGATCGACTGGCTCACCTGCGAGTCAACTGCCGTCAAGGGCATCCACGTGCTCGGCGATGCCACGCTGTCGGCTCCCGGCATGCCGAAGTCAGGCAGCATGGCCAACCAGCACGGCAAGATCTGCGCGGGGGCGGTCGTCGCGCTGCTAAAGGGGGCGCCCGTTTTCCGCAACCCGGCCATCATGAACGCCTGCTACAGCATGGTCGACGGCCGCAGCGCGATGCACGTCACCTCGATCCATAAGTACAACCCTGCGCAGAAGACGCTGGTACCGGTCAAGGGCGCGGGCGGAGTCTCCCCGAAGGCGAGCGAGCAAGAAGGCACCTACGCCTGGGGCTGGGCGAGGAACATCTGGGCCGACACGCTCGGTTAGCTGCTGTCGCTGGCGGATGACAAGGGGCGCTGCGGCGCCCCTTGTTGCTTATGCGCCCGTTCAGGGCGCATCCACCACCAGGTGGCTACTGTCGCGAGCGCAAACGCGCAGTAAGCAACGGTAAACACCCATTCGGGAAGGTTCCAGAAAAGCATCGCGCGCACCCAGCGGGCGATGAAGCTCATGTCGCTGCCGGTTCCGCGCAGGGCATCCTCCCACACGGTGAGCGGGCACCAGACCCCCACCAGCGACTCCGCAGCAACGAAAGCGATCGCCGCCAGATGGGCGATCCTGAACCAGAAATTGCGCACCCATTGCCAGCCCGCCGCCGCGCCGATCAAGATGAGCGCGAGGCCGCCTACCACGAACAGCACGAAGGCAAAATGAACGATCAGGACGAGATCGGCAAGAAGCGCGTTCACACAGTGCCGACGGACACCGGACGTGTGCTATCGGAGCACCACTCGCTCCACGACCCCGGGTAGAGGCGCGAGCCACTGAGTCCGGCGAACTCCATGGCGAGCAGGTTGTGGCAGGCGGTCACGCCCGAACCGCATTGGTGCACCACGGTGTCGGGTGGGCGGTTGCCCAGAAGATTGCCAAACTCCCGTTCGAGTACTGCCGCCGGCTTGAAGCGGCCCGACTCATCCAGGTTGTGTCTGAAAAAGCGGTTGACTGCGCCGGGGATGTGCCCACCCACGGGGTCGAGCGTTTCGTTCTCGCCGCGGAACCGGTCCGTGCTGCGCGCATCCAGTATGCCGATATCCTGCCGTCCAAGGTGCGAAAAGATGAACGCGGCATCCACGCTGTTGTGCGGCTGCAGGTCCGGATTGAAGGTTGTGCTCGCGATCACCGGCGCATCGGCGGTTACCGGATGTGCGGCCTGCTCCCAGGCGTCCCAGCCGCCGTCGAGAACCGCGACCCGAATGTGGCCCACCCATCGCAACATCCACCACAGGCGCGCCGCGTAGCAGCCGGCACTGGCGTCGTAGGCGACGACCTGCCTGCGGTTGTCGATGCCGAGCGCACCCAGCCGCAGCGTGAATGTGATGGGATGCGGGAGGGGATGACGTCCATTCCTGCCATTCCTGGGACCGGAGAGGTCCTCGTCGAGATGCAGGAACCGCGCGCCTGGAATGTGCGCCCGCGCGTAGGCCCGGCGCCCGGCCTCATAGTTCAGCAGGTCGTGGCGGCAGTCACAGACGACCCAGGCCGGATCGCCCAGATGCGCGGCAAGATCGCCGGCGCTTATCAGCGTCGTGAAGTTCATCGGAAAGCTTTGCCGTAAGCAGCCTTTCGGAATATCAACCTCGACAGGCTGCTAAGGTAATGCAAGTGAGCTTGTCTGCAAAGCCCGGAAACGAAAAAGGGCAGCACTTGCTGCCCCGGCGGTGTTTACATACTATTGAAAATGCACGGGTTTTTCTATGATCTCCGATTTGGGCTGGTGGGAGCGTGGGTGACCGCGCATCAGGCGAGGTGTGGTTCGATTTGGCACCGAACGAACTCATGGAAATGGCGCGCCCCATCTTCCAGCGGTGACTGGTACGGGCCGGTTTCGTTGATCCCCTGCTGAAACAACGCGCGCCGCCCCTCGGTCATGCGCGCGCAGATTTCCGCGTCTTCGACCGCGGTCTCGCGATAGGCTGCCTGCTCGGCCTCCACGAACTCGGGCTCGAAAAGAGCAACATCCTCGGGGTAATAGAACTCGATCACGTTGCTGCACGCTTCGGGCCCCCGCGGCACGATGGTGCTTACCACCAGCACATGAGGGTACCACTCGACCATGATATTGGGGAAATAGGTGAGCCAGATGGCGCCGTGCGCCGGTTGTCTGCCTTCGCCGTATCGCAGTACCTGCTCGTGCCAGCGGCGGTAGACCTCGCTGCCGGGCCTGGCGAGCCCGGAATTCACGCCGCAGGTCTGCACACTGTACCAGTCCCCGAACTCCCATTTCAAATCGGCCACGTTCACAAAATGCCCGAGCCCGGGGTGGAATGGTTCAACGTGGTAATCCTCGAGGTAAACCTCGATGAACGTCTTCCAATTGCACTGGTATTCGTCGATCTCGACACGGCTCAGCAGGTAACCGGAAAAGTCCAGGTGCCGCATGACCCCGAGCTTCGACATGTCGCGCGCCACGTCGCGCTTGCCTGTAAAGAGCATGCCGTTCCACCGGAACAGCGGAGAGCGGCCGAGATCGAGGCAGGGATTCGCGCCAAAGTGAGGTGCGCCCAGCAGCTTGCCGTCGAGCCCATAAGTCCAGCGGTGCAGCGGACACACGATACTCTTCACCGCGCCGCGGCCCTTCAACATGATGGCCTGCCGGTGGCGGCAGATGTTCGACAGCAGCTCGATTCCATGTTCGTTGCGTACGAGCGCCTTGGCGTGGCCCAACCACTCGAGACTGTGATAGTCGCCCACGTTGGGTACCATGAGCTCGTGGCCCACATATCCCGGACCCTCGTCGAAGAGCAGACGCCTTTCGAGGTCGTAGACCGCGGGATCGAAGTACCAGTGAATCGGGAGTTGCGGGGTGGTGCGGTTGAAAACAGCGACGGTGGAAAGGTCTGACATGCAGTATTCGCGCTAAAAGATTACCGGCCTTCGACGGTGTCGTACCCGGTTCATTTCCTGTATCGCCCGGCAAAAAGAGGCGCCATTCTTTCCCAAGTGCCTTGAAAAGGCAACAGCGTTTTCCCGGGTTGGGCCATGGATGCCAGGATCAGCCAGTAACTGCCAGTTTATGAAGGAAAATTTCGCAATAAACCGCCGCCGACCTGCTCGTAAATTCTGTAAGGGTAGCGAATCGGACTGCGGCTGGCGGCGGAGGTTCCTTACTGCAACCTATCGTCCGGCCAACAACAACCGGATGGCGTTCCGAACATTCTCTGACTGGATAACGCACCGTATGCCATATCCGTGGACAGTCCGGCGCACTTGATATGCCTCGTCAGGTTACACGCCCGTCCAACAGGCGCGCTGAGAGCAAACGCTGGTAATCCTCCGGACGGTCGACATCCCACAGCGTTTCCAGCTCGCGCCAGCGCCAGTCGAGTTCGCGCAGGCGCCGCCGAGTGCTGTCCATCACGCTCGATTCGCCCCAGCGTATGCCTTCGAACAATCTCGCATTGCACCGTGTAAGCCCGATCAACGCGTACCCTCCGTCCTCCGCTGGGCAGAATACCGCTTCGTCACCCGCCGCGAGCGCGCCCGCGGCCTCACGAATATGCTCCGGCCCGAGCACGGCGCAGTCGGTGCCGATCAGCACCCCGCTCCGGGAGACTTGCAGCGCGCGCCCGAGCGCATGCCCCATGCGCGTGCCAAGGTCGCCGTCGGGCTGAGTGTGGAGACTTGCCCCGAAAGTCTCCGCGCATTCGCGCAGAAAGGCGTCGCTGCAATCCGGGGCGCACCAGAGCTCGACAGGCCCGCTCGCCGCAGCAACTGCCGCGCCGAGCGCATGTTCGACCAGCTTGCGGTGCAGGCACGCAGCGCGCTCGGGGCCCAGCAGCGGGATCAGTCGGGTTTTTACGGTGCCGGGCTGCGGCGCCTTGGCAAAAACCAGTACGTGGCAGTCACTCCCCATGTGCGAGGTAGCGAAGCACGAGCTTGTCGGGGTCCGCGCCCCGCCAGTAGGCAAAGCGCAGACGCCACATGAGAATGACCGTGCGCAGCACACCATGCCGTTCCCAGCGCCGGCCCGAGGCGCGGATGCAGTGCCGCAGGCAGAGCGGTGCGCTGAAGCGCTTGAGGCGCTTCGACAGGGCAATATCTTCCATGAGTGCGATCTCAGGAAAGTGCCCCGCAGCCTCGAACAGCGTGCGAGTGACAAAAATGCCCTGGTCGCCGGTGGCGATCCCGCTGAAGCGCGAGCGGGCGTTCATGAGGCATGCAACGATACGAAGCAACGGATGGCGGCCGGTAATGGCGACATCAAAGCGCCCCCAGCTCTTGCGCTCGCGGTTGAGACCGTCGACGATGAGATGATCCGCGGACTCGGGGAGCACGCAGTCGGCGTGCAGAAAGAGCAGGATATCGCCGCGCGCCGCCGCGGCACCCGCGTTCATCTGGAGCGCCCGCCCGCGCCCGGTGATGAGAACGCGATCAATCCACGGCCGTACGCCGGCAACGGTATCGTCGCTGCTCCCGCCGTCCACCGCGATGACCTCCGCGCCACGCGCCCGTAACGGCGTCAGCGCCTCGAGGGTGCCGGCGATGGTCGCGGCCTCGTTAAGACAGGGGACAATGATCGAGAGCGACACGAGAACTGGTGATGAGTGAGTTGCGATGGGTAATGGGTAGCCAAGCAGAAAGGGGTGATCGCATTGCTCATTACCCATCTCCCATCACGAGTTATTTCCTGGCGTCGTTGAGGCCCCAATCATAGTCCAGGTGGCGAATTTCCGCTTTCTGGTCGCGGATGATTTTCTGCTGCGCCGGGTTGTCGGCGAGGACATCCGCGTAACGGGCAAAGAATTGCTCGCGCGACTGAACGCCAGCATCGAGCCAAGCGTCAGCGCGACCGCGAGCGACGCCGATAGCAAATGTTTCATCTGCGCTCCAGCCAGTCCGGCAAGCGACCGCTACGCGGATGCCGCATTGTCAGCGTGCGGCGCAGACGGGGCGTAGGCGCGCCGCTTGTCGGTGACGAGGGCGGGCAGTCGCGACAGCACTGCGGCAAATCCACCCGCGCCACGCCGCCAGGCGTGGAATGCGGCAAGAAATTCGATTTGCCCGCGGGTCACCTGCGCGCGCTTCCAGACGCCGGCGGCATACTTGTTGGCCTCGGCGAGCGTCGGATAGGTATGGATCGTGCCGAGGATCTGGTTCAGGCCGAGACCATGGCGCATTGCCGCCACGAACTCGGCAAGCAGGTCGCCCGCATGCTCGCCGGCGATGGTCACACCCAGGATCCTGCCTTTGCGGTCCCCCGGGACCGTCAGCACCTTGACCATGCCGTGCGCCTCGCCGTCGGCGATCGCGCGGTCGAGATCGTCAATTCCGTAGACGTGGACCTCGTGCTCGATTCCCTTCTCCTTCGCTTCTTGTTCGTTGAGCCCGACGCGCGCGACCTCGGGTTCCGTGAACGTGGTCCACGGCACGACCGAGTAATCGACCTTGAACTTCCTGAGGCTGCCGAAGTGGGCATTCACAGCGCAATACCAAGCCGTGTGCGCAGCCGTATGCGTGAACTGGTAGGGACCCGCCACGTCCCCGCACGCGTAGATGTTCGGATAGATCGTCTGCAGGTATTCGTTGACCTCGACGGTGCGGGTGCGCGTGCTGGGGATACCCAGTTCTTCGAGGCCGTAGCCCTGGGTGTTGGCAATGCGGCCCACGGCGCACAGTATCTCGTCGCACGGGATGCGCACCTCACCCGTCTCCGCCTCCGCGATCAGCACCTTCTCGCCGTTTTCAACTCGTACTTCCTTCGCCTTGTGGCCGAGAAGCACGTTGACGCCTTCCTCGCGGAACCGCTGCGCGACCATTTGGGAGAACTCGGGATCCTCGCGGATCATGACGCGCGGCGCCATTTCGACCTGCGTGACCTGCGCGCCGAAACGCGCAAAGCATTGGGTGAGCTCGCACCCGATCGGACCGCCGCCCAGCACCACCAGACGGCGCGGGAGCCGGCGCAATTGCCACACCGTGTCGGAAGTGAGCGGGTTCGCTTCCTTGAGCCCGGGTATCGGCGGGATGAAAGGGCGTGCCCCCGCGGCGATCACGATATTTCTGGTGGTAAGCGTGCGTTTTTCCCCGGAATCCAGCGTGACCTCGACGCTCCACGGCGAGGCGATACGGGCGCTCCCGCTCAGGCATTCGACGCCGAGGCTCGTATAGCGCTCGACCGAATCGTGCGGTTCCACGGTCTTCACCACGCGCTGCACGCGCTCCATGATGTCGGCGAAGTCGAAATCGGCGCTGGCAGAGCGCAGCCCGAACTCCCGCGCGCGCCGGATGTGCGAGAGCAGTTTCGCCGAACGGATCAGCGCTTTCGAGGGCACGCAACCGGTATTGAGACAGTCGCCGCCCATCTTGTGCTTCTCGATGAGCGTAACGCTGGACTTGACCGCTGCCGCGATGTAGGCGGACACCAGCCCGGCCGAGCCCGCGCCAATGACGACGAGATTGCGATCGAAGGAACTGGGCCTTTGGGCTGCCCACCTTGCATAGACCTTGCGCGCCTTGAGTGCGTCCACCGCTTTTTTGGCGACGAGCGGAAAAATGCCGAGCAGGATGAATGCGAGCAGGAGACCGGGCGACAGCACGCCGCGCAGAGATGCGATTTGCGACAGTTGCGTGCCGGCATAGACGTAAACGATGGTGCCGGCCAGCATGCCGAGCTGGCTGACCCAGTAGAACGCCCACGTCCGGAGGGGCGTCAGCCCCATCACGAGATTGATCACGAAGAACGGAAAGGCGGGCACCAGGCGCAGCGCGAAGAGGTAGAACGATCCCTCCTTTTCGACGCCGGCATTGATCGGCTTGAGTTTGTCGCCGAACCTGCCCTGCACCCAGTCGCGCAGCACGAAGCGCGAGGCGAGAAAGGCGAGGGTCGCCCCGATGCTGGAGGCAAACGAAACGATCACCGTTCCCCACAGCAGGCCGAAGACGGCGCCGGCCACCAACGTCATGATAAGGGCGCCCGGCAGCGACAGTCCGGTGACCGCCACGTAGATCAGGAAAAACAGCAGCCCGGATTGCACTGGTCTTGCGCTGACGTAGGCGTCGATCGCCGCCTGCTGCGATTTGAAAAAGTCGAGCGTGAAGTAACGCCCCAGATCGAAAGCAAAGAATGCGGTGACCACGGCGGCCACGGCAACCAGCAAGATCAGTTTGTTCCTGTTCATCCGTTTCGCGCTCCCCGGGTGTTTGCTGCCGTTGGTCGTGCCACGTCCGGCAAGCTTACTCGCCAGCGCAGCGCTTGATCTGTGCTGTAAGCCGGGCCGTTCACGACCCGGCGAAAGTACGATTCGTGCGCCGGGGTGCCGGGCGGCCAGTCGGCGCGAAATTCGTCGAGCCACAGCGCCTGGCTGTAGTGGAGCGGCAGCGCATCGATGTACAGCGGACCGAGGCGGGTACCGTAGAGCGCCTGCGCAGAGCTGCATGCTGTCGCGGCAATCCGGGTGATCAGGCCATATGCCGTGCCGGAGAAGTTCGGCATGCCTGCCGCACCGTTGTTGACAAGGACGCATCGACCCTGCTGCGTTTCGCAATCCGTGACGACCGGCAGACAGGTGTGGCTGCACGCGAAGACACGCGCGTTTGCGCGGTCGAAATACCCGGACAGCCGCGCCGTGGCATCAGGGCCGGCCAGCGCTTCCTGCGAAAAGTTCCAGCCGGCGAGCGATTCGGCATCGCCATGCACGATAGCCACGCGCAGGCCCCCGACATCGGCCACGAGGTGCATGGGCAATGACGCGAGCTGCGAACGCAGCGCGGGAAACCGGCGTGCCGTGGTCCGCAGCTCGCCGATGATCCGGTTGGAGCGTTCCACCTCGGCATCGTCCACCCAGTCGGGGTAGCCGCAGCCACAGCCCGCCGACCCATCGTCGCTCGCGAGTTCGGTCTCCACGTTGCCACGCATTGCGGCATGCCGCAGGACTTCACCGTTCACGGCGGCGAAGCCGGCATCATCGACGTTGAACCAGTTGAAGTCGCCGTTGAAAACGAGCGTCGCCCTCGGCTGCTCTGCAGCGGCAAGACTCAATGCCGTCGCGAGCGCCTGGCGGTTGCCATAGAGCCCGCCGACCACGTACAGGGTTTCGACGCGCAGATCAGGTGCGCGAGCAAGCGCGGCCGTTGGGTAGCGGTAGTGCAGCGGACAACTGCGGCCCGGGGCCATGTGCGGTGACTCGTGGCTCGTGACCGGGGAATGCAGACTCACGGGATTCGACTCGTCCGGGTCACTGCTCACCGGTCACGGGTCACGCCGTGCGACCGTGCGCAAGCGCTGCCACGCGAGCGGAATCAGGA
>MEQT01000073.1 GCA_001770325.1 Betaproteobacteria bacterium RIFCSPLOWO2_02_64_14
CCGAGCGGGCTTGCGCGCTTCTGCGGCTTGGCGCCGCTCAAGACCTGCGGCCGAGCGGGCTTGCGCGCTTCTGCGGCTTGGCGCCGCTCAAGACCTGCGGCTCGGGCGAACGGAACTGCACCTGCGCCGGGCCGGTGAAAGCGTATTCGTCCCCGGCCTGCAGGTACACCGCCACCAGGCGCGCGCCTGCCGCGAGGTCGACGCGGGCATCGGCGGCGATTTCAGAAAGGATGCTGACGCTTTTGCCGCCGGAGGTCACCGTCCCGGCAACGTCGGTGGCCATCGCGACGCTTTGCGCGCTGGCGGCAACCGAACATCCGATCAGGAGCAAGCAGAAGGCAAGAAACGCCAATGCACCAGATAATTTTGTTCGCATGACTGTTCTCCTCCGGGTTCACGCAATCGGAAATTACCCCCATCCTAACCTTCCCCCGCAAACGTGGGAAGGGATCGGCTGTTATTTTCTCGCAAAGAGGAAGGGGGCGGCTTTTACTTCCCAGCAAGCAGGGGGCGAATGGTCTATACCTTGTCGAAACCGTAAACCTCGACCGGGGTGTGCCCCTTGATCGCCATCGGGCCCAATGCCACGAGCGTAACACCGGCCGACAGGCGTTCCGTCACCACCCGCGAACAGATGAGGCGGAACCCGGCTTCCTTGCTTAAGCCCTCGATGCGCGCCGCGACATTGATCACATCCCCGATCGCGGTGTAGTCGTGGCGTGAAGCCGACCCGACATGGCCCACCACGGCTTCGCCCGCATGCAGCCCGATGCCGATTTCGAGGGGAACCTCGCCTTCCGCAGTAAGCTGCGCATTCAGCCTGGCCACGTACTGCAGCATCTCGCGCGCGGACTCGAACGCTTGGTCGCACGGACTGGCTAGAGAATTGGGCGAACCGAACACCGCCATGATGCCGTCGCCGATGAAGCTGGTGACGCTGCCGCCGCGCTCGTGAATGCGGCCCACCACCTCCTCGAAGTAGCGGTTGAGAAAACGTATCACCTGTTCCGGCGTCATCGCCTCGCTGCGCGTGGTGTAGTTGCGGATGTCGGAAAACATCACGCACACGAACTGTTTCGTTCCCCCCAGTTCTGGCTGGATGCGGCCCGCCAGTATCTCCTGCATCACGCCCGGACTCACGTAACCGCCAAAGGACGCGCGCAGGCGGCGGCGTTCGCGCAGGCGTTGCCAGGTGTCCCACGCGTACCGGCCCCCGAGCGAGATCAGCACCGTCAGGAAGATGGCGGCGACGGGCAGAAACTGACCCTGCGTCACGAGCCAGGTCGAAAGCGCGACCAGCCCGAAGGCGATGGCGACGAAAAGGCCGGCGACAAGCGCAGCACTCCCGGTGATGAACCAGAGCAGGCCGGCCGCGGCGATCCCGGCCGCCGGCGCCGCCGTAGACACGGTTTGAATGAACCCCGAACCCACTATATTGCGCACCGCCTGCGCGTGCAGCAACACGCCCGGCGCGTCGATGGCTTCCGGCTCTTCCCATGCCGCAATTGGCACGGGCACCCGCAGCCTGTCCTCGTAGCGCAGGATCATGCCGACGAGCACCGGCTTGCCGCGAAACGCCTTTGCAAGCGCCTCTTCATTCCGTTCGTCGGCCCATTGCAGAACCTGATGAAACCGGATGTAGTCGAACGGCGCTCCGCGCCAGAAATCGAGGTAGCCCCGGCCCGGCTCGACCTTCATCGCCCGCGCCATCTGCCCCGCAATCGTGGGCAACGCTTCGCCCGCCTTGCCGAGCCGCTCGTCGAAGCGCCTGACGCGGCCATCGCCATCGACCGGCAGCAGCGCGTAGCCGCTCCCGGCGAGCGCGAGATACGGTGGATAGATCGCGCGCGGCTTGCCCGACTGATCGACCGTCAGCGCCAGAACAAGCGGATACGCGCGCCGGGCCTGCAGCAGGCCCATCAGCAGCAGCTTGTCCGACCCCGCCACGACGGATTCGTAACTGCGGTCGGGAAACACGATGTCCACGCCGACCGCCGCGGGCTGCGCCGCAGCCATGGCACCGAAGAACTTCCCGAGGTGCCGGTGCCACAGCGTGACCGGCTCCGGCAGCCGGCGCATCGTCTCCTCGTCGATGCCCACCACGACCACTTCGCGCGCCGCGGGCTGCGGTGACAACGAGCGGAGAATGCGGAACTGGAAATCGAGAAACTTCGCGTCCAGCGGTTCGAAAGCGCCGAGCGCCGCGAGCACGGCGCTCACCGTCAGAACAGCCGCGACAAGCGTCCGCTTGACCATCGCGGCAGTTTAGCAGAGCGCAGCGCGCGCGAAGGCTTGCGAAACGATTAATTCAGAATCCACGCAAGCGACAACGGCATTGCTACCGTACCCGGAACTTGAGCAGTTCCCACGTCTGGTCCTGGTGGACGATGCGGTTGCTCGCGACGTTGAGGATCTCGAGCTTGACCGGCCGCTTCACTTCCGGCACGAACCAGTAGTTCGAGACGATCTTCCCCGCGCCGCCCTTCCCTGCATCGGTACGCCGGTACCAGGTGATACCGGCCATCTTCAGCGCCTTGAAAGTCCCTGCAGGAACCGTCACATCCTCCCACGCCACGGCAGTCACGGTCGCGTCGTGGCCTGATTCACAATGCGCCGCTCGATGACAGTGAAGCCCGATTCCCGCAGCACCGCCGCAACGGCGCGCGCGTCATTGCCGGGATTGACGAGGGGGCGTTCTTGTACGCGCTGTTGCCGATGACGAGCGCGAGCCGGCGTTCGGCTGCGTGCGCCACCGCCACCGAAAACACGGCCAACGCCAGCGCAAGGCCGCAGCAGATCTCCAAAGCCTTGGTGATGCGGTTCGTCGGCAAGCTTTTCTCCAACACCGGACACCAGCCAACTTATAATAGCAGCATGGGAGCCGGTTCGTATCGCGCGCCGGCTCGTCTGCAGCCGGGTCATGGTGGACCTCACGCGTCCGTCGCAACCGGCGATCGCGCGCTGGAAGTGCTGCTCACCGGAGAGTTCATCGACGCGTTTTCGGCGAAGCGGACGCCGCGGTGGAAAGGAAAGTGACTGGTGAGGAGGGGTGACTGGTAGCGTGCCGAGGGGCGGAACAGGGGCCCCACTTCCTTGGGGATGTGACCCCCGGTGACACGCTGACGGCTGACACGATGGCGATGGGACTTGGAGCACCATGGCGGAGGCCGTGCGTGACCGATTTGAGGTGACCACAATGATGCAATTGACCTGGATACTGACTCTGGCGCCGCTCGCCGCGCTCGCGGGCGGATCGAACTACGGCATCGCACCGGGCGCGCATCCCAACCTCGTCGGGAAGGTCACCGAATGGCCGGTGCCCACGCCGCGCTTCGCGCGCGATCCCGCTGCCGCGCCGGATGGCAGCATTTTCATCGCGGTGATGAGCGGCAACAAGATCGCGCGCTTCGACCCGAAGACGAAAACATTCAAGGAATGGGACATGCCGTCCGGCCATCGCCCGCACGGGGTGCTGGTGGACAGGTCCGGCATCGCATGGAGCACCGGCAACGGCAACGGCACCATCGGCCGACTTGATCCGGCAAGCGGCAGGATCGTGGAATACAAGACCCCATCCGGTGGCGGCGGCCCGCACACGCTGATCATCACCGACAACGGTTCCACGATCTGGTTCACGATGCAGAGTGGCGACAAGGTTGCAAGCCTCGACACCAGGACGGGCGCGATCAAGGAATATCCGATGCCCGGCGGCCCATATGGGCTCGCCCTCGACAAGGCGGGCAACGTCTGGGTCTGCCGCATGGGCGACAACAAAATGGGCAAGCTCGATCCCAGGACCGGCCAGGTGAGCGAGGTAGACACAGGTCGTGGCTCGCGCCCGCGCCGTGTCGCGACCGCACCCGATGGCATGCTGTGGGTCACTTACTACGGCAACGGCAAACTCGCCAAGATCGATCCCGGCGCGATGAAGATCGTGAAGGAGTATCCGATGCCCGCCGGCGACGCCGGCCCCTACGCCGTCACGGTGGATGGCGGAGGCCTGGTGTGGGCAAATGAAATCAACACCGACACCGTCGTGCGCCTCGATCCGAAGACCGGGCAGATGCGCGTGGTGCAGCTGCCGTCGTCCAACGTCGGCATCCGCAAGATGATTACCGACGCGAGCGGCAGATTGTGGTACATGGGCTCGCACAACGGGCGCCTGGGCATGGTGGAATAGCAAAAAAACTCTCCTCCCCCTTGATGGGGGAGGATTAAGGTGGGGGTGTCGTGAGCAATTTTCCAGCGCGGTTCACATCGAAGGTCGGCATCAAGTACCCCATCATCCAGGCACCCATGGCGGGCGGCGCGACGACGCCTGGACTGGTTGCGGCGGTCAGCAACGCCGGGGCGCTCGGCTCCTTCGGCGCCGCGATGTCGTCGCCGGCGGCGATCAAGGAGAGCATCGCCCGCATACGCGCGCTCACCGATCAACCGTTCAATGTGAATCTCTTCGTGCTCGGCACCCCGCATCCCGCGGAAGCGGAGCTGGCCGAGGCCACGCAGCGCCTCGCGCCGTTCAAGCGGGAGCTGGGACTCGATCCCGCCGCGCTCCCTCCCCGCTTCTGCGAAGACAACCGCGCGCAGCGCGATGCCCTGCTGCAAGCGAAACCGCCGGTGGTGAGCTTTGCGTTCAATCTGCTCGATGCGGAGACCATTTCCCTGTTCAAGCGCGCCGGCAGCATCGTGATCTCGACTGCCACCACCGCCGCCGAAGCGCGTGCGTGCGAAGCCGCCGGTGCCGATTTCGTCTGCGCGCAGGGTTTCGAGGCAGGTGGGCACCGCGGCACGTTTCTCGGCGACTTCGAGAATTCCGCGATCGGCTTGATGGCGCTCGTGCCACAGATTGCCGATGCGGTGAAGATCCCGCTCATCGCCGCCGGCGGCATCATGGACGGGCGCGGCATCGCGGCATCCTTTGCGCTCGGCGCGGAGGCGGTTCAACTGGGCACGGCGTTTCTTACCTGCGCCGAATCGGGCATACACCCCGAATACAAGCGCAGGCTGCTGGCGGCGACGGACGACAGCACGCGGCTGACGCGGACTTTTTCCGGCCGCTACGCGCGCGGCATCGTCAACGACTTCATGGAACGGATGCGTCCGTTCGAGAAGGACGTGCCTGCTTACCCGGTGCAGAATGCGCTCACCGCCGACTTGCGACAAGCCGCGGTGAAGCAGAACCGCATGGAATACTACTCGATGTGGGCCGGCCAGGGCGCGGGCATGTCGCGCGCGCTGCCGGCCGCGGAACTGGTGGCGAAGCTCGTCGAGGAAACGCAGCGCCGGTTGCCCAAGACATAACCGCGCCCGCCGCGGGATCGCTTCGTCAGTGCCGCATCCTCGCGATGACAACTGGGGCTGTCGTTGCGGTGAGCCGTTAGCCGCGAGCGCAGCGTGGCGGTCTGCGTGGCAATCCCGTTGCAGGCAACGTTGCGCGCCCGCCGCGCTACCACTGCGCGAGGCGCTGCACCTCTTCGGCCGAATGGCGCAGGTGGTGCCCCTGCATCTTGCCCAGCGCCATCAGCAACGCCACCGCCGCGCCCGGATTCTCGCGCTCGAGGCGCTCCAGGCCGGCGCGGTCCAGCACCAGGAATTCGGTCTGCTGTGTGACAAACATGTCCGCGGCTCGCGGGCCGGGATCAAGAAACGCGATCTCGCCAAAGAATGTGCCCGGTCCGTACTTGGCGAGGCGCTTGTAGTGATGCGGTGTCGTCTGCAGGCGTGCTTCCGCCTCGCCGCGCATTACGAGAAACATCTCGTCGCCGTGCTCGCCGGCTGACACCAGCTTCTGGCCCGCTTCCGCCGTTCGCCCGTGCACGACCTGCCCCAGCGCGGCGACCTGCGTAGGCTTCATGTTCTTGCACAGGTCGGTTTCCGCGAGCTCGACGCGCGTGTGTGACATCGCCAGCACCCCGCCCAGTTCGGTGAGCAACGCATCCTCCGCATATTCGAGCGCTTCCTCGGAGCCGACGAACGTAAGCACGTCGCGTCCGCCCGCGGCCTTCTGACTCACGCGCGAGAACGCCTTCCGCACGTCCTCGCCGAGCCCGATTTCGTGGTGCACCTCGCAGAACAGCAGTTGTCCGCCGTGGCCGTGCAGCCGCGTCGCGATCTGATGCAGGATCTTGATCCCCGTCAGGTCCACCTGGCTCACGCGCCGCAGATGCAGAACGAGCCAGGTCGGGCGGTCGAGGTCGGGCAGCAGTTCCTCGAACAGACTGTCCGCGGTGGCGAAGAACAGATTCCCGCGCAGCTCGTAGAGGACGATGCGCTCGCCATGCTGCGCGAGCAGCGCGCGCTCGTCCTGCGTGCGCAGGCGCACCGAGTGCCGCTGCGCCCCGCTCGAACGCCGATGGATGACGGACGTCCGTGCCTGGGAACGGATGAACAGAACGATGGCGATGACGACGCCCACGCCGACCGCCGTCACCAGGTCGTACACCACCGTCACCGTCGCCACCAGCAGCGCGACCAGCGCGTCGTTGCGCGTGCGGCCGCTGCGCAGCCAGTCGAACATGTCGCGTTCGATCATGGTAACCGCGACATAGATGATGATTCCCGCCAGCACGCCGATCGGGAGCAATTTCCCCGCGGGCCCGAAGAAAAACACCAGCGCGAGAAAGGCCACGCCCGCCGTGACTCCGGCCCAGCGCCGCGCTCCGGTTCGCACCGCAACCACCGTAGCGCCCGTGGTCGCCGATCCTCCCATGCCGCCGGCAAGGCCGGCGAGCGTTTGCCCGATGCCCTGCGCAAACAGTTCGCGCCGGGCGTCGTGCCGGGTTTCGGTCGCAAGATCGGCAATGACAGATGCGAGCAGCGTGTTGAGGCTCGCCAGCATCGCAAACGCGAGCGCGCCCGAGAGCACGATCGCAATCGGCAATTCCCTGAACGCCGCAACCGAAAAAGCGAACTCAATCGCAGTCACATCGGGCAGAGCACCCACCACCCACGCGTCCGGCGCCACACCGGAACCGAGCCCGATCAGAACATGAAACGCGAGCGCGCCCCCCAGGAGCCCGGTGATGGCCGGAGGCACCGCTGCGAACCATTTGGCCGATGCCCACATCACGACGAATGTCGCCACCGCGCTTGCAAGCGGAATTGAGGCAGTCAAATCCACCCCGTCGGCGGCGAGCGGCGCGAATATGGGCTTCGCCTGCGACTGAATCATGAGCAGCGCGGCGCCAGTCATGAAGCCCACTACCACCGGGTAGGGAATGAACTTGATCAGCCGGCCGCCGCCCGAGACGGCAATCGCCATCTGGATGAGCCCGGCCAGCACGATGACCCCCGCGAGCGCGCCCGCCAAGCGCTCTCCGCTCACACCTGCGTCGGTCAGGGCGGCGAGCGTTCCCGCCAACAGTACCAGCGCAGGTCCCGTCGGCGCGCTGATCACGCCGACAGCGCCGCCGATGAGCCCGGAGATGAGACTCAGGCACGCCGCGCCGATGAGTCCAGCGAGCGCCCCGCTCGCTGCATCCGTACCCGCCAGCGTGAAGAGCGCGACACCGTAGGCCATCGCCTGCGGCAGCACGACCATCGCCGCCGCCGCGCCGCCGGCGAGGTCGCCAAACCGGTAATGCGACGGGTTCGGAGACGGGCGTGAGATGTCCCGCGCGGTGGCGGTCGCTGGAACGTCAGACATGTGCGGGCGGCGTGCCTGTTACGCAACAACGGTTCATCGCTCTCATTCGCTCAGTCCCTGCGATCCCGCCGGCATTATGACAGCGGTGATTGACAAACGCCCGATTTTCGGCGACCGTGCTCCC
>MEQT01000074.1:0-397 GCA_001770325.1 Betaproteobacteria bacterium RIFCSPLOWO2_02_64_14
GCACGACTGGCCGAACACGCTCGACACGCTGGCGAAGCACCGCGTGCCGAAACGAAAGCCCGGTCCCTTCGACGTGCGGCGCGCATCCCGCTACCGGGGAGCGGCGGAGGGATACGACGACGGCAGGATCAAGCGCTTCCTCGATCACGTCTGGAAAAAGGAAAAACTTTCCTCCGGCGAAGGCCACTGCATCATGAACCTGTGCATGGCGGCGAGCTACGATCCGGACCCGCGAGCCCCGCTCGGTTTCCGGGTCCCGTTCAATCTGGAGACGGGCGAGGCGATCTGGCGGCGCTGGATAAAATGGCACCGGCACGATCCGATTTACCTGGTCGAAAGGTACAGGGAGAACCTGAAGTCGCTGCGCGGCATCTACATCGACTGCGGCTGGCGCGAC
>MEQT01000074.1:474-7688 GCA_001770325.1 Betaproteobacteria bacterium RIFCSPLOWO2_02_64_14
GTTCGACGACAACCACTCCGACATCGATTACCGGATGGACACCAGCCTGCCGTTTCTCTACAGGGCGTTGAAACCCTGAGAGACCATCACATCAGCGCGGCCGCTTCCTGATTCTCGAATACCCGCTCATCAATGGTAGAGCACTGACTGGACCATGAGCATGTCGAAGTTGCCGAGAAACTCGTCGAGGCGCTCGGCCGAAGCGCCTTTTTCGGCAACGAATAATTGCAAGGACTGCACGAATCTGTCCGCGACGTCACCTTGCAAGAACGTACCACGCAGCCAATGCTTGTCGACCACCTCGTACCCGTGCTGCGCGGGATATTCCGCAACGTAATAGTTCGCACTGTCGTAGATCACGTTCATGATCGCCTCCATGCGCGTAACCGCGAGCCGCTCTGCCCTGCAGAGTCGCACTTGCGGCCGTATCAGCTCACACGCATGTTAGGCGGATAATCATTCTTTATCTGTGCGGTGGGCCACTTTGGGGTAATTGGGGACAGATCCTGAGGTTTCCCCCTCTTTCGCGTTCTCGGTCTCCTTGTAGACGCATTACGCCCGCACCCGCACCGAATTGCCGTTATCTATGGTGACGATGGTGCCGCTGACGTGGGAGGCGCGGGCAGAGGCGAGGAAGGCGACCAGGTCCGCCACCTGCGACGGCTTGCCCGTGCGCCTCGTCGGCGCGGCCGCCGCGACCTTCGCCTGAATCTCTTGCCATCGCGACGCATCGCCCAGTTCGCGCTCCGCCATCTCCTTGAAATGGTCGATCGCGCGTTCGGTCTGTATGCCGCCCGGGTTCACGCCCACCACGCGCACGCCGCGGTCCACGCTTTCCGACCCGAGCGCGCGCGTGAATGCCATGAGCGCCGCGTTGCCGCTGGTACCCGCGATGTAAACGGAGCGGGGGCGCTCGCCCGCGACGCCGATCACATTGACGATCACGCCCGAGCCGCGCTCGCCCATGCGCCGATAGAGTTCGCGCGTGAGGTTGATGTAGCCGAACACTTTCAGGTCCCACGCGTGCCGCCACGTCGCGTCATCGACCTCCATGAGACCGCCGCTGGGAATCGCGCCCGCGTTGTTCACCAGGACGTCCACGTCGCCGCAATCTTTCGCCAGCGTGAGGACGTTCTGCGTCTTGCCGAGGTCGAACGGATGAATCGAAACTTCGGCCTTGTGCTGCCGCGCTATCGCGTCAGCGGCCGCCTTGAGTCCGGCTTCGCTGCGTGAAGCGATATGCACGTGCGCGCCTTCTGCAGCGAATCCATGCGCGCACGCCAGTCCAATTCCTTTCGACGCCCCGGTAATCAATACCTTCTTGCCGCGCAGTTCCAGATCCACGATTTTCCCTCCCTGGGTTCAGCAGTCTCTACTCCACTGGCGGGTGGCGCTTCACCCACTGCGTCGCCTGCTCGTAGGCGTGGGCGACGCGATAGACGAGTGCTTCGCTGAACGGTTTGCCGACGATCTGCATCGCGAGCGGCAGGCCCGCTTTGCTGAAGCCCACAGGCACCGAGAGCGCCGGGCTCCCGGTCACGTTGAAGGGCGCGCGCGCCTGCCGCGCGTACGTGTACTCGATCGCCTTTGGGTCGTCGATGCGGCACGCCGGGTCCATCGAGCTCGCCGTCACCGCCACGTCGATGCCGGAAAACAGCGCATGGAACTTGTCCGTCATGGTACGGCGCAGGCGCGTCGCGTTCACGTAGTCGGAGGCGCGCACGAAGGCGCCGGCCATCAGCCGCTCGCGCGCCAGCGCGCCATAGTCCTGCGGTCGCTCCCGCATCCACTTCTCGTGCACCGCGAAGGCCTCGCTGGTGAGGATGGTGCGATTGCAGGCGACCCACTCGCCGAGAGGGGCGGTCTCGATCTCCCGCACTTCGGCCCCGAGATCGGCGAGCTTCCGCATCGCCGCGTCGATCCCGGCCGTCATTTCCGGATCGGCTTCCATGTCGCGCGTATAAAAGTGCCGGATCACGCCTATCCTGAGCCCCTCCACGCCGCGGCCGAGCTCAGCGGTACAGCCGCTCTTCGCGTGAGCGCTGCTGCCGGGATCGAGCGAATCGTGGCCGGCGATGAGATCGAGCATCAGCGCGTTGTCCTCCACCGTGCGGGTGAGCGCGCCGACATGATCGAGCGAGAACGCCAGCGGTAGCACGCCGCGGCGGCTCACCAGGCCGTAAGTAGGCTTGATGCCGGCCACACCGCACATCGAGGCTGGATTGCGTACCGAGCCGCCGGTATCGGTGCCAATGGCTGCGGGCAGGAAACCCGCCGCCGTCGCCGCGCCCGAGCCGCTCGAGGAACCGCCGCAGAAATGGTCGCGGTTCCACGGATTGCGCGCCGGCGGCCAGGGCAGATCGAACGACGGCCCCCCGATGGCGAATTCGTGCGTCGAGAGCTTGCCCATGAATACGCCGCCCGCGGCACGCAGCTTTTGCGTCACCGCCGCGTCGGCTGCGGCGACGTTCGCCTGCAGGATCTTTGAATGGGCGGTCGTCGGCAGGCCCGCGTAATCGACGATGTCCTTGAGACCGTAGGGCACGCCGTGGAACGGGCCGCGCCACGCGCCGCGCATGATCTCCGCCTCGGCGCGCCGCGCGTCCTCGAGCGCAAGGTCGGGCGTGAAGCGGACGAAGGCGTTCAATTTTGCGTCGTGGCGCTCGATGCGGTCGATCAGCGCCTTCGCGTACTCGACGGGCGAGAGCTTCCTCGCGCGCAGCAGCCCGGCGGCTTCGGCCACGGTGAGCCAGGATAGGTCGGTCATCGGCTGTCCTCTGCCGCAAGCCGGAACACGTGAGCCGGTTCGTCGGCCGGCCCGAGGGTCGCCACCGGCAGCGCCGCCCGCCGCGCTTGCGCCACTCGCGTCGCGCGCAGAAGCTGCTGCAGATGCTCATCCGTAAGCCGGGTCATGCCGATCCCCTCGGCCATGCGCTTCACCTCGTCGAACGTCAGGGATGGCTCTTCCATCGTGTGCTCCTCCATGAAAATATCAGCTCTATGTGTCTGGTAATATAACCGCATGCTCAGAATCGAGCCAGGCAATGCAACGCTCGGCGCCAGAGTCACCGGAGTGGACCTCGGCCGCTCCCTCTCCGACGCCGATTTTGCGGCTGTGCTGCGGGCGCTCGGGCAATACGGGGTGCTGTGTTTTCCCGGTCAGCCGATCGAAGCCGCGGCATTACGAACGTTCTCGGCGCGCTTCGGTGGCCTGCAGGCGATGTCCTCCGGCGTGAAGGATCGCGGGGAGCCGGGGATGCCCGAAGTCTCGATCCTGTCGAACGTCGTCGAGAACGGGCGCCCTATCGGCATCCCGGACGCGGGACAGGACTGGCACACCGACATGACCTACAACCGGGTGATGGGTTTCGTCAATGTGCTGGTGGCGAAAAAGGTTCCCGTCCGCAACGGCAAAGTCCTGGGCGCTACGGAGTTTGCGAACACGCAGGCGGCCTATGAGGATCTTCCTGCCGGGGTGAAAGCCAGACTTGCCGACGCCACCGCCACGCACGACTGGAACAATTTCCACGACATCATGCGGCGCAAGGGCAGCCAGCGTCCGGCGCTGACCGAGGCGCAGCGGCGCGAGCGGCCTCCGGTGTCGCATCCCGTTTTTCTCACGCATCCCATCAGCGGCGGGAAGGTGATATACGTCAATCCTGGCTTTACCGTGGCAATCAACGGGCTCGCACCCGACGAAAGCCGCACCATGCTCGATTTCCTGTTCGCGCACGTGCTGCAGCCCAGGTATCGCTATGCGCACCACTGGAGTGTGGGCGACGTTCTGGTGTGGGATCACCTCGGCACGTGGCATCAGGCGGTGGGGGACTACACTGCCGAGGAACACCGTCTGATGAAGCGCTGCCAGGTGCTTGCGGACAAAGTGTTCGAGGCGGCTTTCCTGGAAGCGGCGTCGCGCGAGCGCGCCGACGCGTCGGCTTGACGCTGCTCACCGACCCATCCCCACCCCAGCCCTCCCCTTGAAGGGGAGGGTGAGAATGGGCAAGTGCAATCGAGGATGGGGAGGGAGCTATTGATCAGCGCCCGCGAAACACCGGCGCGCGTTTCTCGACGAACGCCCTGACGCCCTCTCTTGCGTCCTCGGTATCCCTGCAGATGCCCTGGGCGAACGTTTCGAACTCCAGCCCGGCACGCAGATCCACGTCCTGGCTGTGATGGATCGCCCGCTTGGCGAGCTGAATCGCCACGGCCGGGCCGGCGGCAATCGTCCGGGCGAGCTTGCAGGCCTCGGCCATGAGCTCCTCGGGGGCGACCACGGCATTCACGATTCCGAGCCTGAGCGCTTCGGCCGCATCGATGGTCTCCCCGGTAAAGATAAGCTCAAAGGCCTTGGCGGTGCCCACGATGCGCGGCAGGAACCAGGTGCCACCCCAGTCCGGGTGGAGCCCACGCTTGACGAAGGCCTGGGAGAACTTCGCCGCGGTCGATGCGATGCGCATGTCGCAGGCGAGCGCCAGGTTCATGCCGGCGCCCGCGGCCGCGCCGTTGACGGCGGCAATGACGGGTTTCGGGCAATTCCGCAGAGCTAGAATGATCCGGTCACGGATCGGCGCCCACCGCTCGCTGGGAGGCGGCGCCTCGCCGCTCTGGTCACGCTCGCTCATGGCCTTGACATCCCCACCCGAGCAAAAGCCGCGTCCCGCGCCCGTGATCACCAGCACCCCGACATTGGGATCGGCAGCAGACTTCGTGACCGCGTCGTAGAGGTCATCCCGCAATGTATCGCCCAGGGCATTGAGCCGCTCCGGCCGGTTCAGGGTGAGCGTCGCGATCCGGTCCTCAACGCCGTACAGCAAGCACTTGTATGTCATTTGCAGTCCTTTTCTCTCTTGACTAAAACCTATCTCAAACGCAAAAAACAGAAATTGGCCGCCGATAGACGCCGATAAGAACGAAGGATGAAGGCGGAAGGATAATGGATGAGTGAGCGCGCGCATTGGCGCCAGTCGCCGCCTTGTCCTTCAATTATCGCCTGCCTTAAGTCCTTCGTTTTTCCTTCGTGTCCTTTGTGTTGATGCTTTTGATCTCGGTCTTATCGGCGTTCATCTGCGTCCATCGGCGGCTCAATGGCCCTTGAATTGTCTTTGAGACAACGTCTATTCTGACGACCGATGTTCGGACGTGAATAGCGGCGTGGGAATCAGAGCATCGGGCCGGGCTGGCCGAGGGCGTGCTCGGCAAGCTGGCGCACGGTCCAGTCGTAGGCATCGTCCACCGAGTCGGTGCGGTGCATGAGCTCGACGTCAGGGGCATTGATCGTGCCGTGGCGCACGAGCGCGTCGAAATCGATGACCTGCCGCCAGTATTCGGTGCCGAACAGCACGATCGGCATCGGCTTGCGCATTTTTCGGGTCTGCACCAGCGTCAGCAGCTCGAATAGCTCGTCGAGCGTGCCGAACCCGCCGGGAAACACGATCACCGCTTTCGCGAGGTAGGCGAACCAGAACTTGCGCATGAAGAAATAGTGGAAGTGGAACGCGAGCTCGCGCGTGACGTAGGGATTGTCGAACTCCGCCACCGGGATCGAGATGGTGAGGCCCACGTTCATGCCGCGCGCCTCGGCCGCACCTCGATTGGCCGCTTCCATGATGCCCGGGCCGCCGCCGGTGCACACCACGAAGCGCCGTTCGTCCGGGTCGAGTTCCTTGGACCAGCGCGTCAGGCGCAACGCGAGCTCGCGCGCGGCTTCGTAGTAGGCCGACATTTTCAAGGCCATGTGCGCGCGGTCTAGGCCGGCGCCGCCGGCCTCGGCCGTGCGCAACTCCGCCTCCGCTTGTTCCCGTGACTTGACCCGCGCCGAGCCCATGAACACGATGGTGTCGTCGACGCGATGGCGTTCGAAGCGGCTTTTCGGTTCGAGATATTCCGCGAGTATGCGCAGTGCGCGCGCATCCTTGCTGTTGAGAAACCCCGGGTTGCGGTAGGCCTTGACCGGGCTGCGCGGGCGTTCGGGCATGATCACATCGCCGATTCGAGACCCCTCTCCCGGAATACGCCGGACGAGGCGGGCGCGAGGAGAAAGCGCAGCAGCGCGTCGGCTGCGGCTGGTTGTGCTGAAGTTCTGAAGATCCCGGCCGCAGTCTCGAACACCTTCTGGATTTCGTCCGGCAGCAGTCCCACGACATCGATGCCGGGCACGGCCAGCAACTCCACGATCTGCTGAATGGCGATTTCGGCTTCGCCCGCGGCGACGACCCCGCCGATGTAGCCGCCCTCGCGCGTGACCGTCCGGGGTTTCATCTGCTCGGCGATCCCCAGTCTCTCCAGCAGCACCGGAACGTACCTGCCGCTCGCGCCGTTCACCGTATGCGCGATCGACTTTGCGCTGAGCAACGTGCGCCTGAAGGCTTCGACCGACGAGATGTCGGGCTTGTTCGCGCCCGCGCGCACGGCGACGCCGACGCGGGATCGCGCAAATAGACGGCGGCTGCCGGGCGCGATGACGCCGAGTGCGACCAGTTCGTCAATGTCGGATGCCGCGAGCACGGCCACGTCCGCCGTCTCGCCGTCCTTGATGCGGGCCAGCATGCCTCGGGCGGTGGCCACCTGCACCGAGTACCGCCGTCCGGTGGCGCGCTCGAATGCGGGCGCCAGCGCGTCGAGCACCGGGAATGAACTGTTGGAAGTGAGCACCCTGAGATCGGTCGCGCCGGCGGTGTCCGCTGGGGTCGTCATGACCACTTGTCACCAGTCCTCGTCACCATTTCTCGTCACCCGTCAAGTCAGCCGGTCCACTCAACGGTATGTGTGGTCGGCATGTTCGCAATTGAAGGCTGGTTGTTGAAGGGAGAACGCTGCGGGAAGCACGATATTACAGGATACGTTGCAGGAACGGGATACCCGGGTCCGCCCGTATCCGCCATCGCCACGCGGCGCGGTAGAATGCCGCCGGTGGCATCGAGCCGATCACCTGCGCTCCGGAAGAGTTCGGCGACCTCACCCTGAGCGAGACGGTGCGCTACGCCGAAGTGAGCGAGGACGCCAACATCACCATCGACTACATGAGGAACCGCATGATTCCCACTGCCGCAAAAGCTGAACTCACGCCGACCGGAAAGCTCCGCGTCGGCATCAATTTTGGCAATGAACTGCTCACCGTGCCGGGCACCATGAATGACCCGGAGCCGCGCGGCGTCGCGCTGGATCTCGCGCGCGAACTCGCCCGGCGCCTCGGCGTGGCCGTCGAGTTTTAC
>MEQT01000075.1:0-9219 GCA_001770325.1 Betaproteobacteria bacterium RIFCSPLOWO2_02_64_14
ACACGGCGCGCAGCGGCCCAGGCAGCGCGAGCCAGTCCACGGCGTCGAGCGCATTTTTCACCACAAGTCCGAGTTCGGTATCTCCCTCGATCCTGAGGCGCCGGTTGAAAAACAGCGTGTCCGGATCCTCGCGGCGGCGGGCCATCAGATAGAAATCGAACGCGCTGGCGGCGAATACCACATCGGGCTTGACTGCCCTGTACAGGGGCATGAATCCGCGCTCGCCGAGACGCACGCGCAAATCGATGCCGGCGTCCTCGACCCGAATTCCGATCGGGCGCCCGCGCAGCATTTCGATCGTGTCCGCAGAAAGCCGCGGCCTCAGTGCGAGGTTCAGCCCGACCGCAAGAGCGACAGAATGCGGAAACTGCGGCAGACGCATGCCAATCGCGGCAATCAGGCGTGGCAGCCTCATCCCGCGCGAGCCTGGCGCACGCGCGTCAGGGTCACGGTCAGAGTCAGGCGGCAAGGTGTTCGATTCCGGGTTTTCCATACCAATAGCCATCGCAATGATCAGCGGGCCGGTGCGAGGCGAGTGCCGCATCGAGGTCGGAGCCGGACAATCCGCCTTCAAGCGCGCGATGATATGCGTCGATGATCCCATTCATATGAGCAGACTGCGCGCTCAGGCGCACAACATCGACGCCCAACTCGCGCATCTGCCGTGCCATGGGACCGGCCTGGGCATCGTAGCCGGCAAAGAAGATCGCTTGCGGGTTGGCGGCGCGCAGCAACGTGAGAATGGCGCGGAAATCGAAATCCTTGTCGCTCGTGTATTCACGTTTCACCACCGTTCCGCCCGCAGCTTTCACTGCCGCCGCGAAGGCGTCGGCGAGTCCCTGGCCGTAAGCCGTGCGGTCGTCGATCACTGCGAGGCGCTTGAGGCGAAGGCGATTCACGGCGTAGCGGCCGAGCGCCGCGCCCTGCTGGTCGTCGTCCGCCATCAGGCGGAACGCGGTGCGGTAGCCCTGGCGTGTGTACTTGACGTTCGTCGACACCGACAATTGCGGGATGCCCGCGTCGTAGTAGATGCGCGAAGCGGGGATCGTGACGCCCGAGTTGAAGTGGCCGACCATGCCGCGGATTCGGGTGTCGACCAGTTGCTGAGCCACGATCGTGCCGGTGCGCGGATCCGCCTGATCGTCGCCGACCGCGAGCTCGAATTTTACGGCTCTGCCGCCGATGCGCGGCTGCCGGGCATTGAGCTCGTCGATCGCCATCCGCGCGCCGTTGAGGTTGTCCTTGCCGTAGTGCGCCTGCGGCCCGGTGAGCGGCGAGGCAAAACCGATCTTGACCGTTTCCGGCGGCTGTGCCTGCGCCCACTGCGCGGCAAGGCCCAGCATGGGCAGCATAAACACGCGGAAGAGCCGGCCCACGCTCATCGCCTCCTGCGAAATTTACCCCCCATCCTGACCTTCCCCCGTAGACGGGGGAAGGAAGTTACTTTACCGCGATTCCTTGACCCCTTCACCCTTCAGTCTTCACTTGTCCTTCATCTTCTCGCGCGCGAAGAGCTGATCGAGTTTCTGCTCGTAGGCGTGATAATCGAGGTAGTCGTAGAGATCGTCGCGGGTTTGCATGATGTCCACGACGCCCTTCTGCGTGCCCTCGGTGCGCAGCGCCTGGAACACGCGCAGCGCCGCCGCATTCATCGCGCGGAACGCCGACAGCGGATAGAGCGCCATCGCGACGTTGGCGCTCGCAAGTTCCCGGGTGGTGAAAAGCGGCGTCTTGCCGAATTCCGTGATGTTGGCAAGGATGGGAACTTTCACCGCGTCGGCGAACTTCCTGAACATCGCGAGGTCGGTGATCGCCTCGGGGAAGATCATGTCGGCGCCGGCCTCGACGCAGCGGCAGGCCCGTTCGACCGCCGCCTCCAGCCCCTCGACCGCGAGCGCGTCGGTGCGCGCCATGACCACGAAGGCGGAATCGGTCTTCGCATCGGCCGCGGCCTTGATGCGGTCCACCATCTCCTGCTGCGTGACCAATTCCTTGTTGGGGCGGTGGCCGCAGCGTTTCGCGCCGACCTGGTCCTCGATGTGCATCGCCGCGGCGCCGAACTTGATCAGCGACTTCACGGTGCGAGCGACGTTGAACGCGCTCGCGCCGAACCCCGTGTCCACGTCCACCAGCAGCGGCAGCGTGCAGACGTCGGTGATGCGCCGCACGTCGGTGAGGATGTCATCCAGCCCGCTGATACCGAGATCCGGCAGACCGAGCGAGCCGGCTGCGACTCCCCCGCCCGACAGGTAGATCGCACGGAATCCGACGCGCTCGGCCATGCGCGCGTGATAGGCATTGATGGTCCCTACAACTTGCAGCGGTCTCTCGGCGGCGAGCGCGGCGCGAAAGCGCGTGCCCGCGGAATTGGATTGGGCAGGGATGCCGATGGCCTTAGCGGTCATGCTCGTATGCTCCTCGTCGTGGGGCGGTGGCGGCGGTCTGCCGCCCGGCACCGGGGCCGTAATGTGGACTTCCGGAACGCTGGAGCCGGGAAAAAGTGCTGGAATCACGATACCATGGCGGAATAGTTTTCTCCAAGGCGGGGCCGGTGGCATAATAATACCCCAATCTCACTATTCGGACTTCGATGATATCCAGGAAAGCCGACGCGTCCGGAGTGCTGTCCGGCACGCAAAGCATCGAACGCGCGCTGTGGCTGCTCCGCGAGATCGCGGCGCACAACCGCGGGGGCTCGCGGCTGCTCGACCTTTCAGCGCGCACCGGGCTGCAACGCCCCACGGTGCACCGCATGCTGAAGTGTCTGGTCGCGGAAGGCATGGTGCATCAGGACGCCGACACGCACCGCTACTATCTCGGTTCGATGGTATTCGAGCTGGGACTGTCCGCCGCTCCGCGTTTCAATCTGCGCGAGATCTGCCACCCGTCGCTCACCCGCATCGCCGAAGCGACCGGAGACACCGTGTTTCTCACCCAGCGCAGCGGGCTCGACGGCGTGTGTCTCGACCGGCATGAAGGAACGTTCCCGATCAAGACTTTTACGCTCGAGATCGGCATGCGGCGACCGCTCGGTGTCGGTATCGGCAGTCTCGCCATTCTCTCCGCCCTGCCCGAGGAGGAGATCAAGGACGTGATCGCAAGCAATCACCCACGCCTTCCCGACCACGGCCTGACGCCCTCCAGCCTGCTCGGGCAAGTGCGGCGGGCGCAGAAGCTCGGCTATGCCCTGCGCGAAAGTCCGTCGCTCGCCGGCGTGCGTTCGATCGGCTATGCGATACGCAATGGCAGCGGTGTCGCGTTTGCAGGGCTCTCGCTTTCCGCCATCTCCAGCCGCATGACCGAGAAACGCGTGCTGGAGCTGGCACAGCTTCTCAAGAGCGAAGTGCGCCAGATCGAAAAGCAGCTCGCCGCCGCCAGCGAAGGGCGCTGACCGGACTACCAGCCGCGCAGCCCTCCGCCGTCCACGCTGAGAATCTGCCCGGTGATATAGGCGCCGAGCGGCGCGCTGAGACAATAGATCGCATGCGCGACTTCCTCGGGCGTGCCGAGGCGATGCATCGGTATATTGGCGTTCCTCGGCGCAAGAAATTCCTCCATGGTCTTGTCGGGCGCCCAGCGCTGGCGGCTTTTCTCCGTCTGTGAAGTAAGGATGCTCTCCAGCGCCACCACGTTCACGCGGATATTGTCGGCCGCGAGTTCCAGCGACAGGCTCTTGCTGAGATTCATGGCTGCCGCAGCGGCGACGCTCGAACTCGCCACGCGCGGCGGAGGCTGTTTGCCCTTCATCGACACCACGTTGACGATGGCGCCGCCGCCGGCCTTGCGCATCCACGGCAGCACCGCGCGCATGGTGCAGGCGAGCGCCAGCACCTTCTGGTTGAAGGCGTTCACGAATTCGTCGTCGGCCATGTCCTCGAAGCGCCCCGGCGGCAGCGGCCCGGAGACCGGGTCGACCGCATAGACCTGCTGGCGCGAGCCGCCGGCGGCGCGCTGCTCGGAGGCGCCCGCGTTGTTGACGAGTATGTCGATGCGCCCCAGGGCGTCGCCGGCAGCGTTCACAAATCCATCCATGCCGCCGCGATCGAGGATGCTCGCAGCGCAGGTGAAAACCTTCACGCCGTGTTTGCGAGTGAGCTCGCCCGCGGCCTGTTCGAGCGCTTCCGGCGTGCGCGCGCAGAGCGCGAGGTCGGCGCCCTCGCTCGCAAAGAGTTCCGCCGTCGCCCGCCCGATTCCGCGCGTGCCCCCGGTCACGATCGCGGCCTTCCCGCTCAACTTCCCCATGAGTCTTCCTGTTTCCCTGTCATTTCACCATGCCGAGGTCGGTCAACAGACCGCGCAGTTCGTCGTGCTGTTCCTTGAGAAACCGGCGCATCGCGTCGCTGCGCCGAAAGTTGGCGACCCAGTTCCGCCGCTCGACGTCGCGCCTGAACTCGTCGGTCGCGACGAGCCTCGCCATCACGTCCTCCCAGTACGCGATCTGGGCGGCGTTAAGACCACGCGGGCCGACGATACCGCGCCAATTTGAGAATATAACGTTCGTCCCCTGCTCGCGCAGGGTCGGCACCTCGGCCAGTTCGCCGGCGAGGCGTTGGGGCGCGGCCACCGCGAGAATCCGCGCCTTGCCCGCGCGCAACTGCGCCACCGGCGCGGCGGTGGTGGAGAGCATCACGTCGATGTGCCCGCCGAGCAGCGCCGTGATCGAATCGCCCCCGGACTTGAACACGACTGTTTTCAGTCGCTTCGGATCGATGCCATGCGCTTTTGCCGCCAGCGCGATCGCGTAATAGCCGCCACCGGTCAGCGACGGCACGCCGATGCTCAAAGATGCGGGATCCTTCGCGAGCCGCGCCATCAACTCCTTGCTGCTCCCGATCGGTGACTGCGGCGCCACGGTGGAGACGATGTAGTCCTCGAACAGCACCGCGAGCGGCGACAGGTCCGCATAGCTGATCTTGCTCAAGCCCATGATATGGTTGGTAATCAGCGGCACGGTGAGCAGCATGATGAAGTGCCCGTCTCCGGCGTGCTGATTCAGATACGCGTAGCCCACCGAGCTGCCGCCGCCGGGTTTGTTGACGACCACCGTTGGCGTTGCGACGAGCTGCTTGTCCTGCATCAACTTCTGCACGAAACGGGCGGAGGTGTCCTGGCCGCCGCCCGGGCTGGTGCCGACGACGATCTCGACGCCCTTCTCGGGTTTCCAGGGAGTTTGCGCGCAGGCCGCGCCCGTCGCGAACCCCGCGGCAAGCACCGCCATCCATCGCCAGGCCGTTCCGGTCCCGCCGCGTCCACTTCTCATGTGTACAATCCTCATTGTCGATAATGCCCGCATGATAGGCTCAGCCACTGCGTGCGGCAACGGATCTTCCCGCATCAAGGAGGAAGACGAATGAAACCCGATTTTCCGGTCTGGCGCTCTCTCCTGTACGTGTCCGTCGAAACCCCCGGCTCATTCTCGTGCCAGGAGGGAAATTTGATTTTCTCCCCTCCTAGTCAAGGAGGGGTGGACGCGAAGCGGACGGGGTGGTTGAAAGATCGCGATCAGCTCGGCAGATACCAAGTAATGACATGAGCACCAATGACTGAAGCGGTCTGCTGACTATGAACACCGCACCGCGCCGCCTGAGAGTCGCCGTGACCGGTGCGGGGCTTACGCACAGTCCCGACGGGCGCGAAGGCTGGGCGGTGCGTGCCCATGTCCCGGCGTTGAAAGCGCTGCCCGAACTCTTCGAGGTGGTCGCGGTGTGCACGACGCGCATGGAGACGGCGCGGGCGAGCGCGGTGCATTTCAGCGTCCCGCACGCCTATGCCGGCGTCGAAGACATGCTGCGCGAGCTGCCCGAGATCGACATCGTGTGCGTCTCGGCGCGCCCGGTGCATCATCACCGCCTCGCGTCGGCGGCGTTGCGCGCCGGCAAACACGTCTATTGCGAACAGCCGCTCGGCATTTCCACCGCGCAGGCCGAAGAACTGACGGCACTCGCGAAGAAGAACGGGCTGCGCACCGTGATCGGCCACCAGAGCCATTACGAACCGGCGACGCTCCACATGGCTGAACTGGTGCGGCAGGGTTACATCGGCCGGCCGCTCACATTCCAGCACAGTTACTTCGTGTCCAACTACATCGCGCCGCGGCCGTCGCACCGCCAGTGGCTGTTCGAGGCCGACATGGGCGGGCACCCCGGTTACCGCAGCGGGCACAGCCTCGACCGCGTGCACCAGGTTCTGGGCCGGGATGTCACCGCCATTTGCGCCGATATGGCGGTGAAGGTGCCGGAGCGCCGGGCGCTGGACCGCGACGGCGTGATCCGCAGCAACCAGGTCGAGAACATGAACTACCTGCTGCGCGCAGGCGAGGACGTGATGGGCATGCTGCAGGTGTCGTTCACCGCCTGGTTCGGCACCGGCAACCGCTTCGAGGTCTACGGCACCGAAGGCATGCTCATGCTCGCGACGGCGGACTCGCCGGCGTGGAGCAAAACCGGCGGGCAGGGTGATCCGTCGCGAGGGGAATTGAAGCTCTTCGGCGCGCGCGTGGACCTGGAGCGGCTCGTGTCCGAGCCCACCGCCCCCGAGCGCCTCCAGAAGGAGTTTCGCGAAATCCCGGTGCCGGCCGAGTACAGTCACGTCCCGGGTTTAGAGCGCGGCCGCGCCACCTATCTCGTGGCGCAAACCTGGCACGCGTTCGCGCGCGCCATCCACGAGGGCCGTGAGTGCGCGCCGAGTTTTCGCGACAAGCTCAAGATCCACCGTATCTGGGACGCCGCTGAGGAATCAGTGCGCACGCGGTCGTGGCAGAAAGTGGACTACGGCGGCGTCTGAACTGCGCGAGCGTCACCTGCTTCTTCGGCATCCGCTTGCCGGGAATGATCTCCTGAGGTTCCCCCACGCACCTGACAACGCCAGAACGCGCAGCCGGGTTCCAATCGCGTCAATGAGTGTTTCGGGCCAACCCGCGAACACTACGCCCGACATGCTCGGCGATCGACCGCACCCAGGCGCCTGCCTGGCAGGCCATATCGGCGACCCGTACCCCCCGCTGCAGGTACGTCTTCGCAGCCGCGCGCTCTGCCGGCGTCATGCGAATACTATCGAGTCGTTGGGTAATTGAGCATTGGTACTCTTGACCAGTTTTCATGCGAGCCTCTCTCATTGCGTGGTTATACTGCATTGCAACAATTGCATTCTAACATTAATATCGTTGTATTTCAATTTGATGTATGAGACATTAGACAAGAATAAGCATTGAATGCTGCTACGCATTGCATGATTTATTATGACCAGAAGCGATAGAAAACCTAATCCGTATGCGCCGTGGCAGTGTGATCGCACCGGGCCCAGGCTTGAGCAGTGCCCACGAACGGGTTCCCGCCAGCCATAATCCCGGTTATCGGGCGCGCGGAGTGGCGTTGCACCGCCCCAAAGCGCTTCCGAATGATTGGGACCGTTGCGATGCGAATCAACCGATGAGAATGCGGCAACCACTTATGGTGCTGGCGCTTGCGCTGGGCGCGGCGAGCGCTGCAGAGACACAATCAACGGGTGCTACCCCGGCGTTTCCCGCGCGCCCGATCCGTTTCATCGTGCCCAACGCGGCGGGCGGATCGACCGATCTCGTCGCGCGGACGGTCGCGCATAAAGCCGGGGAAGGCCTGGGCCAACAGGTCGTTATCGACAACCGCCCCGGCTCCGGCGGCATCATCAGGATTTCGCGCCTGTTACGCAACTCGCCTCCGCTGCCTACATGCTGGTCATCCACCCATCGGTGCCGGCGAAAAGCGTCAAGGAACTGGTCGCGCTCGCAAGATCACGCCCTTCGCAACTGAACTATGCTTCCGCGGGGAGCGGCACCGGCTCACACCTGAGTGCCGAACTTTTTCGTTCGGCGGCGGGCATCGCCCTGGTGCACGTGCCATACAAGGGCGGAACGCCCGCCATCACCGACGTGATTGCGGGACAGGTGCAGATCATGCTGAACGGAATTCCGTCGTCCATGCCGCACCTTAAGAGCGGCCGCATCCGGGCGCTGGCGGTCACGACAGCAAGACGCTCGCCGGCCGCGCCGGAACTGCCCACCATGGCCGAGGCCGGATATCCCGGCGCGGAATCGACGTCGTGGACCGGCGTTCTCGCGCCCGCCGGCACGCCCGCCGGCGTGATCGCGCGACTCAATACCGAATTCGTGCGGGCATTGCGCACGCCCGAAGTGAGCGCACGTCTTTCCGCGGACGGGGCGGTGCCCGTCGGCAGCTCGGCGGCAGAGTTCGCGGCCTACCTGCGCAGCGAACTTGTGAAATGGCGCAAGGTCGTCAAGGCTTCGGGCGCGACCGTCAACTGAGCTTGCCGTTCTCGATGTCCTCGGTGTTCTCCGTGTGCTCCGTGCGAATCCAGGTCAGTTGCGCGTGATCAGTCGACCTTTGCGCCGGTGCGCTTGACGACGTCGGCCCATTTCGCGATCTCTTTCTTGACGTGTGCGGTGAACTGCTCGGACGTGCCGCCCACCAATTCATAGCCGCCCCCGCCCAGCCTCTCCTTCGCCGCCGGCGACGTCGATCCTGCCGCCGCAACGAAAGCAAGCACCAGAAATACGCAGCGCGACCACTGCCCGCGCGGTTTTCCACCTTGCGACATCACGTTCTCCCAACCCGCCGTAAACTCAAAAGCGCTCGACCCAGGGCCGCACTTCGATTTCCCAGGACCAGGCGCTGCGCGGCTGCCTGATGAGATGCATATAGGACTGAGCGATCGCTTCCGGCGCGAGCAGGCTGTCGGGATTGTCTGCGGGCACGGGCCGCGCTGCCGAGCGGATGCCGCCGTCGATCACGACATGCGCGACGTGAATGCCCTGCGGCTGCAGCTCGCGCGCCATGCTTTGCGCGAGTCCGCGCAGCGCGAATTTCCCCATGGCGAACGCGGCGGACTGCGCATAGCCCTTGACGCTCGCCGACGCCCCGGTGAATAAGATGGTGCCCGCTTTTTCCTTGAGCATGCGCCTCGCCGCGGCCTGTCCGACGAGAAAGCCTCCCAAAGCCGTGATCGTCAGCGCTTCGGCAACCTTGTCCGGGTCGAGCTCGATCAGGGGACCGCGGACGCGCGCGCTTGGGTTGTAGATCACGACGTTCGGGGCGCCGGGGCCGGCGTCAAGCTGCTCGAAGAGACGATCCACCTCCGCGCGCTGCCCGACATCACAGCGGATCGCGGCGGCCTTCATCTCGTCGCAAAGTCCCCTGAGCTTGTCGATGTTACGCGCCGCCAGCG
>MEQT01000075.1:9231-9606 GCA_001770325.1 Betaproteobacteria bacterium RIFCSPLOWO2_02_64_14
GGCCCCCTAGAAAGCCAATGCGTTTATGCCCTGCGTCGATCAGGTGCTTCGTCGCAAGGTATACGCCGCGCTCGTTGTCTGAGCCTGCAAAGTCGTAGCTTCCCGCGCCCAGCGTCCGCACGATCACCGTCAGCGGAATCCCCCACGCCTTCACCATTTTTGGCAGCGAGTTGGGTGTGCCAAAAGCGGGGCATAGCACGATACCTGCTGCATTTTGTTCTCGCATCGAGAGCAGAACTTTTTCCTGTAGCTCCAAATTCTCGTTGGTATGAGCCATGAACACGATGTAACCGGCTTCGACCAGTTTTCTCTCGATGCCAATCAGCACTTCTGCAAAGAAGGGATTCATCAAGTCATTGATGACAACACCAATCG
>MEQT01000076.1:0-6125 GCA_001770325.1 Betaproteobacteria bacterium RIFCSPLOWO2_02_64_14
AATAACCCACCGCTCGTTCACGAGATCGGCGCAAACCAGGCGTTTCGAGCGGGCAAGCCGGTGCCGCCGCGCGCAGCACACCACGTACTCGTAGTCTTCCAGGTGCTCCTGCGCGAGATCCTCGCCGTCCAGACTGCCTGCAGTTGTGACCAGCAAGTCCAGCTCGCCGGCGCGCAGCGCGTGCAACAATTCCGGGCGGCTGGCTACGGTAAGCGCCATGGTCACGCGCGGCGCCTCTTTGACAAGTCTGCCGCACGCCGCAGCGACCCAGGTCGCGCTCATGGCGAGATGGGTGCCCACCCGTAGATGGCCGGCGCGCGCGTGGCCGATGTCGGAAACCTCGCGCAAGATGTCCTCGTGAGCAACGCGCAGCCGGTTGACGTGTTTCAACAGTGTCGCACCCGCCGCGGTCAGCTCGACGCCCTTTGATGTGCGCCGTACCACCTTCGCCCCGGTCGCCCGTTCGAGCCGCTGCAGGCTCGTGCTGAGCGCGGGCTGACTGAGCGCCAGCGCTTCGGCGGCGCGCCCGAGGTTACCGTGCTCGGCGACGACGGCGAAATATTCGAGGTCCCGCTGCTCGATCTTCATAGTCGACTTTTATGGCTTCATCAATCTCGAATGATTGCCATGATAGGCGGAGGGTGTCAACATGGCTGCGCGAAGCTGCAAAGGAGACGTTATGCGTACTTTGCAATGGGTCACGACCGTCACCGCCGCAACGGGCATCGTCATCGCAGCGTCCGCCGTCGCGCAAGCGCAGGAGAAATTCCCGACGAAGCCGATCCGCCTGGTCGTGCCCAACGCCGCCGGCGGCTGGCCGGATGCGCCGGCGCGCAAGATCGGCCAGAAAATGAGTGAAAGCTGGAAACAGGCGGTAGTGGTAGAAAATCGTGTGGGCGGAGTCGGCACGCTCGCCGCGCTTCAAGTCCTGAAGGCCGCGCCGGACGGCCACACGATCCTGTGGTCGGGGAGCAATTTCGTGATCAGTGCAGCGCTGCAAGACAATCTCCCGTACGACCCATTCAAGGATTTCGTCGGTATTACGCGTGCGGCGTTCAATACGCTCGTGCTGGTTGCGGCGCCAGCGCTGGGGGTCAAGACAGTGAACGAGCTCATCGCGCTCGCCAGGGCGCAACCGGGCAAAATCGTATACAGCTCCAATCCCGTCGGAACCAGTACCCACCTGACCGGCGCACGATTCAGCCAGGTCGCCGGGATCAAGGTCGTGACCGTGGCGTTCAAGGGGGCGCAGGAAACGCTGATTCAGCTCCTGGGCGGACGCGCGCACTACGCCGTCGTGACCTTGACCGCGGGGTTGCCACTCATCAGGGACGGGAGATTGCTCGCGTTGGGGGTGACCACACCGCAGCGCTCGCCTCTCCTGCCCGATGTGCCGGCCTTGGCAGAGACGCTGCCCGAGTTCCAGCGAACCGAGGCGTCGGGTGGGCTGCTGGCGGCCGCCGGGACTCCACGCTCCATCCTGCACCAGATCAGCAAAGAGTACGCGCGCATCGTTGGGCTGCCCGACATCAAGGAATGGTTCCTTAGCCAGGGCGCCGTTCCCGCACCGACCACGCCCGAGGAATTCGACAAGATCCTGCGCGAGCAGGTCGACACGCTGTCCAAGCTGGCGAAGGACACCGGTCTCAAGGCGAAGTGAAACAGGGCACACGTTGTAATTGATTTTGCACCATTCCGATTTCGACAATAGCGCGGGGGATAGAGAGCGTTATGAAAAAGTCAGTTCGCTTCGTTATGGGTCTTCTGGTTCCCGCTTTCATGTTGGCGGGGATGATGCGAGTCATGCTGGGGACGGTCCTCTTTGCGCTGATGGCGGCCGCGGCGTTTCCGCAGAGCGCGGCGCTGCCGGATGAGCAGATCTGGAGTGAGTTCGAGCAATGGGTGGCCGCGCTGAAGCCGCTGCCGCCGGGGCAGAGCGTGCCGATCCAGAAGCGGTACGTCGAGTCCCAGGTCGCCGCGGGTGTCCCGGCGGAAGAGGCGGCACGGCGCTACGAACGGATGAACACGATCCGCTGGGACTCGACGGACCGGATGCGGACCTATTGGGACGGCGCTTTCAAGTCGGGTGCCGGACCGTCGAACCCGCTGCGGCTCCTTCAGGAGACGATCACCGGCATGAAGCCCGGCAAGGCGCTCGACTCCGGCATGGGCAGCGGACGCAACGCGATCTATCTCGCGTCGATCGGCTGGGATGTCACCGGGTACGACATGTCGAAGGAGGCGCTGCGCGCCGCGCAGGAGAGCGCCGCCGCGGCCGGGGTGAAGCTCACGACGAAGGAGGCGAAGCACGACACCTTCGATTTCGGCGAAGATCAGTGGGACCTGATTGTCTGCTCCTACAACGCCCTAAACCCCCACGATAAGCAGTGGCCGCCGGTGTTCCTGCGCGCGCTGCGGCGAGGCGGCATCGCCGTCTTCCAGGGCACGGGGGCCGGGCAGCCACCGTCGCTGCCCCGTCTGCTTGATAACTGGAAAGGGTTCCACGTCCTGCGCATCGAGGACGTGGACGCGGGAGTGATCACCGACGAGTGGCGGCCTTCGCTCAGGAGGCGCACCGTGCGCCTGGTGATCCGGAAAGAATGAGCGGCGTCAGGTGATTCTCTCCAGCGGAGTGGGCCTGGCGGCGTGCAGAGCCGGCAGCAGCTCCTCGGACATCAGTCGCATGCTGGCCAGGGCGTTGGAAACGGGCATGCCGAGGAAGTGTGTGCGAAACACGAAGTGGGTCACGCCCAGCTCCTCGACGTAGGGCTTCAACTGATTCCAGCAGTCTTCCGGTGAGCCGATCACGAAGCGGTCCTCGACCAGCTCCTCGAAGGACTTGTTGATCCGTTCGCGTTCCGGCATGGCCTTGTCGCTCTCCCACTGCGCGTAAGCCTTGTACTTCTCGGAAATGTACGGCGCGCCCAGTTCCATCGCGGCGGCGCGGCTCTTCGCACAGTAGATCTCGATGCGGCAGGGATTTTCCCGCGGCAAGGGTTTCCCCGCCTTGCGCAGTTCCTCCGCGTACAGCTTCAGCCGCTCTTTGTGGGTGGCGAGAGTGGCCTTCGGGCTGTGGTAGAGGCAGTCCCCGAGTTGGGCGGCGCGCCGGATGGCGTTGGCATGCTTGGCCGCGAACCAGATCGGCGGGTGCGGCTTCTGCACGCACTTCAGCGACAGGTGCGCATCCTTGAGTATGCAGGTGTCGCTCTCGTAGCTCACCTTGTCCTCGGTCCAGAGCCGCTTGGCGATGGTGAGGCATTCCTCGAAACGCTGCACCCGCTGGCCTTTGCGCACGCCAAAGGCTTCGAACTCGGCGGTGCGGTAGCCCAATCCCACGCCGAAAACCATCTTCCCCCGGGAAATCACGTCGAGGGTGGCGATCGTTTCCGCGGTGTAGACGGGGTTGTGCAGGGGCGCGAGCAGCAGCCCCACTCCAAGGGTCATGTCACCCGCGTCGGCGGCCAGACGCGCGAGGTAGGGCACCATCTGCAGCCCCTGGTTGCCGCCCTCGTTCAGGTAGTGCTGCCCGCAGAAGTAAGAGTCCCATCCGCGGTCCCGGGCGAGCCGCACCATCTCGATCTGCTCCTCCAGGGCACTCACCATATCCGCCCCTTCGAAGTACTGGGCGCTCAACATGATGCCCGCTTTTACGCCGCTCATTTGCGTCTCCCTTCCGCTACAGCTTCTGGATGATGTTCTTCGCGTAGTCCCGCACCATCTGGTAGCCGCGCTCCAGCGGGAAGTTGCACATGAGCTGGCGCACCCCCTTGCGTTCTAGCTCACGCACCTGCTCCTGCACTTCGGCCGGCTCACCCACGATGCAGAAGCGCTTGATGACTTCGGGCGTGACGAAACGCCGCTCGTCCGGGGCCACGTAGGCGTTGTGGCTCTCGTGCATCATCTTCTGGCGCTCGGCGGCCGGCCGCGACATGTGGAATGCGAGATAGTCGTCCCAGATCGGCCGCAGGAACTCGGGCGGATCCTCGCCGTATTCCAGGTGCCGGTCCATGGTGGAGTGCATGGCGGTCATGATGGCCGGGCCGTATTCGTTGACGATGCGCTCGGAATCCACCGGCTCGCCGGGATCCAGCACCGCGAAGTTCACCCGCACCGAGAGATGGAAGTTATCCAGCGAGCGGCCGCATTTCGCCGCACCTTTCCTGAGGTTGGCCCAGATCTGGTCCAGCGTGCCCCCACGCGGGATGTGCGTCGTGAGGCCGTCGGCGATTTCGCCTGCCAGCGCCTGCGCCTTGGGGCCGTAGCCGGCGAGGTACAGGGGGATGGGATCGCGCAGGTTGCGGTAACCCTTATCGGTGAGCATGAAGCGGATGGCATGCTGCTCGCCGTCGTACTCGTACTCCGCGTCCTTGCCGTCCAACAGGTTGCGCGCGGTGCGCGCATAGGCCTCGAAGCTTTTCAGGGTCATGGGCTTTCTGCCCAGCAGGCGCATGGCAGTGTTGCCGGTGCCCATGGCCACGAAGCAGCGGCCCGGGGCGACCATGTTGAGGGTGGCCATGCCGGCGGCCAGCGTGGGCGCAAGGCGCAGTCCGGGCACCGCCACGCCCATGCCGAGCTTCATGGTCCGGGTCTGCTGCGCGGCGACGGTCAGGAACACGAAGGCGTCGGAGCGGATGAGGCCGCTGTCGGTCACCCATAGGTGCGTGAAGCCCAGCTTCTCCGCCTCCGTCACGTACTCCATTTCGTCGAGCTTGGCCCAGGTGAGCCCGAATTCCATGCTGCTTGCTCCTTTCAACCCATCGCGTCCGACCACAGTTCCTCGGTGAACCTGCGCCAAGGCAGGATGTCGATCCCGTCAGCGGTGGACTGAATGCGGCAGCATCAATGCACGCGGAAAGATGCCCCTTGCATTATCATGATAATCGAAGGCGGCTGCTTCGTATGTCTCGACGAGCGCCGTGCGCCGCGCTCGCTCGGGAGTAAGCGTCGGCCTGAGGCCGCCTTGACGCTGCTCATACGAGTCTTCCTCTCTAGTCTCGTGTCCCGCAATCATCTTGAAGAAATCGTTCTGTCATCGCGAGGAGGCCGAAGCCGCGAGCGAAGCGTGGCGGTCTCGACGCGGCGATCTCGCAATGGAATTGTCGTCGCGAGGAGTGGGCGACGCGGCGATCTCGCGGCGGGCCGCGGTGACGTTGCTTGCAACGAGATTGCTTCGCTCCGCTCGCAATGACAGGACATTTGTGCAAGTTACTTGCGGGACGGCATACTAGGCCGCCGCTTCCAGGATCTTCAGTACCTGCTCGGGTGAGGTGATCTTGACCGGATTCTTGTGGAGCCACCGGTCGTGCATGGCGTTGGTCGCTATCGTCGGGAAGTGCTCGGGGCCGATGCCTACCTCCGACAGCCGGCGCGGCAGCCCGAGCTCGGCGATGAAGTCATTCAGCACATCGGCCGCATCTTCGCCGGGGTGCCCGAGCGCTTCGGCCACGAGCCGCTGGCGTTCGGCATTGGCACCGCGGTTGTAGCGGAGCACGTGCGGCAGCATCACGCACGAGGTGTAGCCATGCGGCACGCCGCAGGAGCCGCCGAGCACGTGACCGATCGCGTGGCTCGCCCCCATCTCCACGCCGCCGTGACGGCCCGCTATCGCGAGCCAGATGCCGTAGAAGCTCGTGAGCCGTGCATCGAGATCGGCGGGATCGCGCTTCGTCCTGAGCAGCGACGACCCCAGCAGCTTCAACGCGTGCTGATACATGCCGTCGCTGACCGGATTGGATCGCGGCGAGCACAAGCCCTCCGTCGCATGATCGATCGCGCGCACGCCTGTCGAGAGCCACACCCACAGCGGCGTGTGCACGGTCGGCGCCGGATCGAAGATGACGGTGCGCGGAATCGCCTTCGGGTTCTCGTGGCCGAACTTGCGCTTGACGCGCTCGTCGGTGGCGCCGCCCCCGGTCGTCAACTCGCCCGCCGAAAGCGTGGTCGGTATGGCGATCTGGGGAATGCGCGGCCCCTCGAACTGAGGCATCACGCGCGTGCCGTCCGGCCTGGTAACGGCGCGAAACCGGTCGAAGCCGTCCACATCCGTGATGTCGTGCTGGAGACACAGCCGGACGATCTTGCCGGCTTCGGTCACCGAGCCGCCGCCGAACGTCACGACCAGGTCG
>MEQT01000076.1:6135-7318 GCA_001770325.1 Betaproteobacteria bacterium RIFCSPLOWO2_02_64_14
CGAGATCCGCCGCTTTCAGCACGGCCGAGCGCGGGTTGAAGGGCGGGATCCCGTCGTATGTTGCGGCATACCGGTCGCCGAGCGCGGCACGCACCTTCTCGACCTCGTCTGTCGTGCGATTCATGGTGCCGCTCACGACGAGAAACACCCGCTTCGCACCGAAGCGTTCCACCTCGGCCGCCAGTGCCTGCGCGGCCGGCTTGCCATAGATGAGCCGTTCCAGCGCCGGGAATGCGAAAACGTCCTCGCGCATCACAGTCTCCTAGCTCGCGATTGAAGGCAATGATCGCACATCACGAACAGACTGAGGTTTGTATTGCATAATGGGCCGCCAACTCGGACGGAGGAAGTCAATGAACTACGGCGTTGCGATCTTCTTTACCGATTATTCGATCGGGCCGGTCGAGATCGGTATTGCGCTCGAGGAGCGCGGCTTTGAAAGCCTGTGGGCGCCGGAGCACAGCCACATTCCGCTGACCCGGAAATCGCCTTACCCGCAAGGTGGCGAGCTTCCGAAGAAATACTACGACGTGATGGACCCCTTCGTGACGCTGCCGGCGGCTGCCGCGGTGACGAAGACGCTCAAGGTCGGCACAGGCATCTGCCTCGTTGTGCAGCGTGATCCCATCCAGACGGCGAAGTCAGTGGCAACCCTCGACCAGATCTCCAGGGGCCGCTTCCTCTTCGGCATCGGTGCCGGCTGGAACGAGGACGAGATGGCGAACCACGGCACGACCGATTTCAAGGGTCGCTTCAAGCTGATGGAAGAACGCGTCCGGGCCATGCGCGAGATCTGGACCAGGCCAAAGCCGGAGTTCAACGGAACCCACGTCAAGTTCGGCCCGATGATGATCTGGCCGAAGCCGGTACAAAAGCCGCTGCCGGTCATCGTCGGCGGTATGTATCCGCACGGTGCGCGGCGCGCCGTCGCGTTCGGTGACGGCTGGATGCCGCACGCGATGCGTCCCGCATATGGGGAGAGCGACATCCTGGCGCACCTGCCCGCGTTTCGTGAGATGGCAAAATCGGCCGGGCGGGATCCGGCGGCGATCCCGATCACGGCGTTCAACCCGCCGGCGGAGCCCGATACCCTGAAACGCTACCGGGATGCCGGCGTCGATCGCGTCGTCTTCTCCATTGCCTCGGAGGACAAGGACAAGACGCTCACCAATCTCGACAAACT
>MEQT01000076.1:7326-18706 GCA_001770325.1 Betaproteobacteria bacterium RIFCSPLOWO2_02_64_14
GATGGCGACCAGGACGCTCGAAAACGTGACCGTGTCGGACGCCTATCTGGCGTTGATGGCCGACCGTGGCGTCGAGTACCTGTTCGCCAACGCCGGCACCGACTTCGCGCCGATGATCGAGGCGCTCGCGAAGGCCCAGGCGCTCGGGCTGCCGCACCCCAGGCCCGTCACCTGCCCCCACGAGAACACCGCCCAGCACATGGCGATCGGTTATTACCTCGCCACCGGGCGGCCCCAGCTCACCATGTTTCACGTCAACGTGGGCACGGCCAACGCCATGAACGGGCTCCTCAACGCAGCGCGCGGACAGGTGCCGATACTCTTCACCGCGGGTCGCACGCCCATCAACGAGGACACGCTGAAGGGCCACCGGACGCTCGACATCCACTGGACGCAGGAAATGTACGACCAGGCGGCGATGGTGCGGGAGTCGGTCAAGTGGGACTACGAGCTGCGCAACGCCGAGCAGCTCGAGACCATCGTCGACCGCATGCTCACGGTGTCGATGTCGGACCCCAAGGGGCCCGTCTATCTTTCGCTGCCGCGCGAAGTGCTCTCGCTGCAGCTCGACAAGTTCACCTATAACAGCCCGAGCCGCATGCGCCCGGCCGCCCCTTCCGCGCCGTCACCCGAGGCGCTCGAAGAGGCCGCCTCGATCCTCGCGCGGGCGCAGCATCCCGTAATCATCACCAACTGGGGCGGCCGCAGTCCCGGCGTGATGCCCGCGCTCACGGCGCTCGCCGATCGCTACGCGATTCCCGTGGTCGAATACCGCAACCGCTACATCGCCATGCCGACGCACCACCCGATGATGGCCGGCGGCAATCCGGACGCATTCGTCAAGGCCGCCGACGCGATTCTGGTGCTGGACACCGTGGTGCCCTGGCAGCCGTCCAAAGTCCGGCCCTCGGCCGACTGCAAGGTGATCCACATGGCGCCGGATCCGCTTTACACCTATGTACCCGTGCGCGGGTTCCCGGCCGACTTGTCGCTTGCGTGCGCGAGCGATCTCGGGCTGCGCATGCTGCACGATGCGATGGCCGAGCCCGCGACGTCGAATGCCGCGCGCATCGCAAAGCGGCGCGACGAATGCGCGGCGCATCACGCGAAACTCGAAGAGAACTGGGCGAGGAAGCTTGCGGCCAGCAAGGATGCCTCGCCGATCGCGCCCGCCTGGATCTCCCATTGCATCAACAAGGTCCGCACGAAGGATGCGATCATCGTCAAGGAATCGCCGCTGCAGACGCAGTATCTTGATGTCGATCGGCCCTGCATGGTGCTGAACCCGGGTGCCGCCTCGGGCCTCGGCCACGGCATGGGGGTGGCGCTCGGGCTCAAGCTCGCGAATCGCGACAAGTTCGTGATCGGCACCGAGGGCGACGGCGCCTACATGTACAACGTGCCCGTCTCCGCCCATTATGTTTCCGCCGAGCAGCAGCTGCCGGTGTTGTGGGTGGTGTTCAACAATCAGCGCTGGCAGGCCGTGCGCAACGCCACCCGCGGGCTCAATCCTGACGGCTACGCCGCCAGCACGGAGCGTGCACCGCTCACCTACTTCACCGTCGAACAGCACTACAACAAGCTGGTGGAGGTGTCGGGCGGTTACGGCGAGCGCGTCACCGAGGCGCGCCAGATGCTGCCTGCGCTGGAGCGCGCGATGAAGGCGGTGCTGGTGGAGAAGCGCCAGGCGCTGCTCAACGTCGTGTGCGACGTCGATACGAATGCGGGTGGCGACTGATCACGAAGATGACGGCATAGTCTTTCTTCTCGCCAGATCCTCGGTGCCCGCGACGGAAACTGCCAGGGCCCCGGGCCTGCGCGCCTTGAGCAATTGCCGTGCTTCCTCGAGCCGGTCGGCGTTGAGATAGGCCTTGAGCAAGGTGAACTCGATCAGGTCGTGCTGCGCGCGGCTGCCGCCGATGCGTTCGTTTTGCTTTGCCAGCGGGGCGAGCGCGGCGATCGCCGCGGGATAGTCGCCGCGCTCGAACGCGACGAAGCCACGCGAGAGTTCCGGCACGTAGGCGCCGGACGGGTACCGCCCTTCGCGCGCCAGCTCCTCGATCTGCCGGGTACGGGCATCAAGCGCGGCAGCGTCGCACATCACTGCGTCGGCGAGGATGACGTGCAGATCGGCGAGTCCGGCGCCGGGCCGTGGCAGGGAGCTCGCGGCATAGTCGTACAGTATGCGCCACGCGGGCTCGTCGCGCGGATGGCCGGCCAGCTCGGAGCGCCACAGAAACGCTACGCCGTCCCACACCTTCTGCTGCGGTCCGCCCGGGTGCCGGTCGGGCGCGATGGCATCCCGATAGAGCTGCTGCGCCGCCGTCCAGTTGCCCGCGCCCAGCTCGAGCAGCGCGAGATGCCAGCTCAGATGCCCGTGGAACGAGCCGTCGCGCGGATACGTGGCGAGCCACGAGGTAAGGAACTCGCGACCGCCGTCCGCATCGCCGCTCTCGTAGCAAACATGCGCGACCCCGTGCGCGCAATGCGCGTTCTTCTGGTTGAGCATGACGGATCGTTCGATCTTCGGCCGCGCCTCCGCGACGCGGCCATCCTCGCCGAGCGCGATCGCGTAGTAGGAGAGGAACCAGTAATCGTCGCCGTAATGCGGGGCGAGACTGTCCAGCAGCGCCGCGACCTGGCGCTTCTGTCCGACGCGGCCCGAGCTGCCGATGAGCCCGTTCGGGTTCGCGGCCGTGGCGACCATCAGCGCATCGCGCGGCCACTCCGCCAGATGCGCATACAACAACTCGATGGCGGCGCCGGTCTGACCCGAGAAGGCGAGGTCGAAGAATTGAATATGCCCCGCCTCCCGTGCGGACACGCCGACGGCCAGATCTTTGGCTGCCGCCAGAGCCGCGCGCGCTGCCACGGCCTTGCCTTCACGCATCAGGATCTGGGCCTTTCCGACATGCGCGATGGCGAGTCCGGGATCGATAGCCAAGGCACGGTCGAAGGATTCGACCGCGCCGGGATACAGGGTGAGCGCCAACTCGTAGCCCTGCACGTAGGCATCCCGCGCGGCGGCGGAAGCGGTGGACACGGGAAGGTCGTAACGGTCAGCGAGCATCCGAATTCTCCACCGCCGTCAGTCGATCTTGATGCCGGCGGCCTTGACGACCTTCGCCCACATCGCAATCTCGCGCCGCACCTTGGCGCGGACCTCCTCTGTCGGAATGCCCGAGATGTCCGATCCGAGCGTCGCGGCGAGCACGATGGCACCGGCAATAGTTTTCACGACTCCTCCTCCATGATTGCCCGGCGATTGTCGATGGTCGATGCCGGGCCGACTCCAGTGTAATGCTCGACTAAAATCCGCGCCAGGCTAACGAGAATCGGGCGCAGAATACATGTACGCACATTTCATCGGAAACCATCATGGCTATCGTGACTATCGGCGAGCCAGCCTGGCTGCAACTCACCCCTGAAACCGCGCTCGAGCCGGGCCTTCCCATCTGCGACCCACATCACCACATCTGGGCGCATCGGCACGAGCCGCCGGCCTATCAGCGTTACCTGTTGCCCGACCTTGCCGCGGATATCCGGGACAGTGGGCACAACGTTCGCTCGACCGTGTTTATCGAGGTGAGGGCTTTTTATCGCGCCGACGGGCTACAGGAGATGCGCCCGGTGGGCGAGGTGGCTCACGTCAACGGTCTGGCTGACGAGGCTGCCAGCGGCAAGCACGGCCCCACGAAAATCGCCGCCGCCATTGTCGGGCATGCGGATCTGAAGCTGGGTGATCGGGTCGCACCGGTTCTGGAGGCGATGCAGGCAGCGAGCCCGCGCTTTCGCGGCATACGCCACGCCACCGGCTGGGATGCAAGCCCGGAACTTGCGCAGCGCGACATTCAGGGCGTGATGGCCACGTCGCAATACCGCGCCGGTGCGCGTGTGCTGGCAAAGATGAGTTTGACCCTGGACAACTCGCTCTACCACACGCAACTGGATGAGCTTGCCGCGCTCGCTCGCGCCGTGCCGGACCTTACCATCGTGTTGAACCACATCGGCGGGCTCGTGCGCGTGGGTCCTTACGCCAGCCGTGACAACGAAGTGCTGGCCGATTGGCGGCGCGGCATTGCGGCCGTGGCGGCCTGCCCCAACGTCGTCCTCAAGTTGGGCGGTGTGGGGCAGAAACGTTTTGGCTTCGATTGGTTCACGCGCGCGAAGCCCATCGGTTCGGAGGAATTGGCGGAGACGCTGGCGCCGTTGATGCACTACTGCATCGAGAAGTTCGGGCCGAGCCGCTGCATGTTCGAGAGCAATTTCCCCGTGGACAAGGTGTCATACGGCTATACCATCGTATTCAACGCCTTCAAGCGGCTGTCAAAGGACTATTCCCCCAGCGAGCGCGCCGCCCTGTTTCACGACACGGCAGTTCAGGTATACCGGATCGCGGTGTAGGTCACCGGCGGCGTTGAGCACTAATCGAGCTTCACATCGAACTGGCGGAACAGCTTGCCTATAGGTGCCATAGGACCGCTTCTGGCCGACAGCGGAAGCTGGTCTGACGAGGAAGTTTCAAGCGTCCTGTAGATATGTGCGTCCGCACTTGCGAATATCAGGCCATCACCGGTTCCATTAGCGGCAGCCCGTAGAGTTCCTGCACGTTCGCACTCAGCAGTCGTTTCTTTACGTTGGATGGCAGATGGCCAAGGTCGCGTTCGATGATTTCGCGTGAGTTCGGCCAGGTCGAGTTGGGGTGAGGATAGTCGTTCGACCACATCAAGTTCTTCGTCGCCCAGTGGCCGAACAGCATCTTCGAAGGCGGATCGTTGAAGAAGGTGGCGTAGATCTGTCTCTCGAAGTATTGCCCCGGGTTCAATTTCATCTCGGAATTGAGGTTGCCGCGAGACCAATACTTGTCATACTGGGACAGGACAAATGGCAGCCAGCTGATTTCGTTTTCAACGAGAACGAACTTCAGGCGCGGAAAGCGTTCCAGCGCGCCTCCGGCAATCAGGCCGGACAGCGCGTTGGCCGCATAGAGGAGCTTGTCGTTTACCGCGTGTGGTAAATACAGATGAGCGATTCGTACCGGAGGCTGGCGCGGAAAGGCATACGGTTCGCCAGTCAGGATATGCATGCTGATCGGCATTTCCGTTTCCTGGGCCGCGGCCCACAGGCGGTCGTAGTGATCACCATGAAATGGAAAATCGGAAGGCGGGGCTTGCCAGACCATTGCACCGCGCAGGCCGGACTTCTTGCAGCGCTCCAGCTCTTTAACGGCATTGGGAATGTTGAAGCACGCCAGATTGCCTATCCCGAAGAGCCGGTCAGGCGCGGCTGAACAATATTCAATGATCCAATCGTTGTAGACGCGAAAACACGCCTCCTGCAACGCTACGTCGGTCAATCCATAAAGGTCAAGGCAGAAGCTGGGGTAGAGAACCTCCCCGCTTACGCCGTCCTGCGCCATTTCTGAAAGTCTTGCTCTTGGATCATGGCCACCCGGGCGCGCCTGGAACTGGCCACCGACCTTGAGCTCCGGCCAGACGGGCGCCCGATCCCGAAAGGAAGCGGGTAAGCGCCTCTTCCACAATTGCGGATCCTCTATGACATGTGAGTCGGCGGAAAGAAGAAGCTCATCGCTCATTTTGTATTACTCCCTTCTGCGAAATATTGACCAGGCACACTCGCTTCCTTACCCCGACTATGCGGACGACTTTTCGAAGGAGGACTCTAGAGTGCCCTACCTCATGTACTCCTTCTGCCATTTCTCGAATTCGTCGGTGCGGATGATCCGGCGGGTCAGCTCATGATCGGCCTCCTTTCCCTTCAGCTGGGCGGCATCACCGCCATCCTTGAGGAATTTCAGAGTGTCATAGATCGACTTCACCGCCACCAGGTAGGTAGGGTTACCCAACATGATGATCTTGACATTGTTGTCCGAGCAGAATTTCGCGTCGTCCTTGACCCCAGGCGGAGGGCCAAGAATGGTGATGGGAATATCCGGAGCAGCTTTGTGAGAGGCCTCGATGTCGGCTTTGCTCTTCACACCCGTCAGCATGAAGGCCTCGGCGCCGGTCGCCGCATATGCCTTGATGCGCTCAAGAGCATGCTCGCGATCGGCACGCCAGGTGGCAGTGCGAGCGATGATCACCGTGGTGGGATCGGTGCGGGCGGCCACCGCGGCCTTCAGCTTGCCGACCTGAGTCGCGACAGGGTTCAGGCCCGGGTCCTCGACGCCAAACTGCCTGGGAACCACGTTGTCCTCGATCTCGATGCCCGACACGCCTGCGGCTTCCAGCTCGCGCACGCAGCGCCAGACGTTGACCGCATTGCCGAAGCCGTCCTCGGCGTCCACCATGATCGGAATATCCGTATTCCGAGTGATCCGGCGGATCTGGTCCTGCACATCCGGCAGCGTGGAGATGACGATGTCGGGGGCGGCGAGATTGGATGCCTTGCCGACTGATCCGGACAATACCAACAGGTCGTATCCGGCGATCTGCGCGATACGCGCCGAAAGCGGGTCGAAAATATTGCCCGCCAGGGTGACAGTCGGTTTCCCCAGCAGCGCCCGGTACATCTCATTTTTCCTGGACATGCTCCCACCTTTCATCATGGCGGCAAAGGTTTCGCATCCTCAAGACGGGCATATGTTACGCTTTCGCGGCGGTTCATATGCCATTGAGTACAGAAGAAATGCACCACATGATCGCGAGCGACGGCTTGAAGCTCGCGTACGCAGTTGATGATTTCACCGATCCATGGGCGCCGCAGGAAGCCCTGATCCTCATCCATGCCGCGATGGGCAGCTCGCGCCGCCTCTACAAGTGGGTGCCGACGCTGTCTCGTCATTTTTGCGTCGTGCGGCCGGACATGCGGGGCCACGGCGAAACGCAGATCCCGGGGCCCGCCCAGCTGTCGCTCACGCGCCTGACGCTGGACGTCATCGAACTGGCGGATCACCTTGGGCTGGAGCGATTCCACCTCGCGGGTTCCTCGGCCGGCTCCATCGTCGCGATGCGCACGGCCATCGATTATCCCGGCCGGGTACTCACGCTCGCCAACTTCGCTTCCACGCCGGGTCTGAAGCCCTCTAATATCGACATGAACAAGTGGGTGGCGGGCATCAAGGCGAAGGGCTTCAAGCGCTTTCTCGAGGAGACGATCGGAGAGCGCTTCCCGAACGTGCGGGACCAGGGATTCATCAGGTGGTTCATCGAAGAGTCGGCGAAAACGGACGTTGATCTCTTCGCCCGTTTCGGGCCGATGATGAAGGAGGTCGACTACACGGCGGATCTCCACCGCATCAGGTGCCCGATGCTGAACGTCATGCCGGGGCACGACCCGCTCGGCTCGAAGGCACAGTACGAGGTCTACCAGCGACATGTCCCGCACAGCGAATACATCTGGTACGACGGGTTGCCGCACAACATCACTGACTCGGCGCCAGAGCGCTGCGCGAGGGACCTGCTCGGCTTTCTGCTGAGGCACACGGGCCGCCTGTGAGCATGCTCACGTTCCAGGCCTCCGACGGCCTCCTCATCGCGTACTGGCTCGACGATTACACAGACTCGCGGGATGGCTTGATCGAATGCCCGGACTGCCTCACTTGTGATTGGCTTCCAGAGCCACGCCGATCACGAAGATGACAGCGTAGTCTTTCTTCTCGCAGCCCTCGACCGGCGGCATGGTTCCGCCCGGAGCGACCGGAAACGCAGTTTTTTGTACGTTCGCCGGAGACTCCGCGCCGGTCGTCGATGTATAGCGCGCGGCGCGGCAGGGCAGATGCGTGACGTCGTAGAGCGTCGCGTGGTCGCCGAGTTCCCAGCGACTGGCTCCATCGGCGCCGGCGGGGTGTATGGTCAGCACAGTCGTCACTTCACGGTCACCCGTGACCAGGTATTTGCCAGGCGGAACCGGAAACACGGGCGGCTCCATGATCAGGCCGTGTTCCTCCAGCCACCACTCCGTTGCATCGAATCTCCATCCGGCCGGGGCGACCCCGCCTGCCGCCTTCATCTGCGCGAAGCTGGCGAGCATGACGCCTCGCGGGCCCGGGTCAACCGGCCACAGACCCCACGACTGCGCGCCGCTCCCGGAGTTTGCCTCCGGATCACCCAACGCCGCGATGAACTGCGTTGAAATGCGCTGAAACCTCATCTGACCTCGCCCTACCCTTTCTTCGGCGACCAGCCGTAGGCCTTGGCGCACGCGCCGCCCATCAGCATCGCCCGTTCGCTCTCGCTCAGGCGCTTGGTCTGGCGGAAGGGCTCGACCGCCTGTTCGTAGTTGACGACCGCAAAGGCGCGGGTCCAGTCGGTGCCCCACAGGCAGCGGTCGAAACCCCAGGCATCGAACACGCGGGCGAGCGGGTCCCAGATGTCCGGGAAGGGATACGGCTCCCGCGCCAGCGTGCAAGCGCCGCTCACCTTGACCACCGCGTTCTTGCGCTTGGCAAGGTCCAGCAGCTTCGGCAGCTCGGCCCACGGCTGTGGCGGGGCGGGCGGCGTCCGCGGCTGCACGAGGCCCAGATGATCGATGATGAATCGCGTGTCGGGGTGACCGTCGATCAGCGCCGGGACCGCGTCGAGGTTGCCTGCACACGACAGGTTGACCGGGAAGTCGTGCCGAACCGCCGCGCGCAGGATCCGGTCGATGCCCGGGTCGTTCGGGCCACGACCGGTTTCCTTCCTCATCATGATGCGGATGCCGACCGTGCCCGGCGTCTTCTTCCACTCCGCGATGACATCGGCCACCGCCGGATCGTCCGGATTGACCGGCTTCACGATGGCTAATCGGTTGGGATGCTTCCGTTGCACTTCCACCGCATAGCTCGCGTCGTACTGGTACAGGGAATGGGCGGAGATGAAGATCGCACCATCGACGCCGACCTTGTCCATCGCCGCCACCATCTCGTCGCCAGTGACGTGCGGAGGCCAGTTCGGGACGCTGTGCCAGGGCCGTTTCGGTGTGTTCGCCTCATAGGCGTGGACCTGCGAATCGATGATCGGCATCGGGGAGCTCCTCTGCGCTGAGTGCCTTCGTTGGTATTACAGCGGTCAGAGTCTATCGCAGTGTTACTGCGGCGCTCCAGCTCCAGCGCGGCTTCTTGCCCTGATCCGTTGCAGCCACGTGCAATGTTGGTGGTAAGCCTTGTGCGGTTCGACATCAAAACCCACGAGCCTTATTGATTTGCCCTTCCAGCGGCTCGCTCGCGCGGTAGCGCGCGATGTTACGGCAGAAGCGGTCGAGGTTGCGGCTGATTCGAAACTGGCTCGCGCCTGCAGTATGCGGTGTCATGACGATGTTCGGCGTGGTCCACAGCGGATGACCGGGAGGCAGAGGCTCTTGCGGCGCCACATCGAGACCTGCCCCCGCAATCTGTCCCTTCTTGATTGCCGCGATCAGCGCATCGCTGTCCATGATTTCGCCGCGCGTCACGTTGACGAACAGCGCCGTCGGCTTCATCAGCGAAAATGCACGCGCGCCGAAGAGATTGCGCGTCTTCCCCGTTAAAGGCAGGCCCGAGGTCACCACATCGGAGGTGCGGAGCAGTTCGTCCAAACGCTCGCTGCCCCACACTTCGGGCACTTCGTCGGAGGGCGGGACAGGATCGCAATCGACGGCAATGCAGCGCATACCGAAAGCTTTGGCACGACGCGCGATCTGGCGGCCGGTGCCACCGAACCCGACAATGCCCATAGTGCAGCCTTCGAGCTCGAACTCTTCCGCACGATACGCCACACGATTCTTCCATGAATGCGGCGCATCCTGCACTGCACGCGCAAGGCGGCGCGTCAACGCCAGCAACAGCGCAAAGGTGTGATCGGCCAGATGCGTGCCCACCAGACCTTTGTCGCCGGTGAGCATGACTTCGCTCGCGACCATCTCGGGAAAAAGATAGGAATCCGCGCCGGAGGTGATTGCATGCACCCAGCACAGCTTGCGCGCGCGGGCGAGCATTGCGGGAGTGATCACTCCGAGGATCACTTCGACGTCTTCCATCACGTCGATCGCTGCGGCGGCGGACTTTACGACCGAGATGCGCACGTCCGCACCGGCGGCTTCGCGAATGCGCGAAAGCAGGGACTCGTCCACAGTAGGCATGGTGACACCGGGAATGATTAGTATGTGCATAGCGAAGCTGAGACCGTGAGTTGAGTTGAACAGTCGCGGGGAGGCGTGTTGGGCACGCAGCAAACCTAACCCTGCTTGAAGAACTTGATGAGCAACCGGTTGACGGGCTCGGGCCTTTCGTACTGTACCCAATGACCCGCGTCCGGGATCAGCTCGATGTGCATAGCGGGCATCAGCTCCCTGCAAGGGTCGACCCGCGCCGACACATCAGGCCACGATAAGTTATCCCGCGCACCGAATATCCCCAGCGTGGGCGCCTTGATCTTCGGCAGTGCCGCGCGTGTAAGGCTACCCCCCGTGAACGGCTGCGTATTGAAGCGCTGGCGCGCGACGTTGTCGCGTTGAATGTCGATGGTCTCTTCGGTGATTGTCGAGTCGTGCACAAACATCATCTGCATCAAATTGTGGCGCAGGATCGCGCGCCGCTCGTCCTCGGGCGCCGGTTCAGGCGGCATTTTGCGAAGATTGAGACGGCTGCGGCCCGAGCCTGCACTGGGTGCACTGCGCAGCCCACCCGGCGCGACCAGGGCGAGGCGCGAAACCTTCTCCGGCATGCGCGCCGTCAGCATCGTCGCGACCACGCCGCCGAACGAAAACCCGCACAGAAATACCGGTTTAGTTGCACCGCCAACATCGCGAATCGACTCGCAAACGATGTCGACGTAATCGTGCGGCGTGATATCGCCGGACACGGATGGTGAATCACCGTTGCCAGGCAGATCGTATGCATGCACGGTGAAGTGTTCCCGCAACGCCGGAATGTTGCGAATCCAGTGCGTCCAGGACCCCGTGCCACCATGAAACATGATGAGCTCCGGCCCCCGACCTTCGATGTGGCAGGCAAGCGCCATCTTCTTGCTGACATCGGACAAGCGGTCCTCTCCCCTTGCGAATCTGTCACGCTCAAGCGGTGATGCGGAACGAAGTGTAGGTGCGGGTACCCATGCTGTAAAGCAGCCGTCTCTTACAGATTGCTCTGCTATTTGGGCTTGGAGGTATCATCCGCGGGTTTGGGTCGGCCGATCCCGCTTGATTTGCGAGCCGCTAACGGTACGAGGGGAGTTTCATGCAGTTCGGATTGTTCGGCAGCGCCTCGGCACGGCGCGGCAGCGGTGAGTTCGACAGCACCGAAGGCTACCACGACTTCATCGAATACAACGTCGAGGCCGAGGCACTGGGCCTTCACGGCACGTTCGTCGTGGAGCACCATTTCACCGGCTACGGTCAGGTTTCCGCTACGCTGAACCTGCTGACCTGGCTGGGCGCCCGCACGAAATCACTGCGGCTCGGC
>MEQT01000077.1:0-7467 GCA_001770325.1 Betaproteobacteria bacterium RIFCSPLOWO2_02_64_14
GCTGCGCACCGCGTTCCGCGAGGCGACGCTCGGCGCGCCCGGCCCGGTACACTTGCGCATCGGCGGCCATCATGCGGAATCGGTGATGACCGAGGCGGATCTCGAACTGATCGTGGAGGAGCGCTTCAAACAGGTGCCCCCGCTGCGTCCCGCGGCCGATCCGGCGCAGGTGATCGAGGCGCTGCGCGTACTCGATGCGGCCGAACGCCCGGTCATCGTCGCGGGCGGCGGGGTGGTCTGGTCCGGCGCGCAGGCCGAAGTGGTGGCGCTCGCGGAGAAGCTCCAGATCCCCGTCGCGACCTCGCTCAACGCCAAGGGCGCGATACTCGACACGCATCCGCTGGCGGTGGGCGTCACCGGCACGTATTCGCGGGCATGCGCGAACCGCACGGTCGGCGAATCCGATCTGGTGTTTTACATCGGAAGCCACACGGGCGGCCAGGTGACGACGCGCTGGCAAGTGCCGCGCCCCGGCAAACCGGTGATTCACCTCGACATCGACGCACGCGAGATCGGCCGGAATTATCCGACGAAGTGCGGACTGGTCGGCGACGCGAAGACGGTGCTGGGGCAGATGCTCGAAGCGGCCGGCTCGGGCGGCGCGGCTGAGCGCGCACCGTGGCTCGACCAGGTGCGCGGATTCGTGCAGGAATGGCGCGCATCGGTTGCGGCCAACGTCGATTCGGATGCGGTGCCGATGCGGCCCGAGCGTGTGTGCCGGGAGATTTCGCGCGCGCTTCCCGAGCGTGCGGTGCTGGTGTGCGACACCGGGCACTCCGGCATCTGGTGCGGCGCGATGGTGGATTTCACGCGGCCGGGTCAGCGGCTGATCCGGTGCGCGGGATCGCTCGGCTGGGGTTTCCCCGGGGCGCTCGGCGTGAAATGCGCGCTGCCCGATGCACCGGTGGTATGCTTTGCCGGCGACGGTGGATTCTATTATCACCTGGCGGAACTGGAGACCGCGGCGCGTTACGGCATCAACCTCGTGGTGGTGGTGAACAACAACGGGGCGCTCAACCAGGAGATTCCCCATTTCGACAAGTCCTACGGCGGCGATCCCGACGAGCGGGGGCGTGAGATGTGGGGTTTCTCGAAGGTCGATTTCACGAAGGTGGCGGAGTCACTCGGCTGCGCCGGCCTGCGCGTGGAGGAACCCGCCGACATGGCGCCGGCACTGGAAAAAGCGCTCGCTATGAAGCGGCCGGTCGTGATCGACACGGTGACGGACCATCGCGCTTTTTCACCGAAGACCTGGACAGGACCATAACGATAAGGATTCTTTCGAATCACAGTGTCGGGCGCGGTAACATGGCGCTCCCAGCGCCCGGGTATTCCCGGGTCAGGAACATGAAAGGAGCAGGAAATCATGCATGGATCGCTGGATGACTTGAAAGTTGAAATCGACATGCTCGCGCCCGGCGGGGAGCGCATCGTCGGCAAGAATCCGCCGCTCGATATCGTCGCCCGGGACATCATCTTCGGTGAAGGACCCGTGTGGGACAACCGCGGGAAGCAGCTCTACTTCACCGACATCATCGGCGACGTAATCTGGAAATGGAAGCCGAAGAGCGGGCTCGAAGCCGTGATGATGCCGTCCGTCAAGGCCGACGGTCTGGCGCTCGATCTCGAGTACCGGGTGGTTGTCGCCGGCTGGGGCGGGCGCACGGTGTTCCGCATCGAGAAGGACGGATCGCGCACGCTGCTCGCCGACCGGTGGCAGGGCAAGAAGCTCTCCAGCCCGAACGACATCATCGTGAGCAGGGACGGAGCGATCTGGTTCACCGATCCGGTCGGTGGCTTGTTCAACGTCGGCATGGTGGGGGAGGACCTGCAACGCTACAACGACAAGCAACCGGTATTCAAGATTTCGCCGGACGGGAAGAAGATGACGCTCGTGACCGACGAGATCGTCTATCCCAACGGCTTGTGCTTCTCGCCCGACGAAAAGCTGCTCTACGTCAACTGCAGCCGCGAGCGGCTGATCCGGGTCTACGACGTGAAGCCGGACGGCACCACTTCCGGCAAGGGGCGCCTTTTCTATCAATACAGCGGCCCGGAGCGCGGCGTGCCGGACGGCATGAAGTGCGACAGCGAAGGCAACGTCTATTGCACCGGCCCGGGCGGCATCTTCGTGCACGACCCGTCGGGCAAGGTGCTCGCGCGGATCAGGACGCCGGGCCACCATCCGACCAACTTCGCCTGGGGCGACGACGACTGGAAGTCGCTCTACATCACCAACATCGGTTCCGTGGTGCGCACTCGGTTGAATATTGCCGGTGTTCCAGGACGGTGATGACAAGGTATTGTCATTCCCGTGAAGCCTGTCCCGGAGTGCTCTTGTCGGGGAACGGGAATCCAATCGACGCATCGCGCGAAACTGAGCGCCGCATGGGTTCCCACCTGCGCGGGAACGACATTGGTAACGAACAGCATTGATGGAGAGACAAGACATGACCTGGAATTTCGAGCTCGTAGCCGGGCCTTGCAAGGGACGAACCGGCGGCCTGGCGTGGGACGGAAGCGGCATGTTGTTCAGCGCGGTGGCGGAGGAGCGCATCCTGCGTTACGACCCGGCGACCGGCAAGGCGGATCTATTTCGCAACTATTCGGGGCGCACCAACGGCCTGGCGATGGCAAAGGACGGCACCGTGTACGGCGCCCAGGAAGGCGGCAGGCGCGTGGTGCATTTTCGCAAGGACGGGTCGACCGGGGCGATGCCCGACCTGCTGGACGGCCAGCACCACAACCAGCCGACCGATATCATCGTCGACAGCAAGGGGCGCGTGTGGTTCGCCGACGCCTACAACGCGCAGGTACCGTACGGCCCGCCGGTGTACCCTATGCTGGAGCACGCGTCGGTGCTGCGCCTCGAGCAGGCGAACGATGGCTGGCGTCTGGTGCGTGCCACTCACGACACATCTGGACCGCGCGCCATTCTGCTCGCCGCCGACGAGAAGACGCTGTACGTCGCGGACGGCGATGCGGAGCGCGGCAACCTGCAGCGGCTTTGCTCCTATCCGGTAAAGTCTGACGGCGAACTGGGGCACGTCAAGGTGATGATCGATTTCGTGGTCGTCGAACGCGGCATCGAGGGCATGTGCCTCGACAGCGAAGACAATATCATCGCCTGCGCCGGGTGGAAAAAAGCCGGCGTCGGGCCCATGCTCTACGTCATCTCTCCGTCCGGAACCATACTGGAATCGCACCCCGCGCCGGCCGACATGCCGATGCGGTGCGCGTTCGGCGACGCCGGTCTGGCGAGCCTCTACCTTACCGCCGCCGACGGCGGACTTTACCGCGCGACCAACACCGGCCGCCGCGGCCTGAAGCGATGAAGTTCTCCTTGCCGCAGGGGACACAGAGATCACGGAGGATGTAAAGCAATGCGCAGATCTGGCCTTTCAGTCTGGAATTTCCCTGTGTTCTCTGTGCTCTCTGTGGCTATCGGGTTTGCCGTGTTGAGCGCGGCCAGCGCATCGGAGGCGAGCGCGCAGGCCTATCCGGCGCGGCCGATTCGCATCATCGCGTTGAGTTCTCCCGGGTCGGGACCGGACATCATCGGGCGCCTGATCGGGGGGAAGCTCACCGAGGCGTGGGGCCAGCAGGTGATCGTGGATCCGCGCCCCGCCGCGACCGGCATCGTCGGGTCGGAGATTGCCTCGAAAGCCGCGCCCGACGGCCATACCCTGTTGATCGTGACTTCCCAGGCCGTCATCGTGTCCGTGATGTACCGGAAGCTCCCCTACAGCCTGATGCGGGATTTCACGCCGATCACCCTGGTGGCTTCCACCCCGTTCATACTCGCGGTACATCCCTCAGTTCCGGCTACCTCGATCAAGGAACTGGTGGCGCTCGCGAAGTCGAAGCCGGGCGCGCTGCGTTACGGGTCGGGCGGTTCGGGTTCGCCGCCGCATCTATCGACCGAGATCTTCAAGAACATGACGGGCACCGACATGCTGCACGTCCCGTACAAGGGCATTACGCCGGCGATGGTCGACACGGTGGCGGGGCAGGTGCAGATGCTGATCTCCGTGATACCCGCCGTGCTGCCCACGATCAAGTCGGGGCGGCTGAGGGCGCTGGGCGTCACCACCGCCAAGCGCACGGCGCTCGTGCCCGATATCCCCGCGATTGCGGAAACGGTGCCGGGCTACGAGTTCATCGGCTGGTACAGCCTCTTCGCGCCCGCGAAGACGCCGGCGGGCATCGTCGACAAGCTCAATGCCGAGATCGCGAAGGCATTGAAGGCTCCGGAATTCCGGGAGCGGTTTACCGCGCTCGGCACCGAGCCACGCACTTCGACGCCGCAGGAGCTCGCCGGCTACCTGCGGGTTCAGACTGAAAAAATGCGCAAGGCGGTCCAGGATTCCGGCGCCCATACTGATTAGCACGGGCCCGAAGAATTCCCGAAGCCAGCGATGGACGCCGATAAGAGTCAAAGGCAAATTTGGCCACAGAGGTCACAGATCGTAGGTTGGGGTGAACGAGGTGAACCCCAACAATGAACGTCCGTCCCGTGTTGGGCATCACTGCGTTCAGCCCAACCTACGAGCGCCGGACGAGCATCTGAAGTTTTTCGGACAGAGATAAGTCGATAGAGAGGAATGAAACCATGCCCAAGATGACCGGATCGCGGCTGTTCGCGGAGATGCTGAAGGGTTACGGCATCACGCATGTGTTTTTCGTGCCGACCATCCTGATGGACGCGCTGGCGGAGATGGACGACCTCGACATCCGCAAGATCCTGACGCACGGCGAGAAGGCGGCGGCCTACATGGCCGACGGCTACGCGCGTGCGAAGGTGGGTCCCGGCATCTGCATGGGCCAGCAGATCGGCGCTTCCAACCTCGCAGCAGGCCTGCGCGATCCGTTCATGGCCTGTTCGCCCGTGATCGCCATCACCGGCGGGCCTGCCACCGCCGGACGTTACCGGCAGGCGTACCAGGAAGTGGAGGACTTCAGCCAGTTCGATGCGGTGACGAAGGCGAACCTGCAGGTCGACGACCTTTCTCGGTTGCCTGACCTGCTGCGTCACGCGTTCCGTGCCGCCACTTCGGGCTCGCCCGGCCCCGTGCATCTGCGGCTGCGCGGCTCGCACGGCCAGGGCGTCGAGGGAGAGGCCGATCTGCAGGTGATGACAGAGCCGCAATTTGCACGTTTGCCGCCATTTCGCCCCGCGCCGGAGATGGAGCGCGTGAGAGACGCCGTTGCGAGATTGTCGCAAGCGCAGCGTCCCATCATCGTTGCCGGCGGCGGCGTGATTGCGTCGCAGGCGCAGGCCGAACTGGTGGCGCTCGCCGCAAAGCTGCAGATTCCTGTTGCCACTTCGCTCAGCGCCAAAGGCTCGATCCTCGACAACCATCCGCTGTCGGTCGGCGTGGTCGGCACGTATTCGCGCGCTTGCGCCAACCAGGCGGTGGCGGAAGCCGACCTCGTCTTTTTCGTCGGCAGCCACGCCGGCGGGCAGGTGACCGCCAACTGGAGGATTCCCGCCGTGGGCACACCGGTGATCCAGCTCGACATCGACGGCGAGCAGTTGGGCAGGAACTATCCGAATGCGGTTTCGCTGATGGGCGATGCCAAAGTGACGCTGCGGCTGATGGCCGATGCCGCGTCGCCCGGGGAGCCCGCGAGCGCCAAAGCGTGGACGGGGCGCGTGCAGCAACTCGTCGCCGGGTGGCGCGCCAAAATGGAGCCGATGCTCCAGTCGGACGCGAGCCCGATGCGCCCGGAACGGATCTGCCGCGAGATCGCGCAGGCGCTCCCGGCCGACGGCGTGGTGGTGACCGACACGGGGCACGCCGGCATGTGGAGCGGCCAGATGATCGACTTCACGCAGCCCGCGCAGCGCTATATCCGCTGCGAGGGCTCGCTTGGCTGGGGTCTGCCCGGCGCGATGGGCGTAAAGTGCGCGCTGCCCGACCGCACCGTGGTGTGTTTCACCGGCGACGGTGGCCTCTACTATCACCTGCCGGAACTGGAAACCGCGGCGCGCCACGGCATCAATCTGGTGGTGGTGGTCAACAACAACAGTTCGCTCAACCAGGAGATTCCGCTGGTCGGTGCCGCGTACCGGGGCAAGAGGGGCGATCGCTATCGCGCGGACGAGGTCTGGCGGTTCCAGAAAGCCGTCGATATCGCGAAAGTGGCGGAATCGCTGGGCTGCGCCGGGTTCCGGGTGGAGAATCCGGCACAGCTTGCGCAACTGCTGCCGCGCGCATTTGCCATGGGAAGGCCGGTCGTGATCGACTGCGTCAGCGACGACCAGGCTTTGGCGCCGACGGCATGGGTGCCGGGAGGGAAGTGAGAACGGCCATGCGGTATCGTCAACGCCAGGAAGCGTGTGAACAGGCGATTGCGTTCGGGGTCCGCGCGGCGTAGCGTACTGCCGCTCGCAGTTTCCTGCGAATACCCAAGAGGAGGGGACCACATGACGAATACTGTTGCCGCATCCGCTACCGGTCAATCTGCCCGCGGCTCGCCGGACGCCGCCGTCCCTGATCTCGGTTACATTCCCGTGCCCGATGTTTTCACGCTCCCCCAGGGCATGAACTTCGGCGCGTGCTCGGGCGTCGCGCTCAATTCGAAGGGGCACATCTTCGTGCTCAACCGCGGTATCCACGCCCTGATGGAGTTCGACGGCGAAGGCCACTACATCCGCACGCTCGCCCACGACGTGTTTACCCGCCCGCATGGCCTGCGCATCGACGGCGAAGACAACATCTGGGCCACCGACGTGGGCTCGCACATCGTGGTGAAGATGAATCCGCAGGGGCGCATCCTCATGGTGCTCGGCGTGCGGAATCTGGCGGGTGAATGGCACCAGGCTGGTCACCTGCGCGCCTTCAACGAACCCAACGACCTCGCGTTCGGCCCCGGGGGGGAACTCTTCATCACGCAGGGTCATGGCAAGGGCGAATCGCGCGTGCTGAAATTCGACGCCGGCGGAAATTTCATCAAGACCTGGGGCGGGGAGGGCAGCGCGCCCGGGCAGTTCAAGGTGCCGCACTCAATCGTGATCGATGCGAGCGGGCTGCTGTATGTCGCCGACCGCTCGAACCAGAGGATCCAGGTGTTCGACGGCGAAGGCAGCTTTGTCAGGGAATCGAGCCATCCCGGCACGCCGTGCGGGCTCTGCATGTGCCACGACCAGCGCCACATCATGATGGCGCACGGCCACGCGGGAAAAATCATGAAGCTCGATTTGAACGGCAACGTGCTCGGCGCGACCGGCGGGCAGGGCAAGGGTCCCAACCAGTACGGCGAAGCGCATTTTCTCGCGCTGGACGCGAAGGAGGACATCTACGTCGCGGACACGCTCAACTGGCGCGTGCAGAAACTCATCAGGAAGTGATGCCGGACGCTGTCGGGACGAAATGATCTTCAGCAGATTTTCCTTCCGCCTTCATCCTTCATCCATCTTCCTTGCAATGGCGGAGTAGCAATTGCTGTCAAGCACCCCCACCC
>MEQT01000077.1:7500-7635 GCA_001770325.1 Betaproteobacteria bacterium RIFCSPLOWO2_02_64_14
TCTCCTTCCCCCTTGACGGGGGAAGGACGGGATGGGGGTGCAAGCTTGGGCGTAGAGGCGCGTTTTTCCTCGAGCTGCTGGCGCTGTCGATCGCGCCGGGATATGCGATAGACGAGGGTGTTGCGAAAGGCAGCC
>MEQT01000078.1 GCA_001770325.1 Betaproteobacteria bacterium RIFCSPLOWO2_02_64_14
CGTTCATTCGCGCCGAGCGGGCCAAGTGGGCCAAGCTGGTGAAGGATATCGGCATCCAGCCGCGATGAAACCTGCGTCCTTGCGGCGCGCAGTTCTTTCAGAGCGGATTCGATCAGTCAAACGCTATGTCGTACCCCAGGCGACGGCGTTGCGCAGCAATGCAATGAACGCGTCGTTCTCCCACGATCCTCGAAATGTGGGCGGCTGCGCGGGATCGACGCTCCTATCCGCAACGATATGCTCGTCGAGCGGGGACAATCTGCACTGACACGCAATCGGCCAGATGTTCGAGTCGTTCGCGAAGCTGGCTGGCATGCCCATCGACGGCGCCGGCAAGCTGTCGCCGGAGCAGCTCTTCAGAAAGTACGAAATGGTCTTCGCGGCAGGGCAGCGCTACGCGCGGCAATTTCCCAGGGTATTCGAGCGCGTCACGTGGCATTCCGCTCAACACTGCAGGCAGCTGGTTGCAGTCCTGGAACGCATGGGGATAAAACCCGACGGGCCGCTCACAGCTTCGGATCTTGCGGGCCTCCCGCTGCCGGAGCGCTTGTGGGAATGACGCGAGGGTTTGCTGTATGCAGAAAGCTTGCTTTAGATCAAGACTTCCCTCCCGCCTCCGGCGTAACGTCACCCGTTAGCTACCCGCTATAACGGGCGTCTGTCCGATGGGTCCAGCCGTGGGCTGCTTCGACAGCGCGGCGAGCGCCGCGCGCGCCGAAACGCCTCCAGACATGGACAATCGGGCCCCGCCCATCTATGAGGAGAAGGCCATGAATGCGCATTTCAAGATCGCTGTAACCGCGTTGTGCTGGCTGCTCTTGGGGCTACCGGCTGCGCAGGCAGGAGAAAAGTTCTTCTATACCACGAACCTTCACGTTGAACTCGACACCTCGGAGGACGGCGTCCTCAGGGCGCTTCCCAAGGACTTGAAGCTCAAGGCGGGCGAGTATTACCGGCTCGAGCTCGTGAATTTCAGTCCGGAACAGCGCCATGTCATGATGGCCCCCGAGTTCGGAGACGCCATACTCATGACGGGGATCCGAACATATCCGCAGCGTGTCGCAATCCCAGGCGCGAGCTTTGGCAAGGGAATCAACCTGGCGCCCGGCGCGAGGGTGGAGATATATTTCCAGACCACCAAGGAAGGACGCTACAAGCTCTTCTGCGAGGACCGAGGCCACACCTTGGGCGGAATGGAAGTGGCGATAGACGTCAGGCGCTGAGTTTGAGCCTTCGTGGCAATCGCCCGCATTCAAGTGCGCCCCAAAGGCCGCGTTCCGACTCCAAGCTCGGCGCCTGGTTTTTGCGTGTATAGGTTTTCTTAGACGACGGACAACCTGCTCAACGTCTTGGGTTGCCACGTAAAAGGCGATGCCCCGCTTCGGCGGGGTTGTTTTTTGGTGCCCGGTAAAAGTAACGCACAGGCGTATGATCGTTCATTGGGAAGCGAAGCGCGAACAACCTTTGCGCTTACATATTGCAGACCGCAAGGAGCTGAGGATGGCCGTCGACTTTGTGGAGGGCGGCGTTGCCGACGTCGCGGACGGGGTGTTCGTATACGTGGGCCCGGAAGGCGACTCCAACAACGGCATCGTCCTGACCGGGGAGGGCACGATCTCCATCGACAGCTTCGTCAAGAACTACGCGGGATTGACGCAGGCCCTCGAGCGGGTGAGCGATCGGCCGGTGCGCCTCGCCATCAACACCCATGACGACGCGGATCATTTCTCGATGAACCACTTCTTCCGGCGCCAGGGGGCGATGATCATCGCGTCCGAGGTCTGCCGCTCGCGCATCGAGACCAAGATGGGGCTGGCGTCGTGGGTCGAGGATCTGCGGAAGCGCAACCCCGCGGTCGCCCACGAGCTCACGGCGCCCGGGGAGCTGGTGCCGCACGTCGGTCTGGAGGACCGCGCGACGCTCAGGATCGCCGGGGAGAGGATCGAGCTGTTGCACATGGGTCATGGGCATTGTCCGGGCGACCTCGTCGTTAACTTTCCGGAGCGCGGCGTGCTGTTTGCCGGGGACGTCCTGTTCGCGGGCGTGCACGGCCGGCTCAAGACCGCGGACGTGGACTCGCTCATTGCCATGCTCGAACGTCTCGCCGGGATTCCCTGCAAGACCGTGGTTCCGGGCCACGGTTTGCCGATGAAAGGCGTCGGCAGGGAAGCGATCGAGACCTACAAGGATTACCTGGTCGTGCTGCGCGGGCGCATTACCGAGCTGATCTCGAACGGCGTGACCGAGGACCGCGTAGCGGCAGAGCTGGAGGGGTGGAAGTACGCCGAATGGGGCCGGGAGCAGTTGTTTCCCGTGTGCGCGCGGCACGTTTACAAGGACGTTGCGTGGCGAATGCGCTTCAGCCTCTACAACGAGTCTCAGATCATGACCCGTGCCGGACCATGAGACCGAACCTACGCCACTTTGCTGGCGCTGTCGCGTTCGAACCTGCTGGCATTCGAAGCCGCAGTGGGACGAGCGTCCCATGCTAGGCGCGATTGCCGAGCAGATTGCGAAGCACGCGTTCGAGTACTTGCTTCGGTTCGGTCGCGCCTCGACGGCTGCGCCAGGCGACATGATAGTCGGGGCGTAGCAGCACCGCGCCATCGACTTCGACTTCGCAGGCAGTCGCCCACCGCCTTTCGGGATCTTCGAGGTCCGCGCCGGCGCCCACCGTGTACGCCGAGAGCGGGACACCAAGCGACGTGGATAGCGCACGCGCCGCGTCGCGCCAGGGTGAACCGCGCTCGCCCGCAAGGAGCACGAATCGAAAATCGACGAGATCGAGGACCGCGACGGGACGGCCATTGCACTCGAGCCAGACGTGCGGGGCGCGCTCGCCCGGGCGTGCGGACGGCGTGTATTGGGCCACCGGATTCTCGATTGTCGGCGGCGGCGTGCCGTCGGGGATGACGGCGGCCGAAGCGTAACGCGCGCCGAAGACCATGCCGATCTCGTTTTGAAACTCCGGGCGGGCGTCCGCTGCCGCCGAAGGGCCATCGTTGTCCGTCGCTACCCCCCGGCGCATCGAGATTGCGCTTCTCAAGCTTTGCTCGGTGACGAACTTTCCGTAGGGCCGCCGCTCTTCCTGGTAGGTGTCGAGCAGGGCAGGTGCTGCCCAGCCCTTCAACACGGCGGCGATCTTCCAGGTGAGGTTGTGTACGTCCTGGACGCCGCTGTTCTGGCCGAATCCGCCGGTCGGCGGCATGGTGTGAGCAGCGTCGCCGGCGAGAAAGACACGGCCCGATTGGAAACGCTCCGCCACCAGGGACGCGGCGACCCATGGGTCGATACCGAGGATCCGAACGTCGAGGTCCGGCACTCCGGCCGCGCGGCGCACGATCGCCTGGCAACGCTCCGGCGTATACGGCTCGTCCGGTCCTGCGAGCGGCAGGTTGATGAGGAATCCCCAGCGATTGATGCCGTTGATCGTCAGGAACACCGCCTGCAATCCCGGCTGCTGAACGAAATAAAGCGCCGCGGGCCGGTGACTGACCCATGGCGTGAGATCGACGTTTAGCAGAACGTTCACGCTGCGATAGACAGCCGGCGTTCCGTTCATCGGGATACCGAGCGTTTGCCGCACGCGGCTGCGCGGGCCGTCCGCACCGATCATGTAGCGGGCGCGTATTTTCGTTTCGCCCCTGGCATCGCGAATCGTCGCGGTTACGCCATCGGCATCCTGGTCGAATTCCGTCAGCTCGGTCTCGAAAGTGACCGCACCCGGTGCCAGCGACTCGGCATGGCGGCGCAGCACCGGTTCGAGATCATCCTGGGCGCACAGACAATGCGGTGCGGCGGTGATCGGCGCTTCAGCTACCGATCGCTTCGGCACGCGCCGCTCGATCTCACGCCCGGCAAGGCTCTCGGTCCAGATGATGAAGCCGGTTCGCTCGGGGGACAACCCGGCTGCGCGCACCGCTTCCTCGATGCCGCACTGGCGAAAGACCTCCATGGTGCGCATGTTGATGCTGCGCGCTTTCGGATGGAAGGCGGTTCCTGAATGCCTTTCGACCAGGCGCGAAGCCACGCCGAGACGCGAGAGCAGAATCGAGGCGCTCAATCCCACGGGGCCGCCGCCAACGATCAGCACCGGAACTTCGATCACATGCTCCTCCCCGTCAGCGTGCTCTTGTAATCATCCGACGGCCGATTGTCACATGGTTTCGAGATACGCCTTCCCAGGGTAACTGAATGGACCGCTCAGAGGACAAGTGGCTTCGCGTACGCTCCCAGGGCATCCGGCTTCTCGCGCCACGTCGCGGGATCGCGATCCACGTAGAGCTCGACCGTGATGCCGTCCGGGTCGCTCAGGTAGAGCGAATAGGTGGTCATATGCTCGGTGGTATTCACCACCGGCACACCGGCTGCAACCATGCGCGCCCGGGCTTCCTTCAGGAGCTCGATATCGTCGCCGATCTTGAACGCGATGTGCATCACACCGGCGCGGGCGGGGTCATGCCCTTCCGCGCCCGGCGCCAGCTCGATCAGCGCGAGATCGTGGTGTTTCGCGCCGAGCGAGAAGAACACTATGCGGCGCCCGCGCGGCTTGCCCTGCGACACGAGCGGCAGCCCGAGCGTGTCGCGATAGAACCGGATCGATCGGTCGAGGTCGGTCACCTGCAGTACGACGTGCCCAAGTTCGCGGATTTCCATGGTGGCTCCTTATCGGTTTTGCCGCAACGACGGCGAGCGCAACTTCAAGTTTACTAAGGCAGTGCCCCCAGCACAACGCGATCGCTTGCCGTCACGAACCTCCGGCTGTGGGTATCGCCTAATCGAACAGCGCCAGGTCGATGGCGTCGCCCATCCTGCAATAACCGAGATCGCTCGGGTGAAGCCCGTCGCCGCAATCGTAGATCGGCAGCATCTGGGTCGGACGTTCGGGGTCGCGCAACGCCTGGTCGAAATCGACGACGCCGTCCCATGCGCCGCTTTCGCGGATCCAGTTGTTGACCGCGACGCGATGACCTTCGCGCACCGGGGTCCAGGCGCCGGGCAGGAACGTCTCGTTTCCGAACGGCGTCAGCGTGGCGCCGAACGATTTGATCCCGCGTGCCTGCGCCCGTAATGCCATCTGGTTAAGGCCGGCGATCATCTGTTCGGCGGTGACCTCCTCCTCGGGCTTCGCGTTGCGGTTGCGCAGATCGTTGGTGCCCAGCATCACGATCGCGTGGGTCACGCCGGGTTGGGCCAGCACGTCGCGATCGAACCGCCGCAACCCGCTCTCGCCGCGCAGATCGTGCAGGATCCGGTTGCCGCCGAGACCCTGGTTCACCACCCCGAGCGGCCGGCCACTCTGGCGGGCGATCAGACGCCGGGCAAGCTGGTCGGGCCAGCGGCAATAGGCGTCGTGGGTCGAAATATTGGCGTCGGTCAGCGAGTCGCCGAGGACAACCACGCATCCCGTCTCTGGCGACGCCAGCACGTCGATGCCGCTCACGAAGAACCATTCGTCGGTGATCTTGAGGACAGGCATATTGACTGCTGCGGCAAAATTTCCCGGCGGAGAGATGTAATTGGTCTGCCGCGCATAGCGCCCGGTGATCTGAAAGCCAGTCGGGATCTCGCCCGGCAGATACAGCGTGACTGCGAGGTCGGCGAGCGGCTTCACGTCAAGCTTGACCGAGTCGCTGACGATGAGCGCGCCCGCCGCGACCGTCGCCGAACCCGAGCCGCAAAAGGTGAGCATGCGCTCCGAGCCCGGCACGATCGCCGGACCCTTGTCCCGGATTCCGACATAGGCGGCGCCGATCGCAAGCTTGCCGTTGCCATAGGCGTTCGACACGCGCACCCGCAAGGTGTCGCCGCCGATGCTGACGCGCGGATTCATCCGCAAGGTGTGATTGTTGAAGCCCACCCCGGCTTCACTCGGCGCCGGCGAGGTGGCCCAGGTGCCGACCCAATGCCTGTTGTTATTCATCGGCTGTCTCCTCCTTTAGTCCCGAGCAATCAAAATGGGCCAAGAGTTTATTCTACTGCTCGCACAAACTGGCTTAGACTCGAGTCCGCAGGCCCTTTCCTCAAGAACGCCGGAATGCCCATGAAAACTTACTGTGCCAGTATAACGGCGGTCACCGCCGCGCTTTGTTGCTGCGGCATTGCGCAGGCAAAGACGCCGCGGGAAACGGGGCTGTGGCTGGCGTCGGAGAAAGACACTGCAGGCAACTGGTCCCAGTGCTGGAACGCATGGGGATACAACCCGACCGGCTGCTCACGGCTTCGGATCTTGCGGGCCTCCCCCTGCCGGAGCGCTTGTGGGAATGACGCGGGTTCTGACGCGAGGCGCAGCCTCGATCAGTCACGGGCGTAACCGATGGTTATGAGGTCGCGGTGGTCGGCGGCGGGCTGGCCGGCCTGGCGAAATCCGCGGCGATGGGGTTGCGCACCGCTGATCACCTCGCTGCTTCGCTGCGTGCGGGGAGCTGATGCAATAAGGCCGCCCTTAGGCGGCCTTTTGCGATGCAGCGGAGGAGGCGTTACTGGGGCTTGTTGTGCGAGGTCGAGGGCTGGCCGGTGACATTCTCCTTGACCTTGGCCGCGCCTTTCTTGATCTTGTCGACCGGCTTTTCGACCGCCGCGCGCGAGGCGCTCTCCAGCTCCTGCTTCAGGACCTTGCCGTTGCCGGCGTCGACGAACACCTCCGTCTGACCTTTCTTGGCGGGGTCATTGACGTGATACGAGTAGACCAGGCAGCCGTCCTCCGTCTCGATGCCGCCCTTGACGATCTTGGAGCCGGCGCCCGCGGTGCCAAGAGCGATCCTCTTGGCTTCGTCTTCCTTCACTATGGCCGTCTTGAGCAGCGTGGCCTTCGGGGTGGTCTTCGACGCCTTCATGCTGCAGTCCTTGAACGCCGAAGAGACCGGGAGCGCCGCGTAGGCCGCAAAGGGAACCGCCAAAGCTGCCGCAATAATCAGACGTTTCATCGCAATCCTCCTATTAGTGAGTGTATCTGTTTGGACTGCCGTCCCGGGGCGCAAGTTTCCTTGGGACCTGCTCGCTTTGCAAGGAAATAGCGTCGCCGATCGGCGACAGAAAAATCGCTATTCGTCGAGCGCTTGCTTCAGTATGTGGCAACGAAAACCCGGGAATGGTACGACAGCCAATTCCTGCATGTTGCCGCGGGGTCTGGATGGATCTACGATTGGCGTTGACGATTCTTGAGGAAGAGACATGTCCGGTATGCAAAAAGCCATTCCCCCGAAGGACTTCAGAGGACATTTATGAAGCCGCCGAAATGCGGATGAGAAAATCTGGAGAAGGCTGGTCTCCTGGACTGCTGAGGTACCTGTCTTTCTACGAGCCAAAGGACTGGATCGAATACCTCGAGAGCTTTTCGCAATGGCACAAAGTGCGGTACGGGCGGGAGATGCTGCGCGCTTGGGTCGCATTTCTAATGGAGCTTGGCATTGAGCGCCTACTTGCCCTAGTACAACGAATCATTGATTTCGAAACGTCGTTCGCATCTACAGAGATGTTGCGAAATTAAGGTGTCGCGATACTAGTTGATCAAGTCGAGGATTTCGCGAGCTACATCGCGCCGACATACAAGCTGCAGCGCGATTTCCAACGGTTCGCTTATCCGCGCGGTCACGCGGGCTGGCCGCATCCGCCGCCGCCCG
>MEQT01000079.1:0-8349 GCA_001770325.1 Betaproteobacteria bacterium RIFCSPLOWO2_02_64_14
CCCATCACGTGCCGGCTCCGCCGCACCATCACGACGTGCCCGGCCGTCATCTGCCGTAGAGCGGACCAAGGTGTTGTCAGCGCCGGGACCTGCGGCCGTGCCAGGGTATCGCCGATTCAAGGCCGCCATTTTCGCGCTGCTCGCGGTCAATGCGGCCGCGTTTGTCTTGTTCGGGCGACCCACCGAAGCCGTCGACTCCATCGCCTGGTTCACGCTGCTGGTGCTGTTCGAGCTCGAAACCGCGCAGCCGCAGCGCCTGCGCGGGAAGCGCGTCGCGGTGCTGGTCCACGCCGGCCGGCTTGTAGCCGGCGTCGCCGTCGCGATCGCCGCAGCCGGATTCTTCTACGAGCGCGAGTGGCTCGACGCGATCAACGCGGCGCTGTGGATCGCGGTCGTGGTGGTGCTCGAGATCGAGGTGCGTTTCCTGGATACGGTCGGACGCCACCGCAGAGTTTTCGCCGCGGTCCTGGGCGCGCTCTACTCGGGCATCGCGGCGCTCGCGCTCGCGTGGGCATGGCGCGGCGAGTGGTTCGATGCGTACGACGCGGCGCTGTGGCTCGTGGCGTTCGTCGCCATTGAAATCAACGTGCTGCAGATCGCGCGCGGGCCGGAGCCGGCGTGACCCGCGTGCGGCCGCGAGGCACGGTGCAGGCGTATGATGGCCGGAGATCGCTGCTGGAGGGATTCCTGATCACCGCCCGCCGCCGTGGCGCCAGCGACCCGTCGGCCCCTGGACGCACGTGACGACCGGAAAATATCGGCACTTGCCGGTCACGGGTCACCGTTCACGTTCTTGATGCGGGTTCTCAGCCTGCGAACTGCCGCTGAAACTCGTCAACGAAGCGCGGCAGATCCTCCTGCGGTAGAAGATTGATCCCGGCCGCGCCCCTGCGCCCGCCCCCCGTCGTGAACTTCATGCACAGTTCGTCGGCGCCGCCGGGGCGTGTGAGGGGGGCGCGCACGCTGACGAGATAACCGCCGTTTCGGGCCACGAGCACCGCGTGCGCGCGCGCCGGATGTTCCTCGGCCAGCCGGTTTCCGAACGGGCCGTTGATCCGCCGGCTCCACGCCGCGTCGGGCAGGACGTAGAGGGTGGCGTGTTCAGTAGCGAGATCGGGCTTCACGCCGCGCGCCCGCCACAGATCGTCCTGATAGCCGTTCTTCAGCACCTCGAAGATCGGCTCCCCCTCGACGAACTCGCACGGCTGCCGGTAGCGGGAGAGCGCTCCAAACAGGTCCGCGGGATGGTAATGCAGGTCATCCACGCACTCGCCATAGGCGTTGTAGTTGATGCACACGCCCAGCTCGCGCAATTGGTCGACTTCCGGCGGGGGCAGCTTGAGCGTTTGCGCCGCGCGGCGCGCCGCGTCGCCGAGATTGTCGCCGAAGGCAGCCACCACCGCCCAGATGCGCTGCCGGCCGGAAAGGTAGCGGTCGACGATAAGACTCGTGCAGGTGTCCGGCGCGGTGTCGATGTAGGTCTTGAGATTGGAATGCTGCGGGACAGCACCTGCGTGATGGTGATCAAAATAGCGGCACCGCGCCCCGCGCTCCAGCGCACGCAAGACTGCGCGCGCATTGGTACTGAACGCGATGTCGAGCACTGTCAGTTCGTCGCCGCTGCCGGCATCCGCACGCTCGACCAGCGCGATTTCGCGCTTTGCGCCGGTGACGAGCACGGCCGAGCGCGGCTCCTCCAGGCGCAACTGGTGCAGCGCGCAGATGCCGTCCGCGTCGCCGTTGAAGATGTCATAGAATTGCACGAGTTTCTCTCGGGGTGCGTCGCTCTTCCGGCGAATTCGAGAGCGACGCTGGCTTGCGGGGGCGCCTCGATTCGCCATAGCTGATTATCCATGACGGCTACCGACAACATTTCACCCGTCGCACGGTCGCCCTCCGAATCAGGGCGTGCGCGGCTCGCCTGGATACTCGCGCTAGCTTACACACTGCTCGTTGTCTATGCCAGCCTGCAGCCGTTCGGCGAATGGCGCCGGCCTTCGTACGAGATTCTGCATTTCCTGAGCGCGCCATGGCCGCGTTACATTACGCTGGACGACGTGTTGATCAACGTCGCGGCCTACATCCCGCTCGGATTCCTGCTGGCGCTCGCGTTGAGCGTGCGCTTGACAGCGCCGGTGGCGGTGCTCGTCGCGGCGCTGCTCGCCGCCGCGCTCGGCCTCGCGATGGAAACCGCACAAGCCTTTCTTGCCACGCGCATCGCCTCCAAACTCGACGTGCTGACCAACGGCGCCGGCGGCCTGTTCGGGGCGATGGCCGCGCCGTTGCTCTCGCCCACGGGTTTTCCCGGACGGCGGCTGGCGGCGTGGCGGGCACGCGTATTCAATTCGGGCACCGCCACCGACAGCGGCCTCATCATCGTGTGCCTGTGGCTCGCGACGCACCTGCACCCGACCGCGCAACTGTTTGGCATGGGCAACCTGCGCCATACCTTCGCCCTGCCGGCACGCCTTGCGCATACGCCGCAGTTGCTGTTGTCGGCCGAAGCCGCGATCGTGTTTTTCAACCTGCTCGGCGTGGGGCTGCTGGTTGCCGCGCTGGTGCGTGATTCACGCCGCACGATCCCGATCGTGGCCGGCGTCATCGCGACCGGGCTTGCCGTCAAGGCCGCCGCCGGTGTTACGTTATTCGACGCGCCCGGGCCGCTCAGCTGGCTCACGCCCGGCGTGGGCCTGGGGCTGGCGACCGGCGCCGTGCTGCTTTATCCATTGACACGCGCTCCCCGGATGGTCAGGCTGGTCCTTGCGCTGATCTGCCTCGCGGCCGCTGTCGTGGCGATCAACGCCGCCCCGGACAATCCGTACCAGACGGTGCCCCCGAAGCTCGTCGCGGCAGGCGCGACGCAATTGCTGCGCTTCTCGACCATTGCGCGCGCGCTCTCGGAACTCTGGCCGTTTCTTGCCGCGGGTTACCTGATCGTCGCTGCGGTGACACGGCGCCACCCGCGCTAAGACCTGCAGCCTCGGCGGTAAATCCCTTATAATCCCGCCCAAATCATGAGCTACTACGACAGGCACGTGTTTTTCTGCTGCAACCAGCGCGAACCCGGCGCGCAGTGCTGCAACAATCATGACTCGAGCAAGATGCGTGAATATGCCAAGGATCGCATCAAGCAACTCAAGCTCAACGGTCCGGGCAAGGTGCGCATCAATCAGTCGGGATGCCTCGACCGCTGCAAACTCGGTCCGGTGCTGGTCATCTACCCCGAGGCCGTGTGGTACACCTACGTGGACCGGGAGGACATCGACGAAATCATCAGCGAGCACCTGCAGAACGGCCGTGTCGTGGAGCGCCTGCTGATTTGAACACCGGTGACCGGTGACCGGTGATCGGTATCCAGCAAATGGCAACGGGCGAGGAATTTCACGCCGCTCACGGGTCACAGGTCGCGCCCTTGACCGACATGCTGTCCGTTGAAGTCCGGCCCCTGCATCCATCAACCACCGAGCGCGTATTGATCGACGGCCCTGCCGGACAAATCGAGATCGACCTCAATGACCCCGGCCCGCGGCGCCGCGGCATCGCGTTGATCGCCCATCCCAATCCCCTTCAGGGCGGAACCAGAGACAACAAAGTGGTGACGACGCTCGCCAAGACGTTGTTCGCGCTGGGGCACGTGACGCTCCGCCCCAACTTTCGGGGTGTCGGCGCGAGCGAGGGCGTGCACGACCACGGCATCGGCGAGACCGATGACTTGGTGGCGGTCGCGGCGCACGCGCGCGGGCGCTGGGGTGGCGAATTGCCGCTGCTGCTTGCCGGATTTTCCTTCGGGGGCTTCGTGCAGACCCGCGTCGCGGGCCGCGTGGCAGCGCAGCGGCTCGTCCTGGTCGCGCCCGCGGTGAACCGCTTTCGCGCCGAGCCGGTCGCGGCGGAAACCCTGGTGATCCACGGTGAAAGCGACGACGTGGTGCCGCTTCGCGCCGTGCTCGACTGGGCGCGGCCACAGCACTTGCCGGTCGTCGTCGTTCCGGGCGGGGGGCATTTCTTTCACGGGCAACTCGGGCAACTGTCACGGATCGTTCTCGCCTGGTGCCACTAGCGTCCCCGCTCGTGCCCCACCTGCGCGCGGTGGGACTGCGCAAGTCGTTTGCCGATCACGAAGTGGTTGCCGGGGTCGACCTCGAACTGCGCGCCGGCGAATGCTTTGGCTTGCTCGGTCCCAACGGCGCGGGCAAGACCACGACGTTGAGGTTGTGCCTCGGCCTCACCGATCACGACGGCGGCACAGTCGAGCTGCTCGGGCTGCCCGTCCCGGTGCAGGCACGGGCGGCGCGCGAGCGCGTGGGCGTGGTGCCCCAGGCCGACAATCTGGATCCCGACTTCACCGTCACCGAGAATCTGCTGGTGTACGGCCGCTATTTCGGGCTGCGCGAGCGCGCCATCAGGAAACGCATCCCGGGGCTGCTCGAGTTCGCCGGACTCGGGGCGCGAGCGGATGCGCGGATCCAGACGCTCTCGGGCGGAATGAAGCGGCGGCTCACGCTCGCGCGCTCGCTGATCAACGACCCCGCCCTGATCTTCCTCGACGAGCCGACCACCGGCCTCGATCCGCAGGCGCGACACGTGATCTGGGAACGCCTGCGGCAACTGCTCGCACAGGGCAAGACGATTTTTCTCACCACTCACTTCATGGACGAGGCCGAGCGGCTGTGCCACCGGCTCGCCATCATGGACCACGGGCGCATCATCGCCCAGGGCGCGCCGCGCGCGTTGATCGCGACCCACATCGAGCCGCAGGTGGTGGAAGTCTACGGTGACGGCGCGCGGGAATGGGCGGAGAGCGTCGGCAGCAGGACCGCTGAGCGCTACGAGAACACCGGCGCGACATTCTTTTTCTACACGCATGACGCCGATCCGCTGGTGCACGACCTCGAGCAGCGTGGCGGCGTGCGTTACCTGCACCGCCACGCCAATCTCGAAGACGTATTCCTGAAGCTCACCGGACGCGAGCTGCGTGACTGAGAGCCGAGAAGCGTGTATGGTGATCCGTGATCTGATATCGGCGTCCAGTCGGTTCACCGCTCACGGTTCACGCTTTTTCGTTCCCGCGCCGAACCGCTGGACTTCGTCATGACTGCAAGAACGCTTTCCCTGCCGTCATTCAGCCTGCGCTTCGTCCACGTCTGGCGCCGCAACCGGCTGGTGTGGCGCAAGCTCGCGATCGCGTCCGCGCTGGGCAATTTCGCCGATCCGATGCTCTACCTGCTGGGGCTCGGTTACGGACTGGGCGCGATGCTGCCGGAGGTCGGCGGCATGCCGTACATCGCTTTTCTCGCCGCCGGCATGGTGTGCTCGAGCACGATGATGAGCGCCTCCTTCGAGGCCATGTATTCCGGCTTTTCGCGCATGCACGTCCAGAAAACGTGGGAGGCGATCATGAACGCGCCGCTCACCCTGGACGACGTGGTGCTGGGAGAGATTGCGTGGGCCGCGAGCAAGAGTTCTCTGTCCGGCATCGCGGTGCTGGCGATTGCCTGGGCGCTGGGTCTCGTCGCCTCGCCGCTCGCGTTGTTGCTCCTGCCCCTGGTGTTTCTCATCGGCCTGGCGTTTGCAGGCATGGGACTCATCATGACGGCGCTCGCCCCGAACTACGACTTTTTCACTTACTACTTCACGCTCGCGATCACGCCGATGATGCTGGTGTGCGGCGTGTTTTTCCCGGTCGAGCAGCTGCCGGGGTGGCTGCAGGGCGTCGTCCAGATGTTGCCTCTCACCCACGCCGTCGCCATATCGCGTCCGCTCATGACAGGAGTGGCGCCGCCGGACGCGCTCCTTCACGTGGCGGTACTGGTCGCATACGCGTGCGCCGGGTTTTACGTCGCGCTGGTGCTCACGCGACGCCGCCTGCTAAATTAGCGCCAATCCGGATGCGGGGCGCCGGTTGGCGTCCGCGTGTTCGAACGGACGGCGGAGTCGCCGTTCAACACGCGGCGCATGGATCAGGATAGAGTCACGACTCAAGGGGTCACGAATTACCCGTCACGCTTCATCAATCACGCCACATCCGTCACGAGTCACGCCTTTCAACATGTTCTGGAGCATGCGCCGCCTCTCGGCCGCGGCATTCGTTTGCCTCTTGTCCGCCGCCACGCTTGCCGCGGCGCAGGCGACCAGCGCCCGCATCGTCATCCAGGATTCGCCGCTTGCCGGGTTCAAGTATTACGGCGGCAAGGAATTCTGGGATCAGCTCAAGGTGGGAGACGCGCTGCGCCTCGTGCGCGAGCCCGCGAATCCGCACGACGCCAACGCCATTCGCGTCGAGTGGAAGGAGCGGATGCTGGGTTACGTACCGCGCCGTGAGAACGCTCACCTCGCGCGGCAGATGGATCGCGGCGCCGCGATCGAAGCGCGCATTACCGAACTGCAATCGCGGCGCAACGGCCGCCATTCGATCAGCTACGAAATTTTCGTGCAACTGAAGTAGCGACACTTTCGCTTGGGAGGAATGGAAATGAAGCCGGGCAGATTCGAAGCAAGTGTAGGTTGGGGTGAGCAGCGCGAACCCCAACGATCCGCAAATGACCCCGGTGTTGGGGTGCGCTACGCTTACCCCAACCTACGCCGCGAACAGGTGACGAGCGCATTTCAACTATGGAACAGCAAGCGTAGCTTGGGGTGAGCAGCGCGAACCCCGACGATCCGCAAATGACTTCGGTGTTGGGGTGCACTGCGCTTACCCCGACCTGCGCCGCGAACAGGTGACGAGCGCATTTCAACCATGGAACAGTTCTTCGCGTCGTGCCCGCGCGGGCTCGAAACGGTGCTCGCCGCCGAACTCGCCGCGCTCGGCGCAGGGAGTCCTTCACCAGTTGACGGCGGAGTCGAATTTGCCGGCGAATTTGCGCTCTGCTACATCGCCAACCTCGAAAGCCGCATCGCGAGCCGCGTGTTGTGGCGGGTCGGGCAGGCGCGTTACCGGAACGAGCACGACATTTTTGATGCGACACGCGCTCTCGCCTGGCCCCGCTGGTTCGACGTGCGCCGGTCGATCCGTGTCAACGTCGCCGCCATCCGCTCTCCTCTCAAGAGCCTCGACTTCGCGACCCTGAGAGTGAAGGACGCGGTGTGCGATGCGTTTCGCGCCGCACAGGGCAGGCGCCCGGACGTCGACACCGCCAATCCGGACGTGCGCATCCACGTCTTCCTGACCCGCGACGACGCGACGTTCTATCTCGACATCTCGGGCGAGCCGCTGTTCAAGCGTGGCTGGCGGATGGCGGCGGGCGAGGCGCCGCTGCGGGAAAATCTCGCCGCCGGCATTCTCAAGCTCACGGGATGGGAGCGTGGAGTAGCGCTACTCGATCCCATGTGCGGCAGCGGCACTTTCCTGATGGAAGCGGCGATGATGGCGCTCGGCATCGCGCCAGGGCTGAACCGGACTTTCGGTTTCGAGAAGCTGCTGAACTTCAACGCGAACGCGTGGCATGCACTGCATGAGCAGGCTCGCGGGCGGCGCAAACCGGTCGAGCGGCTGCCGATTCACGGCAGCGACAAGCTGGGAAACGTGCTGAAACTCGCGCGCGAGAACCTCGCGGCTGCCGGGCTCGGCGACGCGGTGGCGCTCAAGCAGATGGACGTCCTCGACTCCAGTCCGCCCGCCCCCTCAGGCATCGTCGTGATGAACCCGCCGTACGGAGAGCGGCTCGCCGGGCGCGACGAGCTTGCCGCGTTCTATCCCAGGCTCGGCGACGTCCTCAAGAAGCGCTACGCCGGCTGGACCGCCTACATCCTGTCCGCGGACATGCAGCTTCCCAAACTCATCGGCCTCAAGGCAAGCCGCCGCACCCCGCTTTACAACGGCGCGCTGGAATGCCGGTTGTTCGAGTATCGGCTGGTGGCCGGCGGCATGAGGCGTACGAAACCTCTGACCGCGGGGGGCGCGGACGGAGAGCCAAACAAAGGTTGATCCGCGTGGCCTCTTGCACCGGAGACCTGCTTGAATTCGTCTGGCTCGCGGGCCGGAAGGACGCTCAGTCCAGCTTACCAATCAAGCGATAGGCCGCAATTAAAATTCCGAACCCAAAGTACATCCCCACCAACGCAACAAGCATCAGGATCGCCATCCCCGAGCTTATTATTTTCGCTGCCAACAGAAAAATAACCGTGCCGGCGAGAGCAATGAACGAAACAGCGATGCCAGCGGCAACCTTCAGCGTTCTATTCTTTGGCATGGCTTATGCCGGGCTCTCTCGATGACGCCTGAATGGATGAGCTTGACCATGGGGCCAACGTCCGCGTTGAACGGCGGGAGCAAGGGAGCGAAGCGACGCTTGCGAGCGTCCGTTTACTTTCGTTCCAATAGTGACTGCTGAATCACCAACTACCACGCAT
>MEQT01000079.1:8363-11433 GCA_001770325.1 Betaproteobacteria bacterium RIFCSPLOWO2_02_64_14
TTGATGACTTCCGCGACTCTGCCCCGAGGGCCGATAAGCGGTTCAAGATCTTTTCTAGTGAGGTTCATCTGTTCCATTCTGAACTTGATCGCGTCCACGGGATCGGGAGGATCAATGGGGTGATTCTTCGCCTCGTAGCTTTCGACCAAAATCAGCAGAACATCAAGGCGATCACCGTTGGGGGTCCGGCGCTTTGAGCCCCAGAGCCGTTCGATCTCCGCAAGTGCTGCGTCGTAATCTTTTTCAGTTCGAATGGGGTGAATGTCCATGTTGTACCGTTTCCGCATCAATGGAGTCGTACTGCTCGTGCGTTCCAATGAACTTCACAAAGCAAGCTTGCCTTTCATAATCAATCGATACGACCAGGCGATATTTGTTTCCCGCGATGTTGAAAACCACCCTCCCACCTTTGAGGATGCTGGCCGATCGAAACTGCGCCTTCACCTCCTGAGGGTTCCGCCAAGAGGCCTTCAACGCCTCAGCGTGCCAGGCTTCGATCGGGCCTTGCGCGTCGGCGCACCGCGAACTGCTCTGCCAAAACTGCCGCAGGGTCCGCTTTGCAATCACGCGCATGCGGCATGATAGCGCGATCCCTAAATGGGAGCAACAGTTCTTATTGGCGGCTAACGTCCGCGATGACGCGCGCCGGCAAGCGTGAGCAGCGCTTGCCTTGCGTCGCTGTCGATCGCGTTGTTAGGTGAGGGGCTAGCACTACCGCTCTTGTTCTCATAGCCTCTGATCGAGTGACCCACCTCAGGATGTCCTCTCATCGCACTGCGGTGTGCTCATCAGTTTGGTGCGTCTCCTGGCCATTGTCTGGTGTCGACGCCGCGATGGCGAACGGGCGCACCGCCGGAGCCCACGACGCGGCACGCGTTGCCGTACCCACTGGCTCCGGCTGGATGATGCGCTCCAGCGGCTGCCCATGCACCAAGAGCTGCAAAACGTCTGGACGCGAATAATGACCACCTACATCGCATCGAGCTTTCGCCATCAGCACTTCTTCGAGTGACCCGTGGGCGACCACGATCGCCTCCTCCCCTGCGGCCGCCTCCGCCAGGACGTTGCCTCCGGGGGCAATAATGCAGCTGCGGCTTTTGGGGCGCTCCTCGCCCATCAACAGGGGGCGAAATTTCTCGGGCACATCCTCCGGGGACCGGAGAGCGCCGACGGCGATCACATAACATCCCCCTTGGATCGCAAAGGCCTGGGACAGGAGGTGGTTCGTGGACACCGCGCAGGTCGGCCAGGTGGCCACATGAATCTGCGTTCCTTGCGCCATCAGCGCATAACCGGGGAGCAGCATCATATGCTCCCAACAGTTCAAGCCACTGACGCGGCCGTAGGGCCGCTCATAGACGGTGAGCCCCAGGCCATCCCCCTCGCCCCAGATGGTGCGCTCGCCATAGGTGGGTTTGAGCTTGCGATGGCGCCCCAAAATCTTCCCGTCGCAGCCGATAAAGAGCAAGGTGCAATACACGGTGCCGTGCGTCCTGGCATCGAGTTCTACGACCCCAATGGCCACATCGATGTTGGCGCGTTGGGCCGCCGCGCAGAGGCGGTCTGTCGTCGGGCTGGGGATTTTCACCGCATTGGCCAGATACGCTGCGTCCGCTTGCCGACGGAGAGAAGAGGTCTTCACTTCACGAAAAAAGGGATAGCCTGGCAGCCAGGTCTCGCTGAATGCGGCGAGTGTGGCCCCGTTTTGTGCCGCTTCCTCGATGAGCCGACACGCCTTCTCGGTGGACGCCTCGCGGTCAAAGTACACCGGGGCAGCTTGAATAGCAGCCAGCGTGAATTCTGTGTATGCCGTCATAGCACATCCTCTCTAATGTGGTGAGAACTTACGGAACGCAGTACTGGTTCTTTCCGCAGGCAAACCGTCAACACCTAACGTTCGCGTTGAGCGGCGCGCCGAGAAGCGAAGCGACGAGGGCACCCGGCAGCGATGCTGACGGGCGCTCCGCTCGGACGCGGGGGTTATGCGTCATGTATAGCGCAGTCATCCCCGCTCGATGGGCATTGAGTCGTCGTTCGCCCACTCGTGCATAGAGTTGTCGTAAACAGCAATGTGCGGATACCCCAGCTGATGGAGTAGAAAGGCGTCGAGTGTTGCGGCGATGCCTCCGCCGCAATACACCAACATCCGTTTTGAGGGATTTGCGCCGACCGCCGAAAACACAGCAGTTACGACGTCCGGGCTTTTGAGCGTGAGCGAGGCCTCGTCCACCAACGTAAGTGCGGGCACATTGACACTTCCTGGAACGCGCCCGGGGCGACCATAGCGCGGGTTATCGCCCCTGTGCAGGTCCGGTGCCAGGGCGTTGATCGTGCAGGCATTCGCATCGCCAATGGCCGCCTTCACTTCTTCCTTGCCAATGAAGACGTTGGAGCGCGGTTTGGCTACGAGCGTTGCTGCCGGATACCGCGTCTCGAACGTTTCGGTGGGTCGCGCTTCGGCGCTCCATTTGTCGAAGCCGCCGTTGAGGATCGCGGCATTGTCGAAACCGACGAACCGCAGCATCCACCATACGCGCGTCGCCCATTGCATCCTTTTCCGTGAATAGAGGATGACACGAGTGCCAGCACCGATGCCTTTCGCCGCGAAGCGAGCGGCGAGAGTTTCGGCGTCAGGTAATGTGAAACAGAACTTACTCGAACTATCCGAGAGTTCCCCTTGCAAGTCGAGAAACGCCGATCCGGGTATATGGCCTTTGTCGTACTCGGCGCGACCACTCTCGACACGGTAAGGCCTATCGGTTCCCGTCTCCTCATGAAGAAATGTCGTGCAGTCAAACACACGCAGGCACGGATCGCGGAGATTACTCGCCAGCCATGCGGTCTCGACAATGGCACTGGGATTGGCGTACCTCGTCGCTTGCATCGGGTTCCCCTCCGGTTGCGTTTCGGTACTAAGCAATGGTGCTCAACTCATGATGCAACGGCCTCACCGCGTGCTGCAACTATGGCTCCAGCGGAATGCGCGTTTCGGATCGGCTGCAGCCGCTTCGCCTCCATGATGACGCATAACGTCTGCAGTGAGATGCGCGTGCGAGCGACGCTCGCGGAG
>MEQT01000080.1:0-3793 GCA_001770325.1 Betaproteobacteria bacterium RIFCSPLOWO2_02_64_14
CGAGTGCGGTTCGATGAACCAGTGGCTGGCCGCCGCTCCGCAATCGAATGTCGCTCACGGCGCGGTGGGCGTGATGGTGTCGCTGAATGACCTCGCGGACCGTCCTCCGCGCGCGCTCCAGGGCGGCGAGGTACTCGACCTGGGCGGCAGACGGGTGCGTCACATCGACACCCCGCACGTCCCACACGGATGGGAGGCGCGGGTGTTGTTCGAAGAGACGACGCGTACGTTACTTTGCGGCGATCTATTCACGCACACGGGAAATGGAGCTGCCCTGACTTCACGCGATATCGTCGGTCCCGCGCAGCAGGCGGAGGAAATCTTCCACGCTACGTGTCTGACTCCTGTCACCGGCGCCACGATCAGAAAGCTCACCGCGCTCAACCCGACAACGCTCGCGCTGATGCACGGCTCATCATTCAACGGCGACGTGCCGGCAGCCCTACGGCAACTCGCCGACCTCTACGACGGTTGGCTGCGGGACGCCTCGCCAGCGAAGTAGGATCGCCGCTCGAAGACGAAGCGGTGCCTACGGGCCGCGCTCTCAGTCTCAAGTCAAAGCAGACTGCGGCAGGCGATCCTGCGCCACGCCTTCACCGGCCAGCTTGTACCGCAGGATCCGAATGACGAACCGGCGTCGAAGCTGCTTGAACGCATCGCTGCCGAGCGGGAGGCGCGCGCCCGCGAGGCCACAGCGGAGAGGGGAAAATTGAAACGGGCGACCCGAAGGAAGAAGCCATGATGTATCCGCAAAGTAGTCCGACACTGTCGGACCAATTCGCAGGCGCGTCTTCACTCGCGGCAATTCGGCAGCCAGTGGTTGCCAAATCGCAAATTCAAATTCGTCGGACACTGTCCGACGAATTCAACATGATTCCGTCACCGGCGGTGACGGACTTCGGGGATACGCTGCCAATCCGAATTCCGTCAACAGTGTTGATGGAATCGCGGACGGTAAGAGATGTCACCCAAACGCGCTTCGAACAACAGCAGTCGCTGCTGCGGCGCAACAAGAAGGGTTGAGTGCCTTGGATACTTCGCAGATCGGAAAGCGCGCGTGGAGCTACGCCGGCGTATTGCAGGATGCCGGGCTCTCCTGCTTCGAGTACGTGGAGCAATTGACGCTGCTGCTGTTCCTCAAGATGGCGGATCAGCTCACCGAGCCGCCCTACAGCCGCGCGCCCATTGTGCCACCGGAACACGGCTGGAAGGCGTTGTTGCCGCTTGACGGCGCAGCATTGGAGGACAAGTACCGCGACATCCTCGAAAAGCTCGGCGTCAAGCCTGGCATGCTCGGTGTCATCTTCAAGGGCGCACGCTGCGAAATTCACAATCCGGCGCTTTTGAAGCAATTGATCGTCAATCTGCTCGACAAGGTGGACTGGCTCGCTCTGCCGGTGGACGTGAAGGGGACGATCTACGAGGAACTGCTTTCCCGCTCTGCGCAGGAGTCCTCGCGCGGCGCCGGCCAGTATTTCACGCCCCGTCCAGTGATCCAGACCATGTGCGAGGTGACGCAGCCCACGCCACAGGACCGTATTTGCGACCCGGCGGCGGGCACCGGTGGGTTCCTCTGCAATGCCTATCAGTACGTTCTCGACCGGTTCGGGAAGGACCTCGACCGCGACGAAAAGCGTACGCTGCAAGAGGAACTGGTCGAGGGCATGGAACTTTCGCCCAAGGTCGGCCGCATGTGCGCGATGAATCTGCACCTTCACGGCATCGGCGGCGACAAGGTGGTGGTCCACACCGGGTACGACAGCCTGGGCGCACCGTGGAGCCGTGAGTACACCATGGTGCTCGCCAATCCGCCGTTCGGGAAAAAGCAGAGCCTGCTCTTCGTGAACGAGGAAGGCGACACCGAGAAGGAAGACCAGGTCGTGGTGCGCGAGGACTTCTGGACTTCCACCAGCAACAAGCAGCTCAACTTCGTGCAGCATATCTATACGCTGCTCAAGATCAATGGCCGCGCGGCAATGGTGGTGCCGGACAACGTGCTGTTCGAGGGTGGCGCGGGCGAGAAGGTGCGGCGCAACCTCCTGCAGAAGTGCCGGGTCCACACTCTGCTGCGCCTGCCCACCGGCATCTGGTACTCGCCCGGCGTCAAAGCCAACGTGATCTTCTTCGACAAGATGGAGGGCCGCGCCGAGGCCTGGACCGACAAGCTCTGGGTGTACGACCTCCGCACCAACCAGCATTTCACGCTCAAGCAGAAACCCATCCAGCGCGGCGACTTCGACGAGTTCGTCGCGTGCTACAGACCTGGCGGGCTGCACGAACGCAAGGAGACGTGGAGCGAGGCGAATCCGGAGGGTCGCTGGCGCTGCTACGATTACGAAGGCTTGTTGAAGCGCGACAAGCTGAGCCTCGATCTGTTCTGGATCAAGGACAAGAGCCTGACCGATACCGATGCACTGCCTCCACCGGACGTGATCGCCACCGAGATCGCCGATGACCTGGAGGCGGCGCTGGAGCAGTTCACCAAGATCGCAGCTCGACTCGGGGGTAGAGTCTGACCCCACGCGGCGGGTACGAGCGCGCGATCTATTCCAGCATTGCAACTTCGGGCGCATCCATAAGACCCTGCGCGTGGCGCCAGCGATCGAAGCGGGTGTGGCGGACCACGTTTGGAGCAGAGAAGAAATTGCAAAACTTACAGAATTATTAGTTATAGTTATCAGTATCTTACAAATACATTGAACCATGCTGTGCCTCCCTGTATCATACGTGAACCACTCCCCCCGTTGGCTTCGGTCACGGGGTGCAAGGCTCCCGCTCCGGTGGGGGCCTTTGCTTTTTTAGGGGGCCGTTTATGCGAACGTTCGTTTACATAGACGGGTTTAACCTCTATTACGGCGCAGTCAAATCCACCCCCTACAAGTGGCTAGATCTCAAGGCGCTATTCGTCAATATCCTGCAGCCGTATAACAAGATCCTTGCCGTCAAGTATTACACCGCCAAAGTAGCATCCCGGCCCGACGATCTGGATGCACCCAATCGGCAGACGATCTACCTGAATGCGCTACGAGCGCACATCCCTGAAATCCAAATTACCCGTGGCCATTTTCTGCAAAGCAACGTCCGGATGAGGCTGGCCGACCCTAAGCCATGGCAGAAAAAGACGGTGGAAGTGATAAAGACCGAAAAAAAAGGGCTCGGACGTAAATATCGCCGTTCACCTACTGAATGACGCGTGGCTGGACGCGTATGACTGCGCCGTGGTGTGTTCTAACGATAGCGATCTGTCCGAGGCTTTGAGGCTAATCAGAAAGCAACACAATAAGCGGATCGTGCTTGTTGTGCCGGGTGACCCGGCATTGCGCCCACCATCGATTCAGTTGAAGCGCTTTGCCAATGCTGTGATTCAGATAACGGAGGATCACCTTAAGAATAGTCTGTTGCCGAACCTGATTCCCGGCACGTCGATACACAAGCCGCCTAGTTGGTAGCACGCTTCGGCGGGTTTTTTGTTGTACTACGTGTTCCATTGTGGAACAGAAAGTACATCCCGCGTACTGGTGCCCCGTTATTTCCGCATAACGGGTTCCCATTTTGAAATCGTTTGCAACTTTGGAGGGGAAAACTATGAAAGCGGATTTTTATACCACACGGTGCCTATAGTTGATCTATTGCCGAGCACGGTTTATAAACCCGTATCCCGTTCAGGAGGCAGCATGACCAAGCCAGGCACAGCGCGCGTGACAACGTTGCGTGCGGACCGCACGGCCGAAACGCTTGCGATCAAACATATCGAAGCCATTCCGGTCGCGCTGCCGCTGCTGAAGCCCGTGGT
>MEQT01000080.1:3801-4180 GCA_001770325.1 Betaproteobacteria bacterium RIFCSPLOWO2_02_64_14
TGCCGCTGCTGAAGCCCGTGGTGATGGCGGGAGAGCGGATCGAGCGTTCGACCAACCTGCTGGTTCGGATCGAGGCGGCGAACGGCCTCGTCGGGTGGGGCGAAGCGGCCTCCGCTCCCACCATGACGGGTGATGTGCTGCCGGGCATGGTGGCGGCGGTGAACGACCATCTCGCGCCGCTCGTCGAGGGCAGGGATGCGCTGCAACGCGCGGAAATCGCGCAGCGCATCGGACATGCATTGCATGGCAATGGCGGGGCGAAGTGCGCGGTGGACATGGCGCTGAACGATCTCGTAGGGCGCCAACTCGGGGTTTCGCTTGCCGATATGTTCGGCGGCCCGCTGCGCGAGACGCTGCGGCCGATGTATCTCCTCGGTAA
>MEQT01000080.1:4194-11228 GCA_001770325.1 Betaproteobacteria bacterium RIFCSPLOWO2_02_64_14
ACGATGTCGCCGAGGCGCAGAAGAAGATCAGGGACGGCTTCACGTTCTTCAAGTTGAAGGTCGGCATCAAGCATCCCGCGGAGGAAGCCGCCGCCGCCGTCGAGATCCGGCGGCAGATCGGCCGGGAGATCGCGCTCTGCGCCGACGCCAACATGGGGATGACGTTCCAGAACGCGCGCATGTTCGTGGAACGCGCGCGCGAGGCGGAGCTGCTGTTCCTCGAGCAGCCGCTGCGCGAAGACGATTTTGACGGCATGGCGGCGCTCGCGCGCCTGAGCCCGACGCCGTTGAACGGCGACGAAGCGATCGGCAGCGTGGCCGCGATCCTCGCGCTGCACCGGATCGGCGCGATTCAGGGGGCCAACCTCAAGACGATCAAGATGGGCGGCATCGGCGCAACCGTGCACGCGATGTCGGTGTGTGCGGCTTTGGGCCTCAACATCAATCTTGCGTGCAAGGTCGCGGAATCGGGCATCGGCGCCGCGGCGATCGCGCAATTGGGCAGCGTCGCGCCCAATCTCGACTGGGGGGTGAGCATCACCAACCACTATCTCGCGGAGGATTTGACCGAGACGCCGGTGCGCATCGAGAGCGGCGTCGTCCGCCGTCCGCGCGGCGCCGGCCTGGGCGTGGAAGTCAGCGAGTCGCAGGTCAATCGCTATCGTGTGAAGTAGGGGCAGGGAGAAGATCATGGCCGACGTCAATCCCTATCGACCGCCTGCGTCCCACGTCGAGGACGTATCACCGCGTGTATCGGACGGCCGCAATTTCGTTGCCGCGGGGCGGGCGGTCGCCGCCGGGCAGGGATGGGTATGGATCGCGCGGGGGTGGGATTTGTTCAAGCGGCAGGGCGGCACGTGGGTCCTGCTCGTGCTCCTGGCGGGCGTGATCTTCATTGCCGCGAGCCTGGTTCCGCTCATCAACTGGGTTGCGCCTTCGCTGCTGATTCCCGGGTTGAGCGCCGGCGTCATGTTGGGCTGCAAAGCGCTCGACGACGGCGACCGGCTCACCGTCAGCCATCTCTTTGCCGGTTTCCAGGCACGCGGCAGCGCGCTCGTGATGGTGGGGCTGGCCGGCTTCGTCATGTATCTCATCGCGATGATTCCCGTGGCGATCGTCATGGGTGGCAAATTCGTCGCCATGATGAGCGGCGATCCCGCGGCGTTTGCCGACTTCGGGCCCGGCTTCCTGCTCGCCGTGCTTGTAACCCTGGCCATCAGTGTTCCGGTATACATGTCGCTGTGGTTCGCCCCGGCACTCGTGACGCTGCACGACGTGGCGCCGCTCGCGGCGTTGCGGCAGAGCTTCGGCGCCTGCCTGAAGAACATCGTTCCATTCCTTCTTTATGGCGTCATCTTCATGGCGCTGGGAATCGTCGCCATGATCCCGCTCGGACTCGGCCTGCTGGTGCTGATGCCGGTGTTCTTCGCCTCGGTGTACGCGTCGTACCGCGATATCTTCTTCGAGGGCTGATCGCCCGCGGCCGGATTCCACAACTGTGTCGCCACGGCCCGGTTCCCTCGCGCTGGATACGGTGCGTTCCATCGCCACGCCCGAGGGTGTGGAGCTCGATCTCCGCCTCGCGGGTCCGGTCAGCCGGGCCTACGCCTGGTTGATCGATCTGTTCCTGCGCTTCACGGGCATGCTGGTGCTCTGGTTGTTGCTCATCCCCCTCGGTCGTCTCGGCCAGGGGGTGTGGCTGATCGTGTGGTTCTGCGTCGAGTGGCTGTACCCTGTCGCTTTCGAGATCTGGAGCGGCGGGGCCACCCCCGGCAAGAAGCTCATGGGCTTGTGCGTCGTGAACGACGACGGCACGCCGGTCAGCCGCTGGGCCTCGGTGACGCGCAACCTCCTGCGCGCAGTGGATTTCCTGCCGCTGTTCTATGGCCTTGGGTTCGTCGCGATGGTGCTCAACCGCGATTTTAAGCGCCTGGGCGACCTGGTTGCCGGCACCGTGGTCATTTACGTCGAGCGGCCGCGCGTGGCGTCGGCGGTGCCGGCTGCGCCTCCGCTCGCGCCGAGGGTCCCGCTGACTCTCGATGAGTCGCGCGCGGTGCTCGAGTACGCCGAGCGCGTGGCGACGCTTACGCCGCAACGGGCCGAGGAACTGGCCGGAATTCCTGTGCGCCTGACTGGGACCGGAGACGGTCCCCTGGCACGGCAGCGGCTGCTGCAGCTTGCCAATCACCTGATCGGGCGACGGCCGCAATGAAACAGGAATTGTTCGAGGCGCGGCACGGCGCGGAGTGGCGCGAGTTCGAGGACTGGATCGACGGGCGCTCGCGCAACCGGGCGGGACGCGACCCGGCGCAGGATAACGTGATTGCAGCCGACATGCCGCGGCGCTATCGCCGCGTGTGCCAGCACCTTGCGCTCGCGCGCGACCGCGGCTACGGCGGCGACATCGTGGACCGGCTCCACGGCATGGCGGTCGGGGGCTATCACGCGCTCTATGCGCGGCCCGTCCAACCGCGCAGCGAGCTGCTGGCGTTCGTGCGAGCGGGATTTCCGCGCCTGGTTCGCAGCGAGCGCCGCACGCTGGCGGCGGCTGCGCTGCTGTTCTTCGGTCCGCTCGCGGGCATGGTTGTGCTGCTTCAATACTTTCCCGACCTGGTTTATTACTTCATCACGCCCGACCGGCTTGCGGGGATCGAGAATATGTACGATCCCAAGGCGGAGCGCTTGGGCCGCACGCCAGAAGCCGATACCGCGTTTCACATGCTGGGGGTGTACATCTGGAACAACATCCGCATTGCGTTTCAGACCTTTGCCGGCGGCTTGCTGTTCGGGATCGGCACGTTGTTCTTCCTGCTGTTCAACGGCTTGTTCATCGGCGCGGTTGCCGGCCACCTGACTCAGGCCGGCTACGCGGAGACCTTCTGGTCGTTCGTTTCCGGCCACAGCGCGCTTGAACTCACCGGGATCGTGCTTGCGGGCGCGGCAGGTTTGAAACTGGGCATGGCGCTCGTCGCACCCGGTCGTCTGTCGCGCAACCAAGCCCTGATCGCCGCCGCACGCAGAGGCGCGGGGCTGATCTACGGTGCGGCCGGCATGCTGTTCATCGCCGCGTTCGTGGAAGCGTTCTGGTCGCCGCTGACCGAAGTGGCGCCGCAGATCAAGTACGGCGCCGGCATCGCGCTGTGGCTCGCGGTGGCGGCGTACTTCCTTCAGGTGGGGCGCGGCCGTGGAGCTTGACCGCTTCGCACTGTACCTGCGCCAGCGCAATCCATGGGAGGCCATGGACCTGGGCTGTGCCATGTTGCGTCGCTGGTGGCGGCCGGCGCTCCTCGCCTGGTTCGCGCTGTACTTGCCGGTCGGCGCCGTCGTGTGCCTGATCCTGCGTGAGCAGTTGTTCCTCGCCGCGCTCACGTTGTGGTGGCTCAAGCCGCTGTTCGACCGCGCCGTGCTGCACGTGCTGGGCGGGGCGGCGTTCGGCGAGGCGCCTGGCGCGTGGGCGACGCTCCGCGCGCTGCCGGGGACGCCGGGACTGCTCGCCAGCCTGACGCTGTATCGCCTTGACCTGGCGCGATCATTCGACCTGCCGGTGTGGCACCTCGAACGCTTGCGCGGGGGCGAAGCACGCGCGCGCGCGAAGGTACTGCATCGCAGGGCGCGGGGGCACGCCGTGTGGCTGACCGTGGGGTGCATGTTGTTCGAGCTCACCGTGATCGTTTCGCTGTTTGGCCTCATCGACATGCTCACTCCCCAGCCGTACGAGCCGCGTTTCGGCTGGGCAGCGATGTTCTGGGGCGCTGATGACGCCCAGTGGAAACAATGGCTGCGCGTCGCGTTCTATGCGGGCGCGGTGTCGCTGGTCGAGCCTCTCTATGTGGCTGCCGGCTTTGCGCTTTATCTGAACCGGCGCACCCAGCTCGAGGCGTGGGACGTGGAACTGGCGCTGCGCCGGCTCGAGGAGCGTTCCGCGCCGGCCAAGCCCCGCCCCGCTGCGCTCGCAGCGGCGCTTGCCCTGCTTGCAGCGCTGGCGTGGCTGCCCGCGGTTCCACGCTTGGCGCAGGCAGCCCAGCCGGGCGCAGCCGAACAGATACGGGAAGTCCTCAAGGAACCGGCGTTCGACCAACACCGCGAGGTCAGATCGTGGCGCTATACCGGTCCGGGCTTAAGTTGGAGCGACGATGAGAAGCCGAAGCGCGACAGCAATGCCGATTGGGAGAATCTCGGGCGGTTCCTCGCGGAAGTGGCGCGCGCACTGATGTGGGGATTGTCCGGCGCGCTTCTCGCCGCGGCCATCTACTATCTTGTCCGCCATTGGCCGAGGTGGCGTCGCGACACCGCGCCTGAAAGGTTCACGCCTCCGGTGGCATTGTTCGGGATGGACATCAGGCCGGAATCGCTGCCGCGTGACATACCGGGCGCAGCGAGCGCGTTGGTTGAGACCGGCGCTGTGCGCGAAGCGCTGGGCCTGCTCTACCGCGGCACACTGTCGGAATTGGTGCATCGCGATCGACTCGCGCTGGGCGCGGGTGACACCGAGCATGACTGCCTGCGCAAGGCGCGCACGCGGTGCGCGGCGCAGATCGTGGCCTACTTCACGCGGCTGGTGGCGGCGTGGCAAGGCGCGGCCTACGCCGCGCGCGTGCCGGAGCGGGCCGCTGCACTCGAGCTTTGCGCCGGCTGGCGGGCGCTCTTTGCTACCGACGCGGCATGAACCGCAGATACTTATCTGCCCTGGTTCTCGTCGCGTTCGTGGCGGGCGGCGCCGCGTGGTTTTACTTCAATTTCGAGCGCGTCGCGGAACGCGAGCGCGTGGGCTACCAGGGCGAGGCGCGCCGCAATTTTCTGCTGGCGGCAACGCGCCTCTACGAACGCATGGGCAAGACGACGCGGACGGTGCGGCGACCCGCGGAATTCGGCGAACTGCCGCCAGGCGGCACGCTGGTCCTTGCGCGCTATCGCGCGGGCATCGTCCCGCGCAGTCTGGAGCGGGTGATGGCGTGGGTCGAGGGCGGCGGACATCTCATCGTCGCAGCCGAGTGGCATTACAGTCGCGACCCGATACTCGAGCGGCTGGAGATCGAGCGGCGCGAACTGCGCCAGCGCGTCCCGCGCGAGCCCGTCGGCGTCACGCTCCCGCACGCCCCACGCGAAATGCGGCTGGTGATGGGCAACCGGGTTCAGCTCAGCGAGCGCACGCCGCGCGCCGTGTTCCGCATCGACGATCGCCTGGGCGCCATTCTGCTGCACTATCGTTACGGCGCGGGCCAGATCACCGTGCTCACCAGCATGTCGTTCCTCACCAATGCGACAATAGGCGAGCATGACCATGCCGAGTTCGCATGGCAATTGCTGCAATTCAATCCTGCCACCCCGGAGATCGTCATCGCGCCGCGGCTCGCAACGCCCTCGTTGCTCGCGGCGCTGGTCGAGCACGCACGGCAGGCACTGGTCGTTGCGGCGCTGCTCCTCGCCGCCTGGTTGTGGCGCGTCATCCCGCGCTTCGGCCCGCTGATTCCCGATCCGCTGCCCGCACGGAGGCGGCTTCTGGATCACTTGCGCGCGAGCGGGCTGTTCCACTGGAATAACGGCAATGTGGCACGGCTTACCAGCGCGGCGCGAGAGGCCTGCATGCACAAGATCGGGCGCGTGCATCCGGTCATCGCCGCGCTGCCCATGCCGCAGCGCGCTACGCGTCTCGCGCAACTGACGGGTCTGCCGGAGGACCAGATCGTGCTGGGGCTTAGCGGTCAGCCAGCGGACCCGGCGCAGTTCACGGGGCTGATACGCACGCTGCAGGCGCTTGAAGCAGGACTGACCCGCCGACGGGCGGAATGAAGGGAAAACGAGTGACTCACGAGAACAGGGCAGCAGCGCACGACATTGCACAGGTGGCGCAGGCCGCAGCCGCAATGCGCGCCGAGATCGCCAAGGCCGTGGTGGGCCAGGCACAGGTGGTGGATCAGGTGCTGGCGGGGCTCATCGCCGGCGGCCACGTCCTGATCGAAGGCGTGCCCGGACTGGGCAAGACACTGCTCGTGCAGGCGCTCGCCAGGACTTTCAGCGGCACCTACCGGCGCATTCAGTTCACGCCCGACCTCATGCCGGCGGACGTGTGTGGCCACACGCTCTACGACCAGGCGACGCGCCAGTTCACGACGCGGCGCGGCCCGGTGTTCACCCATTTGCTGCTTGCCGACGAGATCAACCGCGCGCCCGCGAAAACACAGGCGGCATTGCTGGAAGTCATGCAGGAACTGCAGGTCACGATCGAAGGCGCCGCGCTGCCGCTCGAGCCCCCGTTCATGGTACTCGCCACGCAGAACCCGATCGAGCACGAGGGCACCTATGCGCTGCCGGAAGCGCAACTCGATCGCTTTCTGCTCAAGGTGCGCATCGACTATCCGGACCACGCGGAAGAAACGCAACTGGTGCGGCAGGTCACCGCCGGCCAGGTCGGCGACCGCCTGAACGTGGACGCGGTAACACCGGTCATCAAGCCTGAAGGCGTGCTGGCGCTGCAGCGCGCCGCCGCGCAACTGCGCCTCGACGACGCCGTGCAGGACTACGCCGTACGCATCGTGCGCGCAACCCGTACCTGGAGCGGGGTTGCCGCCGGCGCGGGCCCGCGAGGCGGCATCGCCCTGGTGCGCGCGGCGCGCGCCGCGGCCCTGCTGGCCGGACGCGATTTCGTGACACCGGACGACGTTAAAGGCATGGCGCTGCCCGCACTGCGCCATCGCGTGACCCCGTCTCCGGAGCTGGAAATCGAGGGCCATGGGGCCGACAGCATCCTGCATGCGCTGCTCGAGAAGACGAGTGCGCCGCGGCAATAGCTGCGCCGCGCCGCGCGCCGGATCCCGATGATCGCGCCGTCACACCGGCTGCTGATCCTGCTGGCGATCCTGCTGGCGCTTGCCGTCGCAGCGGCGATCTGGCCTGTCGCTGCTTCGATCTGGTGGGCGGGGGCCGCGCTATCGGGTGTGGCAGCCCTCATGGACGCCGCAGTCGTCGCCCTCCCTCCCGCGCTCACCGCGCAGCGTCGCGCGCCCGGCTCGCTGCCGGTCGGCGTGTGGCAGTGC
>MEQT01000081.1:0-2052 GCA_001770325.1 Betaproteobacteria bacterium RIFCSPLOWO2_02_64_14
TGGGGCTCGACACGAATGCTACACAGCACGCGCTGGGAATCGCCTACCTGCAATCATCGGGCACGCAGCAGGCAAACATTCAGCCCTCGTTGAGCAAGCGCATGCTGTCCGCGTTTGCTGCCCGCTCGGGCGTTTATGCGGCACTGCTGGCGCAGCGCGGGATCACCGCGCCGAGCGAAGCGTTCGAGGGGCGCTTCGGTTTCTTCCAGCTCTACCAGGAGGGCGACCGCAGCAAGGTGGTCGATGAGCTGGGACGCCGCTTCGACAACGTCAACGTGACGATCAAGAAGTACCCGAGCTGCGGCTGCAACCATACCTCGATCGAGGCGACCCTGAGGCTCGTCCGGCAGCACGACCTCGAGCCCGACGACGTGCGCTCGATCGAAGTGACGGTCACCCCGTACATGGACCGCATCGTGGGCGGGGCGTACGACCCGAGCAGCGATCCGCAGGTCGCCGCCCAGTTCAACCTCCGCTATTCGATAGCCTGCGCGCTGGTGCGGCGCCGCCTGGGCCTCGTCGAGATTCAGGAGGCGGCGGCGCGCGATCCGACGATCGCTGCGCATATCGGCAAGGTGTCCGTGCGGGTGGATGAATCGCAAACCGGAACCCGCGGGCCAGCGATCGTGCGCATGCGAACGAGGCAGCACGGCGAAATTTCATGCCGCGTGGAAGATGTCCCCGGAACGCCCGGGGTGCCGCTGCTGGAATCCGAAGTCGATGAAAAGTTCCGCGAGTGCTTCGGTCTTGGCGTTTGTCCGTTGAACCGGGATCAGATCGCAACGTTGACCGCGCGCATACGCGGAGTGGATCGGATAGCCGACATGTCGCGCTTGTTTGATAACATCTGTTGAATTCCGTACGGTATCCAATTGCCGACCGGCGCCTTCGGCCGTCATTGCGAACGTAGTGAAGCAATCCCGTTGCAAGCAACGTAATCGCGCCCATCACCGGCGCTTTGCGCCCGGGCAATTGTCACGCCCGCCGGACGGGCGTAGCATGGCCGTTCGCAGTGCGTGGAAGGTGAACCCTGTATCGGAAACCAAATCCCCCGGAAAGCCACAGCCGGTAAGCGGTTAGGTTCACGGCACCGGCGGAGGCCGGTGTCGCCACCATGCGCGGCGCGCGTGGCACATATCGGCCGCGTTGAGCGGCGTTCCAGGATGTTCCGCGGTCGCCGTGTCCGCGCTGCACCTGATCGGTCAATCGATGCGGATGTTCGCTTCCTTCGCCACGCGCTTCCATTTCGGCAATTCGCTCTTGATGCGGTCGGAAAATTCTCCGGGCGTGCTCGTCAGCGGTTCGAGACCGGCGGCGGCAAAGCGCTCGCCGACCGCGGGGGACTTGAGCAGCCTCGTCAGCTCGGCGTGCATCTTCGTCACGAGGGCCGGCGGCGTACCGCCGGGAAACATGATCCCGTACCACACGTCGAACGCGTAACGCGGGACGCCCGACTCCGCCACCGTCGGCAGCTCCGGCGCCACCCGCGAACGCTTGGCGCCCGTGACGGCGAGTGCCTTGAGTCTGCCGCTCTTCGCGTGCGGCAGGACGGTCGCGAGGCCGGCGAGCGCGACCTGGAGTTCGCCGCTCATCACCGCGGCGATCGCCGGGTTGCTGCCCTTGTAGGGAACGTGCAGCATCGAAACCCCCGCCTCGAGCTGCAGCAGTTCGACGCCGAGGTGCGAGGCCGTGCCGGTGCCGCCCGAACCGTAGCTCACGGAACGCGGCTTGGCCTTGGCGAGCGCGATGAGTTCCTTGATGGATTTCACCGGCAGCGACAACGATGCGGCAATGACGAAGGGCTGGCTCGCGGCCAGCGTCACCGGCGTGAGGTCGGTCTCCGGGTTGTAGCCGAGATTGCGGCGTACGGCGGGCGCGAACGAGACGTGGCCGACGCTGCCGAGCAGCATGGTGTAGCCGTCGGGGGCCGACTGCTTGGCCACGATGGAAACACCGGGGATGCCACCTGCGCCGCCGCGATTGTCCACCACAACGGTCTGGCCCCAGCTCTCGCCGAGCGCCTGCGAGATGAGGCGCGCGATGATGTCGGTT
>MEQT01000081.1:2107-9489 GCA_001770325.1 Betaproteobacteria bacterium RIFCSPLOWO2_02_64_14
CGGTGCCCCCGCCGGGCGCGCTCGGCACCACCAGGCGGATCGGCTTCGTCGGGTAGTTGCCGGCGCTCGTGCCGGGTTGGGCCGCGGTGGCAGGGCCGGCAGCCCCCAGCACAATAGCCGTGCAGATCGAAATCAGGTGCCCCGGGAATTGTCCTGCGGATGCCATCGAATTTCTCCTCGCATTTGCCCCGGCATGGGGACATGATCTGCGGGTTATTATTTCATATCGCACCACACGCCGATCCACGCCCCATTTCCGCCGGGTAAGTCGGGGTGCGGTGACCGCGTCAACCGCTCAGGAAAAACTGCCGCGGCGACGCGCCTCGATCTCCGCATTGGCGCCGCGGCCCCAGGACTGCACCAGCAGGCAGAACCGCGCGTTCTTCGCCCGCGCCGAGAGCAGCGCCGTGCGCAGTGTCAGCAGATCGCGGTGCAGGCGGGTGCCGGGGGCGGTGTGCGCGAGGAGATGGCCGACCGTCGGCAGCGCGAGCTCCGGTGGGTGCCAGGCGGGGGCGATGCCGGTATCGAGATCGTCGGAGGATTCGAACTCGGAGAGCAGCGGTAATCCCGCTTCGCGTGCCAGTGCGTCGAATCGGCCCGACTCGCTGTAAAGCGCGCGGCCGCTCAGCCAGGGAACGTCCACATCGCCGAGACGCCGGTCGAAATACGCGTGCACCGAGGCGATGAGTTCCAGGCCCAGGTTCACGACGACGCTGACGAGCACCACTGCGAAGAACGCTGCCCCGATCGCAGCCGGCAGCGTGGCATCCCACCAGCCGAGGAGCGTCGGCCCCACAGTGCACGCGAGAACGGCGCCACCGAACAGCAGCAACCGCCCGCCGTGGCGCAGCGTGGACATGAACCTTGCGCGATGGCGCTTCGCGTACCGTCTGGCGACTTTGCCTGAGAACACCGTGTCGCGGTGCGTCGTGGATGGGGCACAGCGTTTCGGTTCAACCGCGCGCAGTGCGCGTCACCGCGTGTACTCCCCCCGACCTTTCGGGTACTGCATCTCCCACTCGCGCCCGTTGAACTGCCGGATGCTGAGGCTTTCCACCGTGCCCGGGTCGAGACAACGGGCGTTGACGCTGTAGCCATCGGGATGCGAGCGCGGCACGTAGAAGGATTTGACGCCGCAAACCGAGCAGAACAGGTGCTTCGCCGTGTGCGTGTTGAAGGTGTAGGTCTGCAGCGCGTCACTGCCGGAGAGCAGCTTGAAACGGTCGGCGGGAACGACGAGGTGCAGATAGCCCGCCTTGCCGCAGATGGAGCAATTGCAGTCCGAGACCTCGAGCCTCGCTGGAGCGAGAACCTCGAATCTGACACGACCGCAGTGACAGCCACCGGTGTGCTTGATCATGCGTCCTCCTGTTGTTCAATCCAGAATCGCCATGGCCGCGCAGCCCAGTACGGCCCCGCGAAGTCCACGCCGACGCGCGGTCCCCGCCTGACGCACTTTGCCGGTATGCCCACGCCACGGTCCTCGAGCCACATCTGCTTCGAGTCCGTAGCGTCCGTGCCGTCGAGCCTCTTGTCTATCCTCAGAAAGCGGGAGACCTTCCCCGGTCCCACCACGGGTTTGCGCGCTCCGTCGGGGCCGGCCAGGATGCCGCGGACGAGGACGCCTTCCGGCTTGCCGCCGCCGGCGGTGCTGAAATTGAGGAGCCAGTGCATGCCGTAGACCAGGTACACGTAAACGGTGCCCCCCTCGCCGTAGAGGGGCTCGACCCTCGGCGTGCGTCGCCATCCGTGCGCGTGGCAAGCCCTGTCCTGCGGGCCCTTGTACGCTTCGACTTCGGTGATCATCGCATCGATGCGGCGGCCCCGGTAACTGCGCACGATGAACTTGCCAAGCAGGTCGCGCGCGACCTGGAGCGTGGGCCTGTTGAACGCGCTGCGATCGAGCCGGAGCCGGCCGGCGCTTACGTCACGCGCGTGATGATCCAACCGTTCAACGAACAATATCTCGAATGACATGCCGCTTGAGGGATGACGCAGTCGCTTGAAAAGTTGATGGACGAAGGGCTTGGTCCGCCACGTCATTCCATCTGGTGGTTGATACGTTACGCCGGAACAGCGGTCGGGGCAATTCCGGTTGGCACGATGCGCCCCGTCCAGCATATGGCTGCAGCCGGTTCTCGCGGCGCATGTCGATTCGGGCTGTCGATTCGCGGTAGCATTGCGCTTTCCCAGCGGAGGCGAGATACATGCCGAAGATGACGGGCGCGCGGCTGTTCGCGCAGATGATGGAAGGCTATGGGGTCACGCATATCTTTTTCGTGCCGGCGTTCATGTTGAAGGCGTTTGCCGAGATGGAAGACATGCCGATCCAGCGGCTGATGGTGCACGGGGAGAAGGCGGCCGCTTACATGGCTGACGGCTACGCCCGCGCGAGCGGCAAGCCGGGCGTGTGCATGGCGCAGATGATCGGCGCATCCAATCTCGCCGCCGGCATCCGGGATGCGCATATGGCGGGCTCGCCGGTCATTGCGATCACCGGCGGGCCGACGCCGCAGTCGCGCTACCGGCATGCGTACCAGGAGGTCGATGACGTCTCGCAGTTCGATGCGGTCACCAAGTTCAACGCGCAGGTCGACACCGTGACGCGCCTGCCCGACCTGCTGCGCCAGGCGTTTCGCGTCGCCACGTCGGGCGCGCCCGGCACAGTGCACCTGCGCATCCAGAGCCACCTGGGCCAGATCACGGAACAGGAAGCCGAACTCGATCCGCTGGTAGAGACGATGTACCAGCGTGCGCCGGCGTTCCGCCCTGAACCGGAAATGCAGCGCGTGCGCGATGCGGTCGCGGTGCTGACAGCGGCCAAGCGGCCGGTGATCGTTGCCGGCGGCGGCGTGATCCGGTCGGGCGCCCAGGCGGAGGCGGTCGAGCTCGCGGAAAAGCTGCGGATTCCGGCCGCAACTTCGCTCAATGCCAAGGCCGCGATCCTTGACGCACATCCGCTCGCGGTGGGCGTGCCGGGCGCGTATTCACGCGACTGCGCCAACCGCGTGCTCCACGAAGCGGATCTCGTGTTCTTCATCGGCAGCCACTGCGGTGGACAGGTCACCAATAACTGGATGTTTCCGCCTCCCGGCACGAAGGTGATCCAGCTCGACATCGATCCGGCCGAGCTCGGCAGGAACTATCCGAACGCCGTGTCCATCCTGGGCGATGCCAAGGTCTCGCTGCGGCGCATGGTCGATGCCGCGCCACACGCGGCGCCGGAGCGGGGCGACTGGATCGGCCGCGTGCAGCAGATCGTCGCGGACTGGCGTTCCGAGAACGCTGCGATGCGCAACTCCGATGCGACGCCGATCCGGCCCGAACGCATCTGCAGGGAAATCTCGGATGTGCTGCCGGCGGATGGCGTGGTGGTGTCGGACACCGGCCACGCCGGAATCTGGTCCGCTCGTTTCATCGAGTTGACGCATCCGGGGCAGAGTTACTTTCGCACCGCGGGCTCGCTCGGCTGGGGCTTCCCGGCGGCGCTGGGCGTCAAGTGCGCGCTGCCGGGCAGGTCCGTCGTGTGCTTCACCGGCGATGGCGGCTTCTACTATCACATCGCCGAACTGGAGACCGCGCGGCGGCACAACATCAACGCCGTGATCGTCGTCAACAACAACAGCGCGCTCAACCAGGAAATCAACCTGAATAACGCGGCCTATGGCGGCGAACAGCGCGGACGCGCCGAGGAGATGTGGCGTTTTCCCGACATCAATTTCGCGAAGGTCGCCGAGTCGTTCGGCTGCGTCGGAATCAGGGTCGAGAAGCCCGGCGACCTGCACGATGCTTTGAGGCGCGCGATTGCAATGAACAGACCCGTGGTCGTGGATGTCGTGTCGGACATGTACGCCATCGCGCCGCATCCGTGGACTGCGACCGGCCGGGATTTTCATTCGTACCAGAAGACCGGCGCCTGAAGGTGGCGTAACGAGATTAGCCGCCGATGAATTCTTCTCAATACCCCCTTGAGGGGTACGCCGATGCACGCAGATAAGATCGAACATCGCAAAGCAAGAAGCGAAAAGGTCAGGTACTTCTGCATGAATTCGTCGATCGTGTTCGAAGTGTCAAAGGCTGACTGTTTCTGATCCCTATCGGCGTTTATCGGCGTCCATCGGCGGCTATGAATTTCTAGGGAGAATTTGCAATGGCAGAAGGCATCAAACCCATCCGGCGGGTGGTGACCGGCAACGACGCGCAGGGCCGGTCGAAGGTGCTGTACGACAGCGCCGCGCCGCGCGTCAACGCCAACACCTTCAAGAAGGGCACGGGCATGACCGACATCTGGATGTTCGAGGCCTGCCCGGCACCGATCTCCGGAGAGCGCGACGACGGCGACCTGCCGTTTCACTTCGAGCCGCCGGTAAACGGCGGGCGTCTGCGCATCGTCGAGTCGGCATGCAAGCCCGAGGTCTACGATCCCGCATCCGACAAGTACATCACTGCCGAGCATCCGCCGCGCAGGACTGAGGGCGGCACGTGGGAGCGCGGGCGGCAGAATCTCTATACCACACGCATTCACAAATCCGAGACACTCGATTACGGCATCCTGATGTCGGGCGAACGCGTCCTCATCACGGATGCGGGCGAGCACGTGCTGAAGCCCGGCGATGTCGTCGTGCAGATCGGCAGCTGGCACGCGTGGTCCGACCGCAGTTTCGGCAGCCAGATGGCATTCGTGATGATGGCGGCAAAGTTCGGTGACTCGTGACGGGTGACTGGTGAAGAGGGAACAGTGAACAGTGAACGGGAAAATGATTGAGACGGTGAAACCACAGCGCAGGATTGTCGTTATCGACGAGAACGACAGGTCGAAGGCGATCTTCGACGGGCCGAGTCCCGACGTCCGCACCGATCCGGCGCGCCCGGGTTTCGCGTCGACCCGCATGTGGGTGACGGATCGCACCCCGGTGCCGCTTAAGAATCTCAGCGACTCGTTGCACATGCCGCACGCCCTGGAACCCCCACCCGGCGGCTCGGTGTGCCGCGTTGTGCAGTTTCCGCCTGACGCAAGTTACAAGGGAAAGGTTGGCGCGAAGGAAGTGCAAGCCTATTTCGCCGCGATGGGATCGCCCAGCGCATCGACCTATTCGCCCAAGGCGCCGCACCCCTACATGCAGAAGACCCGCACGCTTGATTTCGCGCTGATCATCGAGGGCGAGATCACGCTGGTGCTCGATACCGAGGAGGTCCATCTCCGCGCCGGCGACACAGTCGTGCAGCGTGGAACCAACCACGCCTGGAGCAACCGCTCGAACAAACCGTGCATCGTTGCGTTTTCGTCGCATGATGCGATGTATCAGGGCGTGAACGGTGAACAGTGAACGGTGAACAGTGAACAGTGAACGGTAATCGTGGGTGTGGGCATTGCCCACGGGTGAGCGGTGCGCACTCCGTCGGTTCTTGACCGGTCACCGGTCACCGATCACGATTTATCTCGTGGAGGACATGACATGACAGCGAACCTGCGTGTTGCGTTGTTGAATTTCTTTCTGAGCGGGGCGGTCATTGCCGGCGGTGTCCTGGCGCAGGACTTTCCGGTGAAACCCATCCGGTTCGTCCTCGGGCCGGCTCCCGACGTGCTCGCGCGCCTCATCGGGCAGAAGCTGACCGACGCGTGGGGCCAGCAGGTCATCGTCGACCAGCGGCCGGCGGCCGGCGGCATCATTGCGGGAGAAATGGTGGCGAAAGCGCCGCCCGACGGTTACACGTGGCTCCTTTCCACCGGGGCCTACCCCACGCTGGTGGGGCTGTATCCCAAGCTGCCGTTCGATTTCGTGCGCGATCTCGCGCCGGTGAGTCTGCTCGCGTCGATTCCGTTCCTGCTCGTGGTGCATCCCTCGGTGCCCGCGAAGTCCGTGGCGGAACTCGTCAAACTGGCGCGCGCCCGGCCCGGGCAACTTAATTACGCCTCGTCCGGCAACGGCACCACGGCGCATCTCGCGGCAGAGATGTTCAAGAACATGGCGGGCGTCAACATCGTGCATGTCCCCTACAAGGGCGTGGTACCGGGTGTCATCGACCTGATAAGTGGGCATGTGCACATGATGTTCGCAATCATGCAGTCGGGATACCCTCACGTGCGGGCCGGCAAGCTCAGGGCGCTTGCCGTATCGGGCGCGAGGCGCTCCCCTTCAGCGCCCGCGTTGCCTACGATTTCCGAGTCGGGCGTCCCCGGCTATGAATTCACGTCGTGGAATGGCGTCCACGTTACCGCCGGTACGCCCAAAGCCGTCATCATGAAGATACACGGCGAGCTGATCAAGGTCGTGGCGCTGCCGGACGTGAAGGAACGCATGTTCAATCTGGGCATGGAAGTCGCTGGCAGCACGCCCGAGCAGCTTGCGGCGCTGGTCACCTCCGACATCGCCAAATGGGGCAAGGTGATCAAGGCGTCCGGCGTTCGTGTCGATTAGGTGCAACCACCCCGTTTGCTCCGCGTCCACCCCTCCCTGGGAAGGAGGGGAGATTATTTTTTCCCCTCCTCGCGGAGGAGGGGTCGAGCGAAGCGAGGGGGTGGTTATCGTGATTGTCCGGCAACGTCATAAGGGTCAGTAGTCGTGGATCGAGCTTACTGGATTTCGTGGTACGACCTGCCGGACGATGGCCGCGATGCCTACCTCGCGTGGGCGCATGAGGTCTATATTCCGAAGGTGCTCGCGCGCAGGGGAGTGATGTGGGGCGCGCACTACGCGTCGCAACCGAAGGGGAGCTTCACGCCGCTGGGCGGTGGCGGGCGCATCAGCCACAAGAAGGATCCAAAGGGCGTGCCGAAGGGAGACCGTTACATCATGATGTTCGGCGCGGCGGAACCCTACGCTCTCGGCAATCCAAGTCCGCGCGAGTTCCATGCAAATCTGCCGGAGGGCGACCGGAGAATGCTCGCGCAGCGACTCGCCGAACGCGCGAACCTCATGGTCGAGGAATCCCGCGTCTACGGCCCGGAGGCGAACGCAAACGACCCGGCCGGCATACCGGTGGCCCCCTGCATTCAGCTAGGCAGTTTCAACGTGCGCTCCTGCGAAGAAGAGGAAGAACTCGCCGCGTGGTATGCGCGCTGGCGCATGCCGTCCATGCAGAAGGTGCCGGGCTGCATCCGTGTGCGGAAGCTGGTTTCGGTCGCCGGCTGGGCGAAGCACGCGTGCTTCTACGAGTTCACCTCGCTCAAGGACAGGGAGGATCACTTCGTCCACTACGAGCGCCCGTATCCGGAGATGGTGGAGTGGTCGACCAACGTCGTGCGCGACACCGTGCACGCGCCGGGTTCGGCCAACGTCGCGTTGCGCCTCTGGCCTCCAATTCAAACCTGACCGGCATGCTCGAGATTGCCCCGATCTGTCGTTGCGAGGAGCGGCGAGCGACGAAGCAATCTCGCGGCG
>MEQT01000081.1:9517-10725 GCA_001770325.1 Betaproteobacteria bacterium RIFCSPLOWO2_02_64_14
CGTGCAACGGGATTGCTTCGCTCGGCTCGCAATGACACATCGCAAGTGAACTGAAAGGGAGACGCGAACCATGAGAGTGCCGCTGCTCGATCCGCGCACCGCGACCGGTGATGTTGCCCGGTTCTTCGAGGCGACGGCGCTGTTCCGCGGCCGCGTGCCGAACTCCGCCTGCACCTGGGCCCACGTTCCGGACATCGCCAAGTTTTTCCTGCTCGCCGGCACGCCGCTGCAGCGCGAGGGCGCGGGCGGCGTGCTGTCGTGCCGCATCAAGGAAATGGCCGTCCTCAAGACGAGCCACGCGAATTCCTGCAATTACTGAATTGCCCACAATACGGCGCTTGGTCAAGCCGCCGGAATCACAGACGAGCAGGTCGCCGCGATCAGCCTCGGCGACTATCTCGATTCGCCGCATTTCACTCCACGCGAGCGCGCGGCCGTGCTGTGGGCCGAGCATGTCGCGGCCAACACGGCCGGCGAGCGCGACGAGGTGTTCGCCGAGGTGCGGCGTGAGTTTTCCGACGCTGAACTCGTCGAACTCACTGGCATCTGCGGCCTCTTTGCGGTCTCCAACCGCTTCCAGGACTCGATGCGCCTGCCGATCGAGGAGCAGGGCGAGGTCGATAAGATTCGGCAATCGGTGCGCGCCGATCCAAAGCGCCTGAAAGCCTACGTTGCGCGGCTCGTCGAACATTGGCCGCAGGCGTTTCCCTCATCCCCAACCCTTCTCCCGGAGGGCGAAGGGAGCTTTGTGCTTCCCTCTCCCCCCGGGAGAGGGCGCGCCGAAACGTGGAGCAGGAGCCCCATTCATGGGGATGCGACCGTGGAGGCGCGCAATAGCACGCGGGATTTCGGCGCGTTGCATCCTGCTACGGGGTCGCATCCATCGGCCGGGGGCCAATGGAACCTGCTCTGCCCTCCGCGGGCGCAGGGTGAGGGAGGGTTAACCGGCGAGAGCAGCCGGCAGATCGCCGACGCGGCCTCGACTGCGCCGGCCGGTTGCAGAGTCCCGCTGCTTGATCCTGCATTGGCGACGGGCGACACCGCGCGGTTCTTCGCCGCGGCGGAGAGACTGCTGGGCAGCGTGCCGAATACCGTGCGCGTGTGGGGGCATGTGCCCCATGTCGGCAAGCTCGTGCTGCCGTTTTTCGTTGCGGTCGAGCGCTCGGGCTGCGGGGGAGTGCTGCCGGCGGCTCTGAAGGTGCTGGTGA
>MEQT01000082.1:0-1264 GCA_001770325.1 Betaproteobacteria bacterium RIFCSPLOWO2_02_64_14
TACCTTGATCCTTCCGCCGCTGGACTCCACTCGCGCCAGCCGCCGAGCAGCGGGAAATACAGCCCGAGGCGGATCGGGCGGCCGTCGATTCGGCTCATGAGCGTGGCATAGCGCTCGAGCTGGGGCCGGTAACGCTCCAGTTCGCGGTCGAGAAAAGCCTCGATGTTTCCGCCCTCGTGCCCGCCCGTCTTGTAATCCACGATCCAGCGCGTGCCGGTCTCGTCGGTGAAAGTGCGGTCCATCGCGACGCTCGCGAGCTCGCCGCCGATCATCCCGGTGAGCTTCAGTTCGGAGCGGGCGTTCTCCCGGGCGCCGAGCACCCAGCGGCCGCGCGGATCGTCCAGGGTCTGCTGCAGTGCGATCGCCACCCGCCCGGTGGCGTCATCCATGACCTCGGCTGACACGCCGCATGCCATGAGTTGATCCCGGAAAATTTTCCCCAGCGCGCCAACCCGCCCGGCGTCCCACGCTTCGAGCCCGTCTGCCGCGATACGCTGCAGCCAGCGATGCACGACGCTGCCGAAGTGCCGCGCAGTCTCGCCCACCCACGAGAACTCGATCTCCTCTCTCGCGCGCGCGCCATCCGGGGGCGGCGCCCATCCGACGCGGGGCGGAGGCGAAGGCGGCTGCCACCCGGTAGCGATGCGGCGCAAGGATTGATCGATCTCCTTCCCTGCCGCGCCTGCTTCCACGAGGGCGGGCGAAGATTCGAACCATCGCCCCGCCGCTTCGGCGAACACGGGCTCGACCATGGGCCAGAGTTCACCGAGCAGCGTTCTCGCCCCCGGCGGCTTCAGCGCGGGCACGCCATCGTCACCGATCGCCAGGCGCGTGTCGCCGAGCAAGTGCAGGCGCTGCCGTGCCCGCGTAGCGGCCACGTAGAGCAGGCGGCCGCTTTCGAGACGCTGCTTTTCGGCCTCGATCTTCTGCAGCCAGCGGTAAATCGGATCGTCGTCGACACCGGTCTCCTGGATCGGCGCGAGCAGCAGATCGGTGGTTCCGTCGCTGTCCCGGCGCGGCTGCTCCATCCACAGGAACAGCCTGCTGTCGTCGCCGCGCGGCACACGGCCCAGGCCGGGCACGATCACCGTGTCGAATTCGAGGCCTTTTGCCTTGTGGATGGTCATGATCTGGAGCCGCTCGTCCGCCTGCAGGTCCGGCAGCGCGTAGAGCTCGGCGAGCCCTTCTTCGAATGCCGCCGGATCGGCAATTTCGCCCGCCTCCTCGTGTGACTCGAGATAGTCGAAGTAGATCTCGGCGTCCT
>MEQT01000082.1:1328-12225 GCA_001770325.1 Betaproteobacteria bacterium RIFCSPLOWO2_02_64_14
GCCGCGCAGCGAGCCGCGGCAGCGATGATCGAGGCATGCCCGCAAGACGGCGCACACCCGCTGCAGCCGCGCGCGGCCATCGGCGGACAGCGCCGCGACGCGCGCGCCGTCATTCATCAGTTCCCACACCGTGCGCTTCGCATCGGCGCCAGCAAGCTCGCTGAGATCGGCAAGCGTCAATCCGCACCACGGCGCGCGCAGCAGCGCGAGCCATGCGAGCCGGTCGGCCGGATGCGAAAGCGCGCGCGCCAGCGCCAGCAGATCCTGTACTACCGGGCGGTGGCCCAGCTCCTCGATCTCGATCGCGCGAAAGCGCAGCCCGGCGTCCTTGAGCTGCGGCACGATCTCGCGCAGATGGCCGCGGTTGCGCACCAGGATCGCGATTTCCCCTTCCGCGTCCTCGCGCCGCGCCTGAGCGACGATCTCGACCACTCTTGCGGCCTCTCCCGTGCGATCCCCGTTGAAGAACGGGTGCACCCTGACCGCAGTACCCGGCAGCGCCGCGCGCGTCGCGACCGACGCCGTGTACGGCACCGAGCCGGTGGCGATGTCCTCCCGCTCCGGCATCACCCGCGCGAACGTCGCGTTGACCCACTCGACGATGCCGGCCTGCGAGCGGAAATTGGCCGCCAGGCCGATGGCATGAAGCTCGATGCCCGCGATGCCTGCCGCGCGCGCGCGCAGGAAGAGCCCGACTTCGGCCTCGCGGAAGCGATAGATCGACTGCATCGGGTCGCCGACCGCGAACACCGTGCGCCCGTCGCCAGGCTCCCAGCCGGCGGTGAGCCGCGCGACCAATTCGTACTGGCTGATCGAGGTGTCCTGGAATTCGTCCACCAGCAGATGACGGATGCGGTAATCGAGCGCGAGCGCGAGGTCGCTGGGTCCCTCCACCCCGCCGAGCGCCCGCAATGCGCCCTGGGCGACCTCGGTGAAATCGACGCAGCCGCGCCCCTGGAACATGAGTTTCAACTGCGCGGTCGCGTAGGGCAGCAGCCGCATGATGGCGCCCAGCACCTCCCACTGATCTTCACTGTACCTTTCCGGGGGAAGCCGCCGCATATCGGCGAGCGCGGCACGGAACCCATCGCGCTCTTCCAGTCCGGCAAACAGTGCCAGCGCGCGCTCCTTCCAGAGCTGCGCCGGCTTGCCCGCGGGAAACCCCTGATTTTTCGTGAGGCTCCGCCGCCACTGATCCATTTCGGTCAGGAACAGGCGGGCAAGCTCACCCCAGTCTTCAACGCTGTCCCCGAATGCCCCGCGCCCGAGGTTGCGAAGAGCGTAGCCGGCTATTGCCGTCCACTCCGCCTCCACCTCCGGCGGAAGCAGCGCGCGCATGCGCTCGACCGCGTTGCGTCTCACGTCTTGCAGGGCGGCCTCCAGCTCCGCGCGCTCCCTGCCATGCACGTGGCGCAGCCAGTGATCGCGGCGGCTCAACATGTCGGCGAGCAGCGTCCCGATGCGTGCGACATCGTTGTCGAGGTGCGTGAGCAAGCGCTCGACGTCCCGCGCGACCGCCGCGTCGCTTTCGACCAGCCCGATGGTCGCGCGCGCTGCCTCGAGATACAGTTCGGCCGCGTCCTCGATGCTCTCCGGCTGCGCGCCGAAACGGGACAGCATCGGCATCTGGCGCGTGAGACCCGAGCACAGCGAGTCGATGGTCTGAATGCGCAGGCGCGCCGGGTTCTCGGCAAGGCCCCACCCGGCCCCGGTGTCGCGCGCGAGAGCGGCGGAGGCGAGTTCGAGCGTCGCCCGCTCGTGCTCGCTCGCGGGGGCCTTGCCAGCGCGCGCGTCTTCGAGCGCGCCCAGGACGCGCTCGCGCATCTCGCCGGCGGCCTTGCGGGTGAAGGTGATGGCGACGATTTCCTCGGGATGATCGACACGCGCCAGCAACAGGAGGTAACGCTGGATCAGGAGCTCGGTCTTGCCCGATCCCGCGGGCGCCTGCACGATGAACGAGCGCGCGGGGTCGAGCGCGCGGCGGCGCGCGGCAAGATCGGGAACGCCGCCGGCGCTCATGCCGCGTCCTCGTCGAGCGCGTTCTCGATCCGCTCGTAGATGCGGCAGAATGGTTTCACATCGCAGTAGCGGCAAGTATCCGGGTACTGCTTTGGATCGACGCTGGCGTCTCCCGCCACAAAACCGGCGGCTATGCGCGCGAGGTCTGAGCGCCAGGCTCCAACCACTTCCCGCCAGGAGCCGTGGCGGCCACGGTAGCGAGATTCCGAGAGCGCCTTGGTATCCGGCAGCAGATCGCCATCGCGTGCGAGCGCGGCAAAGCGCATCTCGCCCGTCCTCACTTGGGCGAACGTCACCGCGGCGGCGTCCGGCTCGCCGCTCACCAGATAGAGCGGCAGCTGCGGTTCGTCCGGGCGCTCGCCGAGCATGGTGCCCGGCGATGCCTTGCCGGTCTTGTAGTCGATCACGATACGGCGCCCGTCGTCGGTCTGGTCGACGCGGTCGAGACGCGCGTTCAAGGCAAGCCCACCGATCTCGATGCGGCGCTTGTCCTCGGTGGCGAGGACCGTAAAACCGCCGCGCGTCTTCTCGACTTCGAGCCATGCGCGCGTGAGCCGCGCGAGACGCCGTTTCTCGATTTCAGCGAAGCGGCCCGACAGCACGGTTGGCCGTTCGCGCCGGATCCGTGCAACCGCGTCTTCCGCCGCCTGCCGGAGCAGCGTGTCGAGATCAGCCTCCCCGATTCCATCGAGCGCGCTGCGCGTCCTGAGGTGCGCCCACGCCTGCGCCAGTACGCGGTGCACCAGCGTGCCGCGCTCCATCGCGTCAAGACCGGCGTGCGGCTCCTCCAGACCTTCGGCCCCCAGCCGGTGGCGCGCGAATGCGCGAAATGGGCACGCCGCATGATCCCGGATGACCGCGGTGCCGCCACCCACGGCGGCCGGCTCGGCGAGCGGCGGTGCCCTGTCATCCTCGCCGCGCTCGATCCTGCGCAGGGCATGGACCGCGTCGCGATAGCTCGCGTAGACCGGCAGGGACAATCCCTGCTCCGGCACGGCGACGATGAGCGGGCTCGGCTTGAAATCGCGGTCGTCCTCGCGCTGCGGGTAGCTCAACACGACTTCGCCAGCGCTGCACAGCCACTCGCCCGTCAGCCGGCGCGCGAGCTCGAGCGACCCGGCAGCCGATCCTTGCGGCATTCCCGCCGCGCGTTGCAATTCGATCGGCAGAAATGGATTCGGGCGCGGCCCGCGCGGCCAGGTTTCGTCCGACAGGCCCATGACCCACAGGTGATCAAACTGCATGCCGGTCGCTTCGAGCTCGCCAAGGATCTGGATCGGCACGTCGGGCGTCTCCGGCTGGAACAGCACATCCGCCGCCATCCGCCGCAGGCGCGACACCGCGTCGCCGTAGCCGGCGCGTGGCAAGACGCGGTCGAGCGCGGCAAAATCGGCGAGGACCTCGTGCCATTTCGCCAGCGTCTGGTATTCAGCCGAATCGAGGCTGCGCTCCCCGGCGAACCCTACGAGCGCGAGCGCATCCGAGATCGCTCGCGCCCACGCGGAGGGCGGCTGCCCGCCAAACAGGCGAGCCTTGCGGAACTCGGCGAGCGCCGCCAGGCGCTGAGCGAGAACCGGACAGCCCGTATCCTGATGCGCGATCAACACCAGCAGGCGGTCCAGCGTGGTGACCGGTTCGGCGCGCTTTCTCAACCATGCGTCAAATCGCGCGCGCAGCGCGAGCTCGGAATCCGCGCCGGCGAGAAAAGGGGAGCGGATCAGCCGGCTGGCGCGTTTGAAGTCGATCTCCCGTCCCGCCAGTTCGAGGACCAGGAATGCGGCGTCGACGAGCGGATACGAAAACAGCGTCTCGCCGAGAGAAATATTAAAGGGAAACGCCAGGTGCCGGCTGCCCGGCAGCGCGTAATCCGGTTCCATGACGGAACTGAAGATTCTCTGAACCGTCGCGCGGTGCTCGGCCAAATCGGGCACGATGATGCCGATGCGCGCCGCATCACTCGCCTCGAGGCGCGCGCGCGCCCATGCCGCAGCGCGGCGTATCTCGTCCCCGCTGTCTGCGCAGACCACGCGCAGGCACTCGCTGCTGCGCGGCGCGGGGCCGGCGCCCGTCACTTCGCACCCGACAGCCGCCAGCGCCTCGAAGAACGCGGCCTGCTGCGGCATGACCCGGTCGAAGCCGTAATGGACCAGGGATTTCGGCTTGCGGATCTCCGGCCGTGGCAGCAACGATGCAGTCACGTCAGCAAGACGTGCGCCATCGGTGTGCCGCTCGCGCCGGCTGAGGTTCTCGTAACGCTGCGCCCATTGGTGAAACGCCCTGCCGTCGTCATTGAGAGGAACGCGCCCGAGCTGCGGCATGAGGCGCCAGACGTGTGCGAGTTGCCACGCCTCGCGCGCGAGCGCGGCCGTCTCCGGAATCGCAAGCAATGCCCGGCCCGCTTCCGAATCGCGGATGATGCCTTCCCAGAGCGCCTGGTCCTGGGCAGGGGTAAGCAAAACCGGAAGCTCGGTTGCGCTTTGCGAATAGCACGCGTCCTCATAAGCACGCTCGACGAATGCGGACAACGGCAGGATATCCGCGGTCGGCCAGGCCGACTTGCCGGCCGCGGCCTGCCGCTCATCGTACTGGTGCTTGAGGTGTGCCGCGAGCCTGCGGTTCGGGGTTACGACCGCGCACCCGGCGTCGATCCGTTGCGCGAAGTCGGCTCGCATCTGGCTACATGTAAGGCGGCTTGGCGGCAGCAGTTACCGGCCGAAGATGCCGCGCAGGATGTTCACGCCATCCTGCACCGGGTCGGGCCCGGCGGCGGGTTTTTGCGCCGGCTCGGCGCTCTGTTCTCCACCCGCTTCGCTCGGGGATTGAGTGCGCGCGGGACGACGCGCGCCGCCGGCTGCATCGCCAAGGAGCGTGGAGGCGGTGGACTTGAAGCGCACCTTCACCGTCCATAGCGGCTCCCACGGCCGCCTCGGGTCCTGCGGGCGCGGCGGCTGCGCGAAGTTCGCTTCCGGGCCGTAGGTGATGAAGTTCAGGAACGGCGTGCCGCCCGCGCGTTTCACCACCTCGGCGGGCACGGTGCACTCGGTGACGGAAGGCGCGAGCACGACCTTTTCGCGGATGAGCCGCGCGACTTCCGGCGGCGGCACGAAGTTCATCAGCATGCCGCCCATCTCCTGCACCTCGCTGGAAGTCCACATCACGGTGTCGGTGCCGTCGGAGCCGAACACAGTCGCGAAGTGGCCGGTCGCGGTACCCACGGCGTTCCACGTCACATGCACGGCGCCCGCGCCGCGCGGCGCGGCGGAAAGCTCCACGCGGTCCATGAAGTCGTGGCCTTCGCCCAGCGCGAACTGGATGTCGGGCGCATAGTTGCCCTTGATCTGGTGGTCGCCCTTCAACGAGGCGCTCCCCGGTATCGATTTCGAGTCCTGCTGGTTGGGCCAGTCGCCGTAGGTCTTCGCGCGCGAGGGCGACGGCGGGTTCGGGATCGAGACGCGGCGCGAAACCATGTTGGGCGGCGTCTGCCCCTGAGAGAGCGCGGCAAAATCGACGATGACCGGTTGACCCGGGCGCGTGTTTTCGCCGCAGCCCCAGTAGATAAGCATGCGGCCCTTGGGCTGCTCCATGCCCTGGGGAATGTTGCGTTCGACGGGTTCGGCGCGCGGCGCCCGTTGCGGCGTGACGAGCGGAAGCGACGGTCCCATTTCCATGCCGGTCGGGATCATGTGGTCGGCGCGCGGGCCGTCCGCCGACGGGCGCTGCGATCCGAGTTGCAGCACCATGCGGCGGCCGCTCTGCCCCGGACCGCCCATCATGCCGGCCATGACGCCCCCCATGCCGCCCATGCCCGGGATGGTCATGCCGGCGGCGGTGTCGACGCTCACCCAGTAGTTCGCGACCGGCGGCTTGACAACCTGCTGCTGCGCGAGCGCGGCAACAGGCAGCGCGGCAAGGATTGCGGTAACGATCAGTCGCATGTCATGACTCAAGCACATTTCCCCTTGGTTTCAGTCTGGTCAATGCAGAAGCGCCCACTCGGAGGCGTGGACGCGCGGCGGGCGGAGCAGGGATCGGCGAAGCGCAGAGCAGGGACCCGCTCGTGCGGGATGCGACCGCGCAGCCGATCGTAGGCGCGTTGTTTCAATGCCGATCCCATGCGCGTCTCCGGGGGTCAGATCCGCAGTGGGGCCCCGCTTCCGCCCGCCGACGCGCCCCGCTTGCGGGTGCGCCCCGTACCCGGTCTCTCGCAGAGTGGTGCGGGGAGGGGCGCATAAGGCTGCGTTCACCATTCTCATAACGTGGCGCTCATGCGTCTGCTCCCGCAAACGGGCCTGCGGCAAACGAGTCGCAGCCGCACCCCGGCGCGCGTCCCGGATGCGGATATCGATGACGCTGATTACTTCTCCAGCAAATGAGCCTTCGCCTTTGTCTTTGCCCACTCGTCCGCATCCGGAGGGGCAGCCTTCTTCTCGATGATCGGTTTCCACACCTTGGCCAGTTCGGCGTTCAAGGGAGTCCACTTGCGTTGATCATCCGGCACGTCGTCTTCTGCGAATATCGCCTCGACCGGGCACTCGGCAACACACAGCGTGCAGTCGATGCACTCGTCCGGATCAATCACCAGCATGTTGGGTCCTTCCCGGAAGCAATCCACCGGACACACATCAACACAATCGGTGTATTTGCACTTGATGCAGGACTCAACCACAACGTAAGTCATAGTATTCTTTCGGAAAAAGCGCGCGATGCTTGAATTCGCCGGAAAAGTCCGCATTTTATCAGAAACTTGGCGTTGCCCCCGCACCGCAGCATCGCCGGGCGCGCTTCCCAAGGCGCAAGAATTTGGTTAGCATGAGTTCCGCGAGTTCCTGCTGCCACGCATTCTGTGGCCTATTCCATCCCAATCATTCAAGGCATGACCCATGAGCGAGCATATTCATTATGTGACCGACGACACGTTCGACCCGGAAGTCCTGCAGTCGTCCACCCCCGTGCTGGTGGATTACTGGGCCGAGTGGTGCGGACCCTGCAAGATGATCGCACCCATCCTCGACGAAGTGGCGAAGGAGTACTCCGGCAAGCTCAAGGTCGCCAAGCTCAACATCGATGAAAACCAGGGTACGCCGCCGAAGTACGGCATACGCGGCATCCCGACGCTCATGATCTTCAAGAACGGGGCCGTCGAAGCGACCAAGGTCGGCGCCCTGTCCAAGTCCCAACTGACCGCATTCATTGACAGCCATATCTAAACCCGGTAGTCTGACCCCGCGCGCCTGAACTCGAATAGCCCGCACTGGAGTGACGGGCTTCTTCGGGCGCGTCGTTCCTCCCGTCCCCTTCCCTGGCTTTACCCGTATGTAGCGGCATCCCCATATGCACCTATCCGATCTCAAGAACCTGCACGTCGGCGAACTCGTCGACATGGCCGTCAAGAACGAAGTCGACGGCGCCAACCGCATGCGCAAACAGGAGCTGATCTTCGCGCTCCTCAAGAACCAGGCCCGGAAAGGGGAAAGTATTTACGGCGGCGGCACGCTGGAAGTGCTGCCCGACGGCTTCGGATTCCTGCGCTCGCCCGACACCTCGTATCTCGCCGGCACCGACGACATTTACGTTTCGCCCTCCCAGATCCGCCGCTTCAACCTGCACACCGGCGACAGCATAGAAGGCGAGATCCGCACGCCCAAGGACGGCGAACGCTACTTCGCGCTGGTGAAAGTCGACAAGGTCAACGACGAGCCGCCCGAGAACTCCAAGCACAAGATCCTGTTCGAAAACCTCACGCCTTATCACCCGACCGAGCACCTGAAGCTCGAGCGCGACATCAAGGCCGAGGAAAACATCACCGGGCGCATCATCGACATCATCGCGCCGATCGGCAAGGGCCAGCGCGGTCTCATCGTCTCCCCGCCCAAGGCCGGCAAAACGGTGCTGATGCAGCACATCGCACATGCCATCACCGCGAATCACCCCGAGGTGGTGCTGATCGTGCTGCTGATTGATGAACGGCCCGAGGAAGTCACCGAAATGCAGCGCTCGGTCAAGGGCGAGGTGGTGTCCTCGACCTTCGACGAACCGGCGAGCCGCCACGTGCAGGTGGCCGAAATGGTGATCGAGAAGGCGAAGCGCCTGGTCGAGCACAAGAAGGACGTCGTCATCCTGCTCGATTCGATCACCCGGCTCGCGCGCGCCTACAATACAGTGGTTCCCGCCTCGGGCAAGGTGCTCACCGGCGGCGTGGACGCCAATGCGCTGCAGCGGCCCAAGCGCTTTTTCGGCGCTGCACGCAATATGGAGGAAGGCGGTTCTCTCACCATACTTGCCACCGCCCTCATCGATACCGGCTCGCGCATGGACGACGTGATCTACGAGGAATTCAAGGGTACCGGCAACATGGAGATCCATCTGGACCGGCGCATGTACGAGAAGCGCATCTTCCCGGCGATCAACGTCAATCGCTCCGGCACGCGCCGCGAGGAGCTCCTCATCGCCAAGGACGTGCTGACCAAGATCTGGGTGCTGCGGAAGCTGCTTTATCCGATGGACGAGCTCGAAGCGACCGAATTCCTGCTCGACAAGGTGCGGGGGACGAAGAACAACGCCGACTTTTTTGATTCGATGAAGCGCGGTTAGCGCGAACCCGCCAGAGCCGACTCCCCCACGCACTCTGGAACAAAAAAGTCCTGCCCGCCCGTTGGTTGCATCCAAAATCGCCACGGCGTCGTATTCCGGTCCGGGGGTATCCGGTCGGCTTCGGCGCGCGTCGCGGCCAAGGGCGGCCTCAGTTGTCCCCGTATTGACGCAATGGGTAAATCCGGCGCAAATTAATGGGCGAGCCAAGTTGCTCTGTCCTGAAAGGAGAACGTCATGTGGCGTTTTATCTTGATCCCGCTCTTCATCGTCGTGGCAGGCTGCGTGCAGATTCCACCTTCACCGCAGGAAATACAGGCCAAGAAATTCGAAAGCGTGCCGGGCAAGGCCGTGATCTACATCGTGCGCGCCCCGATGGATTCCCACGAAGCCAGTGGACTTCTGCTCGACGATACCGGGCCGATCACGACCCTAGCCGGAACCTTTTACCGCTGGGAAGTGACGCCGGGCGTGCATCGTGTCGCCGGATACGCCGGGGCGAGTGAGTCCGTCACCCTTACAGCCGAGGCCGGGAAGTTTTATTACCTGGAGCATGCCGTCCACGGAACCCCGCGCTCCGGTCCGCAGTTCACCTTCCTGCGGCAGATCGACGAGCGTAACGGGCGTGCGCTCGTGATGCGGGCTCAACACCTGTAGTCTTCTGGCATCCGGCCGACGCCGCATCGCCGGGTACGCGGGCGACCCGTGCCCCTGAAACTGGCCATGCTGCCGGCGTTCATCGTGCCGCTCGCGCTGCTTTCCGGCTGCGCGTCGACACCGCAGGGTACACGCGAGCGGGATGCCGAAGCAAAGGAGTTCGTGACGCACCCGGCAACGGCTGCAATCTACGTTTACCGCAGCCCTCTGGATCAACCCGGCGCTGACACGGTGTTATACGTCGATCACCGCCTCGTAGGCTCGACCCTCCCCGGAGGATTCTTCCGGGTCGACGCGAACCCGGGCAAGCGGCGGCTTCACGGCATCGCTCACGATCAGGGGGTACTCGAGATCGAAGTCCGCCCCGGCGAGATTTACTTTGTCGCGCTCACCGTGCTCGAAGGCACCTCCCGCTACGTCGCAAGGCCGACGGGCATCGGCCGCGCGGAACTCCTCGACTGCTGCGTGTTGCTGGAGAACTGGGCACCCGGGCAGCGGCCCTTGCTTCGATAGCAAAAATCGTTGATAATGCGCGCCTTTCTTTCCGGCTACCGCCCCGGCGGCGAAGGGAAAATCCGATGAAAACGAAAATCCATCCGCAGTATCGCGAAATCGCCGTGACCTGCAGTTGCGGCAACACCTGGAGCACGCGCTCGACCCTGGGCAAGGCGCTCCACGTCGAGGTCTGTTCGTCCTGCCATCCGTTCTACACCGGCAAGCAGAAGATCGTGGACACCGCGGGCCGTGTCGAGCGTTTCCGCCAGAAATACGCAGGCAAATCCACACCCAAGCCGCGGGCAGCGGCATAGGGCGCACGCCCGCGCGTGCCAAGGGCAGCCTAGCGCTGCCCTTTGTATTTGTGCCATCCGCCACCGCACGACATCTGATCCCAGGAGCGTCTCCATGAAGAAATTCCGTATCGCCGTCATCCCGGGTGACGGCATCGGGAAGGAAGTGATGCCCGAAGGCCTGCGCGCCTTGGAGGCTGCCGGCCGCAGGTTCGGCATCGAGTGGACGTTCGAGGAGTTCGACTGGAGCTGCGACTACTACGCCAAACACGGTCGCATGATGCCGGAGGATGGTCTCGAGCGCCTGAAGAAGCATGACGCGGTCTACTTCGGCGCGGCAGGCTGGCCAGCGACGGTGCCCGATCACATCTCGCTATGGGGTCTCTTGATCCCGTTCCGGCGCGGCTACGACCAGTACGTGAACCTGCGCCCGGTACGGCTCATGCCCGGCATGAAATGCCCGCTGGCCGACCGCAAACCCGGCGACATCGACTTCTGGGTGGTGCGCGAGAACAGCGAGGGCGAGTATTCCTCCGTCGGCGGCCGCATGTACGCCGGCACCGAACGCGAGTTCGTGACACAGCAGTCGGTGTTTTCGCGGCAGGGCGTGGACCGCATCCTCAAGTACGCGTACGAGCTGGCGATGACGCGGCCGAAGAAGCATCTCACGTCGGCCACCAAGTCGAACGGCATCTCGATCTCGATGCCGTACTGGGACGAGCGCGTGAAGGAAATGGCGGCGAAATACCCGCAAGTGAGGACCGACTGGTACCACATCGACATCCTGTGCGCGCATTTCATCATGAATCCCGACCGCTTCGACGTCGTGGTCGGCTCCAATCTCT
>MEQT01000082.1:12266-12376 GCA_001770325.1 Betaproteobacteria bacterium RIFCSPLOWO2_02_64_14
ACCATCGGCATCGCGCCATCGGCCAACCTGAATCCCGAGCGCGCGTATCCATCGTTATTCGAACCGGTGCATGGCTCGGCGCCGGACATTTACGGCAGGAAGATCGCGAA
>MEQT01000083.1:0-15937 GCA_001770325.1 Betaproteobacteria bacterium RIFCSPLOWO2_02_64_14
CGATCACGCTTGACGCGAGACATGCCTGATCTCAGCTCCATACTCGAGATTGCAAGCGCCACCCATCCCGGGATGGTACGGGGGCACAACGAGGACAGCATCGCCGCGGACGCTGAAGTCGGCCTGGCGGTTCTGGCTGACGGCATGGGTGGTTACAACGCGGGGGAGGTCGCGAGCGGAATCGCCGTGGCCCTGATATCAAGCGAGATAAGAAAGATGTTGGCCAACCACGACGCTGCGCCATTCACCGCCAGCGAGATCGAGCGCATCATTGCCGAACACGCCGGCAAAGCGAACGCCGCAATCTATCACGCGGCGCAGGGCAATCCCCAGTATTCGGGGATGGGCACGACGCTGGTCATGGCGTGCTGGCATGACAACCAGGTCGCGGTCGGGCACATCGGGGATTCGCGCCTGTACCGGCTGCGCGGCGGAACCTTCGAGCAGGTGACGCGGGACCATTCGGTGTTGCAGGAGCAGATCGACAGCGGCATGATAACCCGGGAGCAGGCACGGCATGCCCAGCACAAGAACCTGGTCACCCGCGCGGTGGGAATCGACCCGCAGGTCGAGACCGAGGTGCGCACCTACCCGGTGCAGGCGGACGACATCTATCTGCTGTGTTCGGACGGCCTGCCGGACATGGTTGCGGACGAGGATATCCAGTTGACCCTGGCGACGCTCAAGGCCAATCTTCCGCTGGCGGCGGAACAACTGGTGCAGCAGGCGAACGACAACGGCGGGCGCGACAACGTCTCGGTGATTCTGGTGCGTGTGCTCAAGGCGTTTCCGGCGCGCGCGGGGGTGCTCCAGAAACTGAAATCCTGGCTTAAATGAATGAGGCGCGGGGACAATCCATGGCGAAACTGATCATGAGTCTGGATGGGTCGATCATCCGGGAAATCCCTCTTGACAAGGAGCGGGTGACGATCGGGCGCAAGCCCACGAACGACGTCCAGATCGAGAATCTGGCGGTGAGCGGCGAGCATGCGCGGGTCGTCACGATACTCAATGACTCCTTTCTCGAGGATCTGGGCAGCACCAACGGCACGCTGGTCAACGGCGCGCCGGTCAAGAAGCACATTCTCCAGAGCAACGACCTGATCGAGATCGGCAAATACAAGCTCAAGTTCATCGCTGAAGGTCCGGCGCCACAGGCAGCCGCGCCAGCGGCCGAGGACATGGAAAAGACGATGGTGCTGCGGCCCGGCGCAAGCATGGCGCGCCCGGCGATCCCGCCGGCCGCGCCGGCCGCGCCGGCCGCGCCCGCCGCGCAGCCCGCCGCCGTTGCAGCCCAGACGGTCGCGGCGATACAGGTGATCAGCGGGCCCGGCGCCGGGAAGGAACTCGAGATCACCAAGAACCTCACCACGCTTGGCAAGCCCGGCGTGCAGGTCGCGGTCATCACCAAACGCCCCCAGGGCTACTTCATCGCCCACGTCGAAGGGGCAAAGTTTCCCATCGTGAACGGCGCAACGCTCGAAGCGCAGGCGCGCCAGTTGAACGACCATGACGTCATCGAAATTGCCGGCGTCAAGATGGAATTTTTCTACAAGACCCGGTAGTGCTGGCGCAACCGGATATTTCCCGCGCGTCCGGTCCGCCAGCGTTTCAACGCGGCTGTGACGGCATGCAACAACGAATGAGCCGGAGGCAAAGGGATTGAAAAAACACCTCCTGCGCACCGGCGTCGGCGTGATGGTGCTTCTTCTGTTTGCGGGGCACGTGCTCGAATATACGCGGATGCCCCTGATCGATTCGCTCGAGGCGCTTGCCTACGATATCCGGCTCCGGCTCACCATGCCCGGCACCATCGACCACAAGGTGGTGATCCTGGATATCGACGAGAAAAGCCTGCAGGAGAAGGAACTCGGGGGCGAAGGCCGCTGGCCCTGGTCGCGCGACCGCCTCGCGCTGCTGATGGACAAACTGTTCGACAAGTACGAGGTCGCCGTGGTCGGCTTCGACGTGGTGTTCGCGGAACGCGACGAATCCTCGGGCGTGCGCGTGCTGGAACGGCTTGCGGAGCGGGAATTGAAGAGCGTGCCTGCGTTTCAGTCGGCGCTGCGCGAGCTCAAGCCGCAGCTCGATTTCGACGATCTCTTTGCGCGGAAGCTGAAAGGCCGCAACGTGGTCATGGGGTATCTGTTTTCGGACAACGCAGTGCCGCCCAAGGGCCTGTTGCCGGCGCCCGCGATGGGCATGGCGGAGCTGGGCGACCACGCCCTTCCAGCAGCGATACGCCGCATTGGTTACACCGGGAATCTCCCCGTGCTTCAGGAAATGGCGGTCAGCGGTGGGCATTTCAACCCCACCAATGATCCCGACGGCATCATGCGGCGCGTGCCGATGGTGCTGGAGTACCAGGGGGCCTTCTACGAACCTCTGTCGCTCGCCATGGTGCGGCTCATCCTGGGATCCCCGCCGATCCGGCCCGCATTTGTCAACAACCTGGTGGAAGAGTTCCAGGTCGGGCCGTTCAAGATTCCCGTCGACAGGGACTGGAGCGCGCTCGTCCCTTATCGCGGCAAGCACGGAAGCTTCAAATACTACTCGCTGGTCGACGTGATCAATGAACGCATCGACGTCGCGGAACTGAAAGGCAAGATCGCGCTGATTGGAACGACAGCGCCGGGGATTTTCGATCTGCGGGCGACGCCGGTGGAGGGCGTTTATCCCGGGGTGGAGGTGCATGCCAACCTCATCGCCGGGATTCTGGACGAGAGCATCAAGCACCAGCCGGCAGACATCGCGGGCATGGAGCTGCTTCTAATTCTCGCTTTGGGCCTGGTGCTGGTCCTTCTCCAGCCGCGCCTGGGGTTCGTCGCAGGCATCATTACCGTGGTGCTGGTGCTCGTGGTCGTGATGGCGGCCAATCTCGCGGTATTTCATTACTACAGCCTGGTGGTGCCGCTCGCCTCGGGGGTTACCATGATCCTCGCGCTGTTTACCTTCAACATGGCCTACGGCTTTTTCGTCGAAGGAGCGGGACGACGCAAGGTCGCCGCCCGCTTCGGGCAGTACGTGCCACCGGAGGTGGCCGCGCAAATGGCGGAAGCGCCCGACGACTACAACATGGAAGGGGAGTCGCGCGAGATGACAGCGCTGTTCACCGACGTGCGCGGCTTTACCTCGATCTCCGAGGGACTCGATCCCAAGGCGCTGTCGCTGTTGATGAACGAGTTCCTCACTCCGCTCACCGAGGTGATCTATAAGCATCGCGGCACGATCGACAAGTACATGGGCGACTGCATCATGGCATTCTGGGGGGCGCCGGTCAGAAACCCGGAGCACGCCCGCCACGGCGTCCTCGCCGCGCTCGAGATGCAGCAGAAATTGAAAAGCCTGCAACCCGAATTCCGGGCGAAGAACTGGCCCGAAGTGAGAATCGGCGTCGGGCTCAACACCGGCCGGATGAGCGTGGGAAACATGGGTTCACGCATCCGGCTCGCCTACACGGTCATGGGCGATGCCGTGAATCTCGCCTCGCGGCTGGAAGGCATCACAAAGGAATACGGGGCTGATATCATAGTTGGAGAAGATACGAGAGCCGCGGTGACAGGCATTGTTTTCATGGAACTTGACCGGGTGCGCGTAAAGGGAAAAGAGGTTGCAGTGGCGATGTTCGAGCCGGTGGGTCTGGAGGGCGACGTGCCCCAGGCGGTGCTGGACGAGATCGACGCGTTTCAGCGGGCGGCGGCCGCTTATCGAATACAGGACTGGGACGAAGCCGAAGCGCGGTTCAGGAAGTTGGAGCAGGGGGCCCCCGGGCGGAAACTGTACCAAGTCTTCCTCAAGCGCATCGCGGACTTTCGCGCCGATCCGCCGGGTGCGGATTGGGACGGGGCATACACCTTCGAGACCAAATAAACATGAAGTTGCGGGTTCTCGGCTGCAGCGGCGGCATCGGCGGCGATCTGCGTACCACCTCCCTGCTGCTGGACCACGACGTGCTGATCGACGCCGGTACCGGCGTGGGCGATCTGTCGCTGGCGGAACTCGCCCAGATCGACCATGTGTTCCTGACCCATTCCCACCTCGACCACGTCGCCTCCATCCCTTTCATGCTGGATTCCGTGGGTTGGATGCGGCGCGAGCCGCTGGTCGTCCACGCCACCGAGGAGACTACCGGGATCCTGAGGGAGCACCTGTTCAACTGGAAGCTGTGGCCGGATTTCACCCAGATACCGGACCCCGTGAAACCGATGCTGCGCTATGAGACAATGAGCGTGGGACGCACGGTCGACCTGCGCGGGCGCAGGCTGACCCCCCTGCCGGCGAATCATGCCGTTCCGGCGGTGGGGTATCAGCTGGACTCCGGTGAGGCGAGCCTCGTGTTTACCGGTGACACGACGACCAACGCGGCGTTGTGGCCGGTCGTCAACGGGATCGCCAACCTGCGGTATCTGGTGATCGAAACAGCGTTCTGTAACGGCGAAAAGGAGCTGGCGATCGCGTCCAAGCATTTGTGCCCGAGCATGCTCGCGGGGGAATTGCGCCAGCTTGCGCGTGGCGCGGAGATCTACGTCACGCATCTCAAGCCGGGGGAAGGCGAGCTGATCATGCAGGAAATTGCCGAGTGCGCCGGAAAGTGGCGGCCGCGCATGCTCGAGACCGGGCAGGTTTTCGATTTCTAGGGATCGTGCCGTGCGACCGGGACGGGCTGCGACAGAGGGCGGGTTTCGGATTCTGACGAACGAAGTGAGTCGATCGAGGTGAGGGTGACATGAGCACAGTCCTCCAGAACAAACCGACGGCGCAGGATTCGCTCGCCGAGAAGCTGACATTCCAGCAGAAGCTTCAGACCATCACCAACCGGATCCATGCGGCGAAATTCATCGACGAGATCATCCTTGAGCTCTCGCAGGAATGGTGCAATTTGTTCAACGCCGACCGCCTGACGATATACCAGGTGAGCGACGACCGCGGTTCGATCATTTCGAAGGTCAAGACCGGGCTCAACTCGTTCAAGGACATCAAGCTCCCGATCAGCGAGCAGTCGATAGCGGGTTTCGTCGCCGCGAATCGGCGCGTCATCAACATCCGTGACGTGTACGACGACGCGGAGCTGAAGTCGTACAGCCCGCAGCTGAACTTCCTCAAGGCGGTCGACGCCAAGACCGGTTACCGCACCCGCCAGATGCTGGTGGCGCCCATTGTCGACGGCAAGTCGAAGGAACTGATCGGCGTGGTGCAGATCATCAACACCAAGAACGGCCAGCCTTTCCCGCAGGTGATGGAGGAAGGTGTGGTGCATCTTTGCGAAACGCTCGCCATCGCCTTTCGCCAGCGCCAGGGCCCGGCGGCGCAGGTGCGCAACAAGTACGACGGTCTGGTGTCAAACGCCGTCATTTCCGCCGAGGAGCTGGAGCTGGCGCAACGCTCGGCGCGGCGCAAGAACCTCGATCTCGAAACCGTGCTGATCGATGAATTCCAGGTGAAGGTGCCCGCGCTGGGAGACGCCCTGGCATCGTACTTCGGCGTGCCCTACGAGCCGTTCAGACAGGAGCGCATCCGCCCGCCCGATCTGATGAAGAACATCAGCCGCGAGTTTTCCGAGGCCAACATGTGGCTGCCGCTGGAAGATTCCAAGGACGGCATCGTGGTGCTGACGCTGGATCCGGAGAAAACGCGCGCCTCGCGGATGGTGAACAACGTGTTTCCGCGGAGCAGGATCGTCTACAGGGTCACCACCAGCCGCGAGTTTGTTTCCACGCTCGACCAGATGTTCGGGGGCGTGCTTGATGACGGCGGAAACATCGACGATCTGCTTGGCGATCTCACCGCGGAAGGCGAAATCGAGGCGAGCGAGGATATAGCTTCCGCCGCCAGCGACAACGAACTGGTCAAGCTGGTCAACAAGATCATCATCGACGCCTATCAGCAGGGCGCGTCCGACATCCACATCGAGCCCTACCCGGGCAAGTCGAAGACGGAGATCCGCTTCCGCAAGGACGGCTCGCTCTTCCCCTACATCCAGGTGCCCGCCAGCTATCGCAATGCGCTTGCGGCGCGGCTGAAGATCATGTGCGACCTCGACATCTCCGAGCGGCGCAAGCCGCAGGACGGAAAGATCAAGTTCAAAAAGTTCGGGCCGCTCGATATCGAATTGCGGGTGGCGACCATCCCGTCGCAAGGCGGGGTCGAAGACATCGTGATGCGGATCCTCGCCGCCGGCGAACCGATCCCGCTCGACAAGCTGGGGCTCTCGCCGCGCAACCTGAAGAATTGCAAGGATGCGATCCAGAAGCCCTACGGCCTGTTCTTTGTCTGCGGGCCGACCGGTTCCGGCAAGACCACCACGCTGCACTCGGTGCTGGGTTACCTCAACACCCCGGACACCAAGATCTGGACGGCGGAAGACCCGGTGGAGATCACGCAACGGGGGCTGCGCCAGGTGCAGATGCTGCCCAAGGCGGGACTGACATTTGCGGTGGCGATGCGCGCGTTCCTGCGCGCCGATCCCGACATCATCATGGTCGGCGAGATGCGCGACAAGGAAACGGTAGGCACGGGCATCGAGGCCTCGCTCACCGGCCACCTGGTGTTCGCGACCCTGCACACCAACAGCGCGCCGGAGTCGATCGTCCGCCTGCTAGACATGGGCATGGACCCGTTCAACTTCGCCGATGCCCTGCTCGGTATCCTGGCGCAGCGGCTCGCCAGACGGCTGTGCAGCAAGTGCAAGGAGCCGCATGTCGCGGCCGAGGAGGAACTTGACATGCTGCTCAACGAGTACGCGATCGAGCTGCAGAACACCACGCGCTGGAAGGCGGACCCGCAGGGCGAGCGCGAGAAGCTGTTCGAGGAGTGGAAGAAGGAATACGCCAACGACAAGGGCGAGTTCACGCTGTACACGCACAAGGGCTGCGACACGTGCGGCGGGATCGGCTACAAAGGCCGGATGGGCCTGCACGAACTCCTGATGGGATCCGACGCCATCAAGAAGCTGATCCAGGAGCACGCGCGGGTCGCGGAGATGCTGGCGGTCGGGATCGAGAACGGCATGCGCACGCTCAAGCAGGACGGCATCGAGAAGGTGATGCAGGGCATCACCGACATCCACCAGGTGCGCGCGGTTTGCATCAAATAGTCCCGCGCGCCGGCGACGCCATGAACCAGATGCAGCAGCCCTTCGACGCGGATCTCGTTCAGCGGTTCGAGGAGCTGAACCAGATCGGCGTGGCGCTCTCGTCGGAGCGCGATCTCAACCGGCTGCTGGAGACGATCCTGGTCGCTGCCAAGAGCATCACCCGCGCCGACGGCGGAACGCTTTACCGCATGACGGAGGAGAAGACCCTCAAGTTCGAGATCATGCGCAACGATACGCTCAACATCGCAATGGGCGGCACCAGCGGCGTCGAAATCCCGTTCTACCCGATCTACCTCTACGACAAGCACGGCGCGCCGATCGAGTCCATGGTCGTCGCCTACGCTGTGCACCACGATTGCTCAGTCAACATCGCCGATGCGTATACCGCCGAGGGCTTTGACTTCGCCGGCACCAAGAACTTCGACAAGAAGACCGGGTACCGTTCGAAGTCGTTCCTGACGATCCCGATGAAGAACCACGAAAACGAAATCATCGGGGTACTGCAACTCATCAACGCGCGGGAGCGGGTGACCGGGGACGTGGTCGCGTTCTCCCCCGGCGATCAGCGCCTCGTCGAATCGCTCGCCTCGCAGGCGGCGGTCGCGCTCACCAACCGACTGCTGATCAACCATCTCGAGGCCTTGTTCGAGTCATTGATCAATCTGATCAACGCCGCGATCGACGACAAGTCGCCGTATACCGGCGGCCATTGCGAGCGGGTGCCGGTGCTCACCATGATGCTCGCCGAGGCGGTCAACAACTGCCAGGGCGGCCCGCTGCGGGAATTCACCATGACCGACCGCGATCGCTATGAACTCAAGATCGCGGGTCTGCTGCACGATTGCGGCAAGGTGACCACGCCGGTGCATGTCGTGGACAAGTCCACCAAGCTGGAAACCATCTGCGACCGCATCCATCTCGTCGATACGCGGTTCGAAGCGGTCAAGCGGGATGTCGAAATCGGCCTGTTACGCGCGGGCAGGAGCGGCGCCGAGCTGGAACGGGAACTCGCAGCGCGCCTGAAGGAGATCGACGAGGACCGGGAATTCCTGCGGCGCACCAACATCGGCGGGGAATTCATGCGCGACGAGGACGTGGCGCGCGTGGGCGCCATCGCCAGGAAGTATCGCTGGCGGCGTCCGGACGGCGAGATGGCTGACTTTCTGTCCGAGGACGAACTGAAGAACCTGACGATACGCGCCGGCACGCTGAACACCGAGGAACGCAACATCATCAATCATCACATCGAGGTCACCATCGAGATGCTGGAAAAGCTGCCGTGGCCCAAGCATCTGAAGAACGTGCCGGAGTACGCCGGCGGGCACCACGAGCGCATGGACGGCAAGGGTTATCCGCGCGGACTCACCCGGGATCAGATGTCGGTGCAGGCGCGCTGCATGGGGATTGCCGACATCTTCGAGGCGCTGACCGCCAAGGACCGCCCCTACAAGAAGAAAAAGACTGTCGGCGAATCGCTCGCGATCCTCGGCAAGTTCAAGCTCGGCGGGCACGTCGACCCGGATCTCTTCGACGTCTTCATGTGGGAGAAGGTCTACGAGAAGTACGCGAAGGAGTTTCTCGACCCCGACCAGCTCGACGATTTCGACCTCGCCAAGGTCCCGGGATACGTGCCGCCGCCTGCGCAGTAGGAGCGGAGAGTGATGGTTTTCGATACGCGCGCGCGCAAGATCGCACGTGTTTCCCACGGTTCCGAGTCTATCCTCAGAGACAATGCTGAGAAACCTTCTCAAGTCGATAAGAGCGGGCCGCGCGGTCAGGATTAGCCGTGAAGCCGTTCGATACATGAATCGTGGCGACATGCTGGGTGCCGAACGGCTGCTGCGTGAAACAATCACGATAAACCCGTCGTTTGCACCCGCTTACACAAATCTCGGGGTGGTGTTTTGTGAGCGGCACCGGTTTGACGAAGGGCTGGCATTTCTCCGGAAGGCGGTAGAACTCGATCCGCATCATGCCATCGCACGTGTAAATCTTGCTACCACTCTGGTCAGGGGTGGCCTCACCAAAGAAGGTATTGCCCAATACCAGGAGGCGCTTCGCCTGGAGCCCGGGAACCCGGCTGCACACCTCAATGTCCTCCTGCCGTTGCTCTCTACCTGCGATTGGGATGCTGCCGAAGCCGAGGTCAATTTGCTCGTCGCGCGTTGGCAGGAAACCCGGAGCGCCGCGGTGCTGGATTGCATCGCGCCGTTTAGTTCGCTGCTGGTGCCGGTCCCGCAGGAATTCCGGTTGCAAATCGCGCGCCATCACTCGGCGCAGGCATCAGCGCGCGTTGCATCGGTTCCGCGCTTGCAACGCGCCGGGTCACGCGGCCATAAGCAGCTTCGGGTCGGTTATGTCTCGGCGGATTTCCATAACCATGCGACTGCGCACCTGGCTGCGGGATTGTTCGAACAGCATGATCGCAGCCGTTTCGAGATTTTCGCTTATTCGTTCGGTATCGATGACGGCGGCGAGTATCGCAAGCGCCTGGTTGCCGCCTTCGACCACTTCATTGATCTTGGCACGATGTCATTTCACGCGGCCGCGCAGCGGATTGCAGGCGACGGTATCGACATACTGGTCGATTTGAAGGGATATACCGCGGAGAGCCGGCCGGAGATTTTCGCGCAGCGGCCGGCGCCGATCCAGGTGAGCTATCTCGGCTACCCCGGGACGATGGGGGCCGACTTTATTGACTATATCGTGGCCGACCGCACGGTCATACCGGAGTCGGACACCCGTTGGTACACTGAAAAGGTGGTGTGGATGCCGGCGAGCTATCAGGTGAACGACCGCCGCCAGCGGATCGCCGACACCGTCATGCGGCGTGCCGGGTTTGGCCTGTCGGAGGGCTTTGTCTTCTGCATGTTCAACGGGCACGCCAAGATAGAGCGTTCGTTGTTTGATGTGTGGCTCAGAATTCTTGCGGGCGTGCCCGGGAGCCAGCTGTGGTTGAGAGGTGGGCACGGCGAGAAGCGACTTCGCGCGCGCGCGTCACAGCAAGGCATCGATCCGGGGCGGCTGATTTTCGCAAAACATCTTCCGATACCGGAGCACCTCGCGCGGCACCGGCTCGCCGACCTATTCCTCGATACCTATACTTACAATGCGCACACGACCGCAAGAGACGCGCTGTGGGCGGGTCTGCCGTTGCTGACCTGCCCCGGCACGGGCTTCGCAGGACGGGTGGCTGCCAGCCTGTTGAAGGCGATCGGGTTGCCGGAGCTGATTGCACCGGATCTTGCGGCATACGAGCAGCAGGCGATCGCGCTTGCGCGCAATCCCGGGCGGCTGCATGCGCTCAAGGGCAGACTTGACGCCAATCGCCTCAGGCTGCCGTTGTTCGACACCGAGCGTTTCACACGGGACCTCGAACAGGCCTACGAAAAGATGTGGGAGCACCATGTTGCCGGCGCCGCACCACGGTCGTTTGCAGTTGGTTAGGCGGCGGATGGGGCGTCGGGCAGATCGACGAGGGCGATCTTTCAAGAATTCCGGGATACACTCCGCCGCCTGCGCAGTAGGCGGGTACCGTCTTATGTCGTCTTGCGCGTGATGTAGACGACGAAACCCTCGGTCGTAGTTTCGATGAACTTCTTGCTGTAGCCCAGTTCCTCGAGTTCCCAGCGGAAGGTGTTGCCAAGCCGGGCTTTCTTGTATACGCCGAGCCGGTGCTCGTTCGTGAACCCGACCGCCTTGTTGTAGGTGTCTTCGAGTATCGCGGTCAGGCGTTTCTGCGACAGCTTACGCTCGCCGCCCTTGTCAAGTGCCGGTGGATAGCGCTTGGCGATTTCCTGCGCCAGGCTCTTGGCAAATTCGTCGACCGCTTTGCTCGAAACCGAGCCGAACAGACTCATCGTGTACTCCTTGTTGGTGCGCGAAGCGGGCTATTCCTTCGCGCCGAAAATGTTGGTCGCCGCTGTGCGCCGGTCTGCCAGTTGCGCAAGGACCCCACCAAGACCTTGAACATGCTCAGCCGGGGCGAAACACGGCCCGCTGGCGAGTCCACGCACGGATTTTGCTGTGAGAATAACATGTTACATTATGAGTCGCGGCCCGGTCGCACGTCAACTCCGTGAGGCTTGCGCCGCTGCTGAGTGACGTACCCAGCGTGGACATCAACCCGTGCTGTTTTCTCTGCTAAACGCCATTTTCAAGCGCCCGTCGCGCACTGATGGCGACCGCTCCGTGGAGTCCCTGATGCAGCGCGCGCAACAGTTGCATCACGAAGGCGATGTGGCGGGCGCACGAGAACTGTGCCGGGCAATCCTGTCGCGCAATCCGCGGTACGCGCGCGCTCACTGTTTGCTGGGGGTGCTGTGCGGACAGAGCGGAGAACTCGACCGCGCCGTTCCTTATCTGCAGCAGGCGATCGAGTTGGCGCCGGACCTGGCGGACGCCCATCTCGCCTTGGGCAACGTCCATAAGCTGCGGGGCGACGGTCCCCTTGCCGAAACCTCCTATCGCAATGCGGTGGCGTGCGATCCCGACTCGCCGACGGCCCACTACAGCCTCGCGCTTGTCCTTAATTACCATGGGCAGCATGAGGCCGCCCTGCGACACCTCGATCTCTCGTGCAGCCTGGCCCCGGCGTTCGATGATGCGATCAGGGAGCGGGTGCTCTGCCTCATCCGGTTGGAGCGCTACGAGGAGGCCGTATCGTTTCTCATGGAGGTTACCGCGCGGCTGCCTGACAGCGCACCGTTGCAGGCTTGCCTGGGTTTCGCGTGGCAGGAGGCACAGCAGCCGGCAAAAGCGTTGACATGCTACGAGCGGGCGCAGCGACTGGGCCATGTTGATGCGGAACTCTTCAAGAACTTGGGAATCGTGCTGCAGCAGTTGGGCCGCATCGAGGAAGCCCTCGGCGCTTACGACCAGGCGATCGTGCTGCAGCCCGACAATCCCCTGGCGAAGTTCGACCGCGCGCTGGCGCGCCTGCTGAGCGGCAACTATGCCGCAGGTTGGCCCGATTACGAACTGCGGCTCATCAGCGAAGATCGTCCGCCCCGGCCTGCTTTGTTCCCGCGCTGGGAGAATCAACCGCTCGCCGGGCGCTCCATTCTTGTTCATGGCGAACAGGGGCTGGGCGACGAGATCATGTTTGCCTCGTGCCTGCCACAAGTCGTGGCCCAGGCGGATCGCTGCTTGATTTCATGCTCTTCCAAACTCGAGCGCATATTCAGGCGGTCGTTCCCCGAAGCGGAAATCTTCGTGGCGGACGCAGGCGGTAGGCTGCCGCCCGAGGTCGGTAATTCGGGCGTCGATTTCGAAGTTCCCGCCGGCTCGCTGCCGTTGTATCTGCGCCGTTCGTGGGACGACTTCCCCGCACACGGGGGCTACTTGAGAGCCGACGCACAGCGCGTCGATTACTGGCGGCGAAGGCTGGACGGGCTGGGCCCCGGGCTAAAGGTCGGCATCTCGTGGCAGGGCGGCACTCATAAGACGAGGGGCCCGCTGCGCTCGATTCCACTCACGCAGTGGCTGCCTGTATTGCGCACCCCCGGCATTCGGTGGGTGAGCCTGCAATATGCCGGCGCTGGCGCGGCGCTCGCTGAAATCAAGGCGGAACACGGCATCGAAATTGCGCACTGGCAGGATGCGGTCGATGACTACGACGAAACCGCAGCACTCGTGGGCGCGCTGGATCTCGTGCTCAGCGTCGACACCGCGCTGGTACATCTGAGCGGCGCGCTGGGAAAGGCGACGTGGGTTATGGTGCCATACAGTCCGGAATGGCGCTACGGATTTGCTGGCGACAGCATGCCTTGGTATCCTTCCGTGAGGATTGTCCGTCAGCCGTCATACCAGGATTGGGACTCCGTCATTTCCAGGGTTGCCCAGAATCTGAAGCGATCTGCAGTTAATTGTCAACAAGCCATAACACAGTAGGACTAACAATTCCCCGCGTTACCCGATATTGATCCTCGGAGGCGAACTTGGGCAGTGTAGTTACCCCCGACCAATGCCCAAGTTCACCCGGTCTGGTGCGCCGCGCGGAACGGCAGTCTCCCGCGATCGACAATTTCGCCGAGGTTGCGTATTACGACGAATCCGACCTTGCCCGCTGGATCACGCAGAAGGCCGTGTTCCTGCAGCGGGACTACATGAACTATCCCGCACTGGTCCACATCGAGACCCTGGTGAGCCGCCGCATCACCGGCGCGCCCTGCGACCGCTGCACCTACCTCAGTTCCCAAGCGCGCGTGCAGACCACCGGTGACGATGGTCGGCGACTACCGGCTGACTACGCTAATTGCCCGCACCTTATGTGTCGGCATATTTCGGTAACCACGCAGTCAGCTATTTCTTCGAGCCTACGCTGATGCATCACGACACCAGCCGCTTCGAGATTTTCTGCTATTCCGATGTGCGGCAACCTGATGCTTACACTCATCGCATGCGTGGCTATCCCTGCGTTTGGCGTGACATTGCCGGGCAAAGCGATGAAGCCGTGGCCCACCTCATTGCCGGTGATAAGATCGACATCCTGGTCGATTTGAGCGGCCATATAGCCGAGCACCGATTGCTGGTATTTGCGCGCAAGCCGGCGCCGGTCCAGGTCACCTGGAACGGTTATCCCAATACGACCGGCGTGCGCCTGGAGCAGGCGTTTGCCGGACATGGCGTCGGGGCGGAGCGTCTTGAACTCTTGGGCAGATTGCCGTTCCAGCAATTTCTGGCAGCGCACCAGCGCGCGGATGTCGCGCTCGATCCGTTTCCGTATAACGGCACCACCACCACCTGCCAAACGTTGTGGATGGGCGTGCCGCTCATCACGCTGGCGGGCAGCAGCCATGTTGCGCGCGTCGGGGTGAGCATGCTGTCGAATCTGGGACTCGAACGCTTGATTGCCCGGGACGAGCGGGAATATGTATCGCTGGCAGTTGCGCTCGCCCAGGACGATGAGGAGCTTGCAACGCTGCGTGCCGGTCTGCGCGAGCGTATGCTAGCTTCACCCAACACGGACGGGGCGCGCCTGACCCGCTTCCTGGAGGCGGCGTATGCGAAGATGTGGAAAGACTACTGTGTTGGTTCAATTGAGTGATGTTACGGTATTTTCTGCGCCGCAAGCATGGGAAGCGGTCAAGCTTCTCCGCGAGCCCCAGACCATGCAACCTCGCTGCACATGCACCGCGCGGAGAGCGGGATCAAAGTCGGGAGTCGACGCGTGAATTTCTTCGAAAGGTTGCGCCGTCTCTTACCACCTGGGCACGGCTCCGTCCCCGCCCGACGTGAACAAGCGCCCGAGCTCACGGTAGGCGACCGGCTTCATCCAGCTGATGGGGCGCGACACTTGGATCTGTGTCAGAACGCGATCCAGTGTTTTGAGCGTGGAGAACTTGATGCCGCAATACGAATGTTGCAGGAAGCGATAGTCCTCAAACATGACTTTGCCGAAGCTCATTTTGTGCTTGCCCAGATCTATCAGCGGCGAAGGCAACTCGATGATGCCGCCGACTGCTACGTGCTTGCTGCGCACTTTCGCGCCGATCTGCAGGAGGCTTATCTAAGGCTTGGTTTGCTCGCGCTCGCTCAGAACCGTTTTGAGGAAGCGCAGTTTCACCTCGAAAAGTCGATCGCGCTCAAGGCTGAAGATGCCGAGGCACACAACGGCATGGGGGTCGCTCTGCTCAACCGTGGAAGTGCAGAAAACGCGCTCGACCATTTTCGGCGGGCGCTGGCTCTAAGACCGGATTTCGCCCGTGCCCATAGCAATCTTGGCCATGTACTGTTCCGCGACTTCGAGCAGTTCGAGGAAGGCGCTGAACACATCAAGACCGCATTACAACTGGCACCGGGTGATCCGGATGTGCAGTCTAACTGGACCATGGTTCTGGAGCATCGTGGTCATTATTCAGAAGCTTTGGCGTTATGTAACAGGCTTATAGAGCGCGATCCGGAGCTGAACGAGGCCCGCCTGAACCGTGCTTTAATCTTGCTCAAGATGGGGGAATTCCGAAGCGCCTGGCCCGATTACGAGGCGCGCATGAAAGTGCGTGGCAGCCACATGCCGATGCATCTACCGTGGCCGCAGTGGGATGGGTCGTCGCTGGCCGGCAAGACTTTCCATGTGCACGGAGAGCAGGGCATCGGTGACGAGTTAATGTTTGCTTCGTGTTTCTCCGACGTCATCACTGAGGCACGGGCTTGCATCATCGAGTGCAGCCCTAAACTGGAAAAGTTGTTTCGCCGCTCCTTCCCTGGGGCGAGTGTCATCTCAAAAGGGACGAGCGGCGGCCCGGTGTTACCCGGAGAAGAGCTGGCGGTCGACTATCATGCGGCGGCGGGCAGCTTGCCTCTATTTTTGCGTAACCGTACGGCTGACTTTCCGCGGCACACAGGGTATTTGCGGGGTGACGCGCAGCGCATTGCTTATTGGCGAGGTCGCTTGGACGGGCTTCCGGGGCGATTGAAAGTGGGTATCTCATGGCGCGGCGGCGCGAAATCGACGCGTCAAAGCCTGCGTTCAATTCCCCTTCATTTGTGGTTACCGATATTAGATGTCGCGGGCGCCGATTTCATCAATCTGCAGTACACCGATTGTGAGGATGAGATCGCCGTATTGCGGCGTGAACGCGCTGTTGATTTGCATCATTGGCGTGAGGCCATTGAAGATTATGACGAGACGGCCGCTTTGGTGAGCGCGCTTGATCTTGTCATTTCCGTGCAGACTGCGATCGTGCATCTTGCCGGTGCGCTGGGAAAACCCGGGTGGGTAATGGTCTCCGCTGCACCGGAGTGGCGCTATCAACTGAGCGGCGAGACGCTGTCGTGGTATCCGTCGTTGCGTTTGTTCCGCCAGGGCACGCTCGGGCGGTGGCAGGATGTCATCGACCGGGT
>MEQT01000083.1:15945-22380 GCA_001770325.1 Betaproteobacteria bacterium RIFCSPLOWO2_02_64_14
AACTACGCGGGATCACGAAGACTTGACCGTGATGGGCGCAGCGACGGGCGAAGCGGACCACAGCCAGACGCGCTCGGTAAGGAAGCGCGGGGGAGGGCCCCCGAAGTCGCGGAATGGCGCTATCTTGCCAGTGGTGACCTGTTACCGTGGTGTACGTTGATGTGCTTGTCGCATCAGCTAGACGCGGGCGAATGGCAGCCGTACATCGAGCACGCTGCGAATGAAATGCGACGTCTTGCGCGCGGCTCGCGTGGCGGGGATTGACGGACCGTGCTCTCACGGTTTTTCAAAGTGGTTTGGGACAGCGTCTTGCGCCGGCCGTCGGGGAGCGCCGCGACCGACATCCTTCTTGAACGCGCTCGTCAGTTGCGCGCGGAGGGGAATCTGGGGGCCGCGCGCCGGACACTTGAGGAAGGTATTCGGCGCTTTCCCGATGAGGCGCAGTTGCTCAACAACCTCGGCATGCTGCAGCTTGCCGACGGCGATTTCCCGGCAGCCGAGCGCAATTTCCGGCGCGCGCTGGAGGTGTACCCCAGTCTCGCCCAGGCGCACTCCAACCTCGGGATCGCGCTGTGCGAGCAGCATCGAGCCGCCGAAGGTCTGCAGGCATTTCGGCGCGCCATTGCCGTCGATTCCCAACTGCTCGCCGCGCGCGAGAACGTCGCGGCACTGCTGACCAGAGAAAATGATTACCCCGGCGCTCTTGACGCCTGGGACAGCGTCTTGCGGCTGGAGCCGAGACACGCGGACGCCCACGCTGCGAAGGGGTTGTTGTTGGTGGGCGCCGGACTGTTCGCGGAAGCGCGGGAGCAGCTCGCGCACGCGCGTCGGCTCAAGCTCGACACGCAGCCGCTTACCTTGCTTGAGGTTTCGATCGAGGCTGCGATTGGTGATGTGGCCGCGGCGAGATTCGTGCTGGAGAGGCTGCGAGGACGCGAGCCCGATGCGGAGATCGAGTGGCAGCTCGCGCTGCTCCATTTGTCTCAGGGAAACTTCGCAGAGGGCTGGCCATTATACGAGGCACGATTGCGGCGCGAACTCGAATCGCCGCGCCGCGCCTACGCCTTCCCGGATTGGGACGGCAGCCCTCTCGACGGCCATGCGCTGCTGATCATGGCGGAGCAGGGACTGGGCGACGAGATCATGTTTGCCTCTTGCCTTGCCGACGCCGCGGCGCGCGTATCCCGCTGCGTGATTGAATGCGATCCGCGGCTCGCGCCGCTGTTCGCGCGTTCCTTCACTCAGGCCGAGGTCGTAGGCCACGTCCGCGGCACCGGCCACGATTGGCTGAAGCGGCATCCCGATATTGCGTATCAGATCCATGCCGGCAGTTTGCCGCGCTTGTTTCGCGCGAGCCGGGACGATTTTCCCCGGCACGATGGCTACTTGCGCGCAGACGGCGCTCGCGTTAGCGCATGGCGGGCTCGCCTGGCCGCGCTTGGCCGCGGGCTCAAGATTGGTATCGCATGGAGCGGGGGATTGCGCCACACGCGTCGCGCCTTGCGCAGCATCCCCTTGTCGGACTTCTCGCAGTTGCTGGGGCGGCGCGATGTGCAGTTCGTCAGTTTGCAGCACGACGACGACGGCCGCCAGGCGCAGCAACTTGCCGAACTCGCCGGAACCCCGGTGCATCTTTTCGCCGGCTCGCTCGCGGATATGGACGAGTCGGCAGCATTAATTACCGCGCTGGACCTCGTCATCACGGCGTGCTCCGCGGTCGTGCATCTCACCGGCGCGCTCGGCGCCCGTGCGTGGGTTCTGACCCCGCGCGTTGCGGAATGGCGCTATCTCAATCGCGGTGAAGCAATGCCCTGGTACCCGTCGGTGAGATTATTTCGTCAGGCGCGCTTGGGCGACTGGCGGCCGGTCATTCGGGAGGTTAACGAAAAACTCGAAGCCCTAGCAGCCTGTCGGACTTAACAATCGGACAGGCTGCTAACAGAAAAACCGGCCGCCGATTTCACACAATGCGACTTCAAACCACCTCAAAACGGCGCCGGCATGCACAGTTTCTCGCGGTTCGGGCCACTCGATATCGTTTCTTGCCAGCTCTTGCTCGGCTGGTTTTGGCTAAGGAGCTTGTCGCATCTCAAGTCCGACAAGCTCCTAGGCAAAGGGAAATATGCAGGTGACGAAAATTGTCAGGGTGTGACCTTGGACGCGGAATTAGCGATGGACTTGCTCCTTGACCACGCGAGCAAAATCACACGGTGGCTCGCGTAGTACGCGATTTAGGCAGCGGTTTCCCGAGGTTTCCGTGGCCATGGCAGTCCATCGGGATATAACCACCTGAAAAACGGTAAGAAACCGACCGGACGCTCGAGTGAGATACTCAACCCGTTGAAAAACAGAGAAATCTCCGTTCTTGCCCTGGTTGGGTATGAACCTTGCTTGAGATAACCGCGCGCAAACGGTGCGCTTGTATTCTTTAACTTCCAGGAGATCTCTATGAAGCGTATTCAAAAGGGTTTTACCCTGATCGAATTGATGATCGTGGTCGCGATCATCGGTATTCTGGCGGCGGTTGCGCTGCCGGCGTACCAGGACTACACGATCCGCGCCAAGGTGTCGGAACTGGTGCTGGCGGCGAGTGGTTTCAAAACCTCCATCGCTGAGAAAGCCCAGACGGATGCCACGATAACAAGCTCCGGATTTGGCCTGACGGTTTCCCTTACGGGCAAGGTAACCGGCGGTAGCGTGACCGATAACGGCGTTATCACCGTTTCCGGTAACAACAACACGGGTTCGGTCGGCACAGACGTTCAAATCACGCTGAGCCCGAGCCTTGTTACGGCGGACGGCAAGGTGCTGTGGAGCTGCACTACCCTCCCCACGACCGCATTCAAGTATACCCCGGCTGAGTGCCGTAAGTAAGTCCAACCAGACAAAGAAATATCGCTCTGTCAAACCCCTCTTCGGAGGGGTTTTTTTATGCAGCGACGCGGCTAATTTCCGTAATTCATGCATGAGCGGACGATGGGGAGACTCACTTCGAAGTCGAGCTCAAAGACCCGGAGCGCCTCCTTCACATAAGTCGCGGGAGTTGCGATCGCCACCAGCGGTATCACCGTGTCGCACTTGCGAATGTTGTACTCGATCCACTCCTAGTTAATTCACGCACGCGTTGAAGAACAGGCGTGCTCAAGAAAAGTCTCCAGTGCCTTCACCATTTCGTAATTGTCAAATAGCACGCTGCGGGTTTCGGCGATTTTGTTGACCACAAAATGCCGGTAGTCGGCATCGGTTCCCAGCCGAAGTGTTGTTTCTGCATATTGCGCCGTTGTGCCGGCGACGCATTCGGTCATTCCCATTTTCAGATAGCAGCCGAGAGAGAAGCGGCCACGCAGAAACCGGGAAGGCAGCGTTACCACCGGAATGCCCATGGCCAAGCTTTCGTATGTAGTGTTGCCGCCGCCGAAGTGAAATGGGTCGAGCATGACATCGGATATGGAGATCAGATTGAGATAGTCCTGCCATGACAGGCCAGGGAGGAAACGAATCCGCCCCTTCACATCAGGGATGGTGCGGTCGAGGCGCTGTCTTAGCATCTCGCCGAGATGCGCATGCCGCCCCTCCAGGAATACGACTTCACCTCGGGGATCCTCACGCAGTATTTCGGCAATGGCCCGGTCGAAGTCGGGGTGGATCTTGAACAGAGACTGCGGGCAAGCGTAGATGTGCGAGTCATTGCCGAGCCCGAATGCGCTGCGGGGCTTAAGTGATGTCGGCTGCGGCGGACATTGATATCCCGGCATGATCCAGGCGGGCAGGCGCACCAGCTCTTCGCTGTAGTGGGCCCCCGCTTCCGGCAACTCGAGTGCGTAAGCCGAAACGAAGACATCCAGAGTGTCTATGCCAGTTGTATCCGGATGTCCCCAGCTCACGCACTGGAGCGGAGCGAGACGAGAGTATGCAAGAAAATAGCTCAGCGCATCCATACCGACGTCGCAGTAAAACAGCACGTCCATTTCATGCCCGGCAATGACTTGCTCGATACGGGCAAGCGGCTCGCCGTCAAATTGAACGTAATGGTCGCTGTCGGCGCGTATCTTGCGTGCGAGCGCGTCATCATGACGCGTCAACGAAAACACCGTTACTTCAAACTTGTCGCGGCGCAGCGCGGATATAAATCCATGATTGATTCTTCCTATAGAGTGGAGGCGGAAATGCATGGAAACGAAACCGATGCGTATTCTGCGACTGCGAGGTCGCAGCGGAAGCGGAGAATTGCACGCCGGACGGTAAGCTTTTCGACATAGCTGCACGATGCGCTTCTGAATCTCGCAATCGTTCAGGCCGTGATAAGCAAGATAGAATGGCGTGATGCGGATCTCTGTCACCGGATCGGAGACAGAGAGGGGTGGACCTTCCAGCAATTCGTCGATTTTCCGTACCAGATCCTCCCGGACTTGCATTATCTCCTGCGTCGATTGATAGAGTGCCGGCAGCAGCAGCGCGAGCAAGATGCTCTTTCCGTCCGCATGCTTGATGCGCTGCATATTGTGCACGGTTTCTGCAACCTCGAGGGTTCGGGCCTGCTGATAGAGCACGGAAGCAAGCAGTTCATGTGCATCCAAGGAGTCCGGCCGTAATGCAATCGCGCAGCGCAGGTTAACTTCAGCTTCGGAGTTAGCGATGTCGCCACGCTTGTGAAGAGCATTCCCCAGGGCGATCCGGGATGTGTATAGTTCCGGATCGATCTCAACCGCCCGCCTAAAATACATGATCGCTTCATCGCGCCGTCCGGCGTCCTGCAGCATTTGACCAAGCCCCAAGGCGGGTTGTGGATCGGTAGGCGATTCTGCAGCCTGAGTAAGCAGCGCAATCGCTCGCGCTTCATCGCCTTGTTGACGAGCGATCACACCGGCAAGATGCAAGGCGTCGATGTCGTCAGGGCGGGAATGGAGAACGATATCGCATAATGCCCGCGCTTTATCCAGATTACCGGACTCCATCGCGTCATATACCTGGTCCAAACTGACCGCGGCGGATGAAGGCAGAACCTTGTTGAGGAGCTCTTTGATCAAGCGGACGAGCATGGCGGACGCCGCGTTTGCTTTATCGCTGATGTTACCGCATCGATCGCGACAACACTTACGTCAGTCATGATTGGAATCGTGCCGGGCCCGCGTTTGGCGCCAAGGAGGCGCCCCGCCCGATTTTCTTTTCAGGCGATCCCGGGGTTGCTGCTTACGCCGAGCAACCGTGGCCGGTTGAGCGTGGGCGGCCCGATTACCTTCTTCTCACGAAGATACTTGATCACCACATCCCATATTGGCTCGCCGGACACGCCCTCCGCAACCGGCGCCCAACTCGCCACTTTGTAGCGCTTTCCTGCCTCGATCGGTTTTCCTCCTAATGTCATGCCGCTGATGCGAGCACCGATCTTCTGCGTCGGGTCGCAGGTAAACTGCATCCCCCCCACGCGCACCATGTCGCCGCCCTGCTGGTAATAGGGGTCGGGATTGAAAAGGTTGTCGCAGATGTCCTCGAGGACGCTCTTGATGGTTGCGCCGGTGAGTTCGTTGACCGTGACATAGGGATAGGTAATCGCCGTCTGGTCCATCACGTGCTCTAGAGTGATGGCCTGCCCGGGCAGTATGGTCGTTCCCCAGCGAAAGCCCGGTGAAAACGCGATCTCCGCGCCCTTGAGCGTCATCAGCGCGTCCAGGATCACCTGGTCGAACGTGCCGTTGAAATTTCCCCTTCGGTAGAGCAGCGTCTCGCTGATTGCGAGCCGCTCGGCGAGTTTCGCCTCGAATGGCTCGCGCACCTTCCGGATCAACGCGGCCATATCGGGGTCGGGTTCGATCAGGTTGGCGAAGATAGGGAGCAGCCGGTAGCGAAACCCGCGGACCGCGCCTGAGCGCACCTCGAGTTCCAGCACCGCCAGGAATTTGCCGTTCGAACCGGCGTTGGTGACCAGCGTGGTGCCGGCGGCATTCCGGATGAGCAACGGCTCCGGCACCGCATCGTGCGTATGGCCGCCGAGGATGGCATCGATGCCGGTCACGCGCGAGGCGAGCTTCACGTCGACGTCCATGCCGTTGTGGGACAGCAGCACCACCGCGTGCGCGCCCCTGGCTCGTGCCTCGTTCACGGTTTTCTGCAGGTTCTCCTCCTGGATGCCGAACGTCCATTCGGCGACGAAGTGGCGCGGATTGGCGATGGGGGTGTACGGGAATGCCTGTCCGACGATCGCCACCGGCACCCCGTTCACTTCGCGCATGACGTACGCCTTGAACACCGGGTCGCCGAAATCCGCCGTCTTCACGTTCTGCGCGACGAACTCGATCCTGCCGGCGAGGTCTTTGTTGACCACCTCCTGCACCCGCGCCGCGCCGTACGTAAACTCCCAGTGTCCCGTCATCACCTCGACGCCGAGCAATTTGCTCGCATCGATCATGTCCTGCGCCCGGGTCCAGAGAGCGGTGG
>MEQT01000084.1:0-6700 GCA_001770325.1 Betaproteobacteria bacterium RIFCSPLOWO2_02_64_14
CGGAGATCAGGATCATGGCACTCGTCTACAACCCCACCGCGCCGTCCCACCACCGCCCGCGCGATCTCGCGCGCACGCTCGGCGACCTGAGCGGCAAGACCGTCGGCTTCATCGACAACGCGAAGCCCAACTTCAACCTGCTGGTCGATGACCTCGCCGAATTGCTGATCGCCAACTACGGCGTCAAGACGGTGATCAAGCGCGCGAAGCGCGGCGCGTCCATGCCGGCCCCGGAGGCGTTTGTCGCAGAGCTTGCCAAGGAGTGCGATCTCGTCATCACGGGATCGGGCGACTGAGGGTCCTGTACGTCGTGGAGTGTCCACGACAGCGTCGAGGTGGCGAAGCGAGGCCGGGCTGCGCTCGCTGTGTGCTCGACCTCGTTCACGGGGCTCGCCCGCGCCCAGGCGCGCGCGCTCGGCCATCCTGAGTTGCCGATCGCGGTCATTCCCCATCCGTTCGGCATTCGCACGCGCGAAGAAGTGCGGCGGATCGCGGAACAGTGCGCCGGCGAAATCGTGCGTCTCACGGCAGGATCGAAGATCGCATGACCCGCGGCGATTCAGAGGAAATCCACGCAACGGCGACCGAGCGCGCCGGGCTCATCGAAGCACCGGACGACTTTGACGAATTGAACCGGCTGTTCGAGGAGCGGCGCTGGAGCGACGGCCTGCCGATCGTGCCGCCGACCCGCGAGCGCGTGGCGGCGATGCTGCGGCATACGCAGCGCGCGCCGGACAGCCTGGTCGCATCCGTGGCGCCCGCCTTCGGCGAAGCCAGCGCCGAGCGCATCGCGATCAATGCCGTGATGGCGGGATGCAAGCCGGGCTACCTGCCGATTCTCATCGCCGCGGTGGAGGCGGTCGCCGCGCCGGAATTCAACCTGCAGGCCATACAGGCCACCACCAATCCCGTCGCCGTGTGGATCATCATCGACGGCCCTGTCGCGCAGCGCCTCAAGGTGAACGCCGGCATGAACTGCCTCGGACAGGGTTCGTGGGCCAACGCGACGATCGGGCGCGCATTGCGGCTCGTGCTGCAGAACATCGGGGGCGCGCTGCCGGGAGGAATGGATCGCGCGACGCACGGCCAGCCGGGCAAGTTCTCGTTCTGCTGCGCCGAGAACGAAGCCGAAAGCCCGTGGCCTGCGTTGCACGTCGAGAGAGGCTACGCCGCCGGTGAAAGCACGGTCACGGTCGTCGGCGCTTCAGGCACGGTCAACATGAATACGCACGCCAAGGATTCGGGTGACATGCTGCGCGTGATCGCCGATACCATGGCGCACGCGCCCTCCAACGACTACTGGATCGGCGGAGAGCCGTGGATCATGATCTCGCCCGAGCACGCCCACATCCTGAGCCGCGACGGCCTCGGCAAGGCGGAGGTCAGGCGGCGCCTGTGGGAACTCTCGAAGATGGCTGCGGGACGCATGGCGGTGAAAGACTTCGAGCGCACGCAGCGCGCGCGCCGCGACGAACTGGGCGAGATCGGGCCCGATACGCTGTTGCCGATCTCGACCCGCCCGGAGCTGATCGGCCTCGTCGTCGCCGGCGGACCCGGCACGCATTCCGTCTACGTGCCGAGCTTCGGCGACACGCGCTCCGTCACCCGCCCCATCGATCAGCCGCCCGCGGCCCGATGAGCGCGGCGCCATCCGCTCGGGCTAGTGGAACAGCGAGCCGCCGTTGACGTTATAGGCTTGCCCGGTGATGAATGCCGCTTCGTCCGAGGCCAGAAATGCGACCATGTTGGCCACGTCCTCCGGCTCTGCCATGCGTCCCAGCGGAATGCTCTTGCCGGCCTCAGCGACGATCCGGGCGCGGAATTCCTCCAGGGAGATCCCCTGGGCCTTGGCCTGGGCCTCTTCCCAGTAATTCAAGCGGTCCGTGTTGACGGACCCAGGACACACGGCGTTCACAGTGATTCGATGCGGCGCAAGGTCCAGCGCGGAGGCTTGCGTGAGGCCGAGCACCGCAAACTTCGACGCATTGTAGGCGGCCATCAGGGGCCTCCCGCGCTTCGAGGCGTCCGAGGCCATGTTGATGATGCGCCCGCCTTTGCCTCTTTCGATCATGCCTTTTGCGACAAATTTCGTGGCGAGAAATACCGCCGTCGTGTTGATGGTGAGGAAGCGCTGCCACACCTCTTCGCGCAACTCGGTGATCGGCACCCGGTCGCGGCCGATGATGGCGCGCGCGTTATTCACGAGAATATCGATGTGACCGTAATGCGCCGCCGCCTGGCGTGCCATGTCCTCGATCTCGCCGCTCACGGTCAGATCACACCAAATCTTGAACGAGCGCCGGCCGAGCGCCTCCACCTCCTCGGCCACGCTGTCGATGCTGCGCCACTGGGCTTTCACTTCCTGCGGCGGCAGATCTCCCGGCTCCCGCTTGAAATCCGAGAGCACGATGTCCGCTCCCTGCGATGCGAGTTTCAGCGCGCAGGCCCGCCCGATGCCTTTCATGCCGCCGGCGCCCGTGATCAGCGCCACTTTTCCGTCGAGGTGCCCCATTGGCTGTCTCCTAAACGACCGTCATGCGCATGATCTCGCCCACGTCCTTCACTGCTTCGAGGCGCCAGAGCCGCTCGAGAAGACGATCGGTCTGGCCGGGCGAGAGCAGGTCGTGCGTGAGAGACCGGAACTTGGTCTCGACCTCGGAATCGGACATCGGATTCTTGTAGTGCCCTTTGTGGTAGGCAACTTCCGAGGAATAGCGCTTGCCCGATTTGGTCACCACTTCGACATCGCAGAGCATGGCTTCGGGCGCGCGCCGGTTGGCTTCTTCGGAGACGCTGACTTTGACCCGGCTGACGAGGTCGAGCAGTTCCGGGTTGTGCAGATATTCGTCGCCGAAGTGCCGCTGGTGCACTGAGCCGTACATCAACGCCACTCCAGTCGTGTACACCATGCTGTGATCGGCCGTCTCGCGGGTGGTGGGACGCCACTTCTCCGGGTCTCCGGCCATGATGGTGATCGCTTTTTTCAGTGTTCGAATATGGACCTCGGCGATGTCGCGGACGTCGGGCAGCTTCTCGCGCACTTCCAGCACCGCCTGTATGACGGTCTGCGAATACTGGCCCAGCGGGAAGCGCTTGATGCTGCACTCCATGATCTTGAACGGGCGGCCAGCGCCGCCGAAAGGCGCCAGTTCGATCGGCCCCTTGGTGACGGTATTGAAGTATCCCTCGGCGCCTTCGAAGACGAGCGCGGGCCCGGTGAGTCCGCGCGCCGCCAGCATGGCCGCGAACACCGAGTTGCGGCAGGCATTGGCGGCGGCGCAGGCTTTCCAGTGCGACAGCACGGCAATGCGCGGCTGATGGAGCGCGAGATTGGGCGTAATACCCAGACTCAAGGCCTGGGCCATCTGCGCCGGAGGCAATCCAAACAAATAAGCCGACGCCAGACTGCTCGCGATGCAGTCGACGGTGGCATGGTCGAACGGCAGGATGTCCACGCCGTCGGAAAAGCGGCAGTAGAGTTCGTACGCGAGCACCGTGGCGGCGATCACGCGTGAGCCATCGGCGCCGGCGGCCTCCGCGGACGCCAGCACTGCGGCGATGTTGTCGCTGGGGTGACCGGACACCGCGCTCGTGTAGCCGTCGTTGTAATCGAGATAACGGATCATGACGCCGTTCACGAACGCGGCAAGGTCCGGGCTCGCCGGCTGGCCGCTTCCGATGATCGTGGCCCGCTCCCGCCCGGCGCCGAAAGCCGAGGCGAGATCGCGCGCGATCTTGCTCGGCTCGCTCGAATACGCGCCCAGGGCGCAGCCGAGGGTGTCGATGATCAGGCGCTTCGCCTGCTGAGTGACTTCAGCGGAAAGATCGCGATATTGCAGTGCCGTGGCGTACGCGCTCAGACGTTCGGCCAGCGTTTCCATTGTCTGGAGTCCATGACCTGAAGAAGCAGGTGTGCGTCGCAATCCGGCGGCGGCGAGGCCGCGAAAGGGGCGCGGCTCACAACCGCGGGATGCCCGCGTCGGCGATGAGCTTGCGGAAGCGCTCCACGTCGCGCTTCAACTTGGCGCTGAACTCGTCCGGCGTATTGACGATGATGTCGCTGCCGCGCGCGATGACGAACGCTCTCAGCTCCTTTTCCTGGAAGATCTGCGCGATCTCCTTGTGCAGCCGGCGAACGATCGGCTCAGGTGTTCCCCTGGGCGCGAACAATCCGTGCCAGTTGCCGAATTCGAACCCGGGAACACCCGACTCGGCGATGGTCGGCACGTCGGGAATCAGCGGCACGCGCTTCGCCGTGCTCACGCCGAATGCCTTCATCCGGCCCGACTTCACGTGCGGCGTCACCACCGGCACCGACAGGAACGCGAGTTCCACCTCGCCCGAGATCACCGCGAATTCGGTCGGCGCGCTGCCCTTGTACGGAATATCGTTCAACTTCATCCCCGACGCGTACTTGAGCACCGCGGTCGTGATCTGGCCCTGCGCGCCCGCGACGCCGATGTTGTATTTGCCGGGATTCTTCTTCGCCGCCGCGACCAGTTCCTGAAACGTGCGCGGGGTGAACTTCGGGCTCCCGACGAGCACGGAGGCCGCCGAAATCATCTGCGTGATCGGGGCAAAGTCGCGCAGCGGATCGTACGGGAGTTTTTTGTAGAGGCTCGCGTTGATGACGTGCGTGCCGTTGTTGCCGATCGCGAGCGTCAGGCCGTCCGGCGTGGACTTCGCCGCGATCTCGGTGGCGATGATGCCGTTGACGCTTTGCCGCGGGTCGACCACCACGTTCTGGCCCAGCGCCTCCGACAGTTTGGGGGCGATGAGGCGCGCGGCGAAATCCGACGGCCCGCCCGGCGGCGACGGCACCAGCAGCCGGATCGGCCGCTGCGGGTAGTCCGGGCGCGCCGGCTGGGCCGCGTGGCTCGAACACGTGAACGCGGCAAGCGCTGCGGCCGCAACGAGAATCCGGCACGAATGCAATGTCATTATTTCTCCCGTCAATACGTTCCGCGGCTCCGCTGCCGCGTTTTGTTCCTGCAAGTGTAGTTTCCCGCGCGGCCGTTGTCGATCCGTTCCAGTGCGCAGATTCCTGCCCTGGTTCGCGGGGCCAGTGGATAAGTTACCATGCGCGCGGATATGGTCACGATTTGCCGCGCGCCCCGCACGGCATGCCGCGGGGTCGGGGCACAACGACCATCGTGATCCGACTGGAGAGGTGACCCATATGCGAAAGAGCGCGTCGGGCCTGACAGGATCCTGGTTTGTCCTGCTGATCCTGGTGATTGCGGCGCTGCTGTGGTTCGAGCCGTGGAAAACGGCAGTCACTCCGGGCGGGAAGCCGCTGGTGGATGCGACACCGCGTCCCGTGGAAGCGCGCGGTTCGCTCGCGGAGGACGAGCAGAACAACATCGCCGTCTTCAAGGCGGTCTCGCCTTCGGTCGTGCACATCACCACGCTGGAAACCGCACGCAGCTTCCTCTCGCTCGACGTGATGCAGGTTCCGCGCGGCACCGGCACCGGGTTCATCTGGGACGACCGTGGCAACGTGGTGACGAACTTCCATGTCATCCAGGGCGCGAACGCCGCGCGCGTGACGCTTGCCGATCAGACCACGTGGCGGGCCGCGCTGGTCGGGGCGTTTCCCGACCGGGACCTCGCGGTGCTGCGCATCGATGCGCCGAAGGAGAAACTCAAGGCGATCACCGTCGGCGGCAGCCGCGAGCTGCAGGTGGGACAGAAAGTCTACGCCATCGGCAACCCCTTCGGACTCGATCAGACGCTCACCACCGGCATCATCAGCGCCTTGAACCGCGAGATCGAGTCGGTGACGCAGCGGCCGATCCGCGGCGTGATCCAGACCGATGCCGCGATCAATCCGGGCAACTCGGGCGGCCCGCTGCTCGATTCCGCGGGGCGCCTCATCGGCGTCAATACCGCGATCTACAGTCCCTCCGGGGCGTCCGCCGGGATCGGCTTCGCGATTCCGGTCGACGAGGTGAATCGCGTCGTGCCGCGGTTGATCCGCGACGGGAAATTCATCCGTCCCGCGCTGGGGATACAGGCCGCTCCCGAAGCGTTCCAGCGCTCGCTTGGATTGCCGAAAGGCGTTGCGATCGTCGGCGTGTTTCCGGACGGACCGGCCCATCAGGCGGGGATACGGCCGTTCATGCGCGCGCAGGACGGCAGCCTCGTCGCGGGCGACATCATCGTTGCGCTTGGCGGCAAGGAACTCGCCACGCTGGACGATCTGCTGTCGGCGCTGGAGCAGCGCCAGCCGGGCGAGACCGTGACGGTCACGGTCGCCCGCGGCGACAAGCGCGTCGAGCTCCAGGTGCGGCTGGGATTGGGGAACTGAGTGCCGGGCAACGCTTTGTCATTCCCGAGAAATCGGGAATCCAATTTCACTGTTGCCCGGGCTGGATGCCCGCCTCCGCGAGCATGACAGCCCGCAAAACACCATCCTCTTGGGCTATTTTCCGACGAACTTGGGTTTGCGTTTCTCGACGAAGGAGCGGAAGCCTTCCTTCGTGTCTTCGGTGTCCTGGATATCGGTGAGCACCGTCCAGGTGTAGGGGATACCCTCGCTCGGGCCGCGGTCCAGCGCGCCCAGAATGGCTTTCTTCGATCCCTGCACGGCGAGCGGCGCGGCGTCTTCGGCGATGTGAGTGGCGATCTCCCACGCCTTCGCCATGAGCTTGTCCTGCGGCACGACTTCCGAAACGAGGCCCCACTGCAGCGCCTGCTG
>MEQT01000084.1:6725-7447 GCA_001770325.1 Betaproteobacteria bacterium RIFCSPLOWO2_02_64_14
CGGTGGACGCGGCTCTGCTGCAACCCGGCGCCGCGCTGGACTTCACGCTCGGCATGGACCTGGCGGGCACCGGCCGCATCGGCTTCGTGCCATTGGCCGACGACAACAAGGTGACGCTGGTCTCGCCCTGGCCGCACCCGAGCTTCGTCGGCGACTTCCTGCCGCGCAGCCGCACGGTGTCCCCCGAAGGCTTCGAAGCCAGCTGGAGCGTGCCGTCGCTCTCCACCCAGGCGCAGCAGCAGTTCCTCTCGGCCGGCAAAGAACGCGCCGGCGTTGACAGCTTCTCGGTCTCGCTCGAGAACCCGGTGGACGTGTACCGCCTCACCGAGCGCGCCACCAAGTACGCCATGATGTTCATCGTGCTGACCTTCGCCGCCTTCTTCGTGCTGGAGATGGTCAAGCGCTGGCGCATCCACCCCATGCAGTACCTGATGATCGGCGCTGCGCTGGTGCTGTTCTTCCTGCTGCTGCTCTCCTTGTCGGAGCACCTCGACTTCGTCGGTGCCTACCTGCTCGCCAGCCTGGCCTGCATCGCGCTGATGGGGCACTACCTGCGCCACGTGCTCGGCGGCTGGCGGCCCGGCCTGGGCATGAGCGGCATGCTGGTGGCGCTGTACGGCGTGCTCTACGGCATCCTGATCTCCGAAGACAACGCGCTCATGATGGGCTCGCTGCTGCTCTTCGGCGTGCTCGCCGCCATCATGGTCGCCACCCGCAAGCTC
>MEQT01000085.1:0-3733 GCA_001770325.1 Betaproteobacteria bacterium RIFCSPLOWO2_02_64_14
TCGCGGTTCATCCATCTTTTCCCGCAAAGTCGGTGAAGGAATTGATCGCCGTCGCTCGCGCACGGCCGGGACAGGTCATGTACGCCTCCGCCGGATCGGGTACCTCGACCCATCTCGCAGCGGCGCTGTTCGAGCACTTGGCCCGCATCAAGCTCGTGCACGTTCCCTACAAGGGCGGCGGTCCCATGATCGTGGACGTGGTGGCCGGGCAGGTTCCGGTCACGTTCGGGACCGCGGCGTCTGTGTCACCACACACCAAGAGCGGAAGGCTGCGTGGGCTGGCGGTCACCGCGGGCAAACGCTCCGCGGTATTGCCTGACCTGCCGACCATCGCGGAATCCGGGCTCCCCGGCTACGAGATGCTCAACTGGCTGGGGTTGTTCGCGCCGTCCGGCACGCCGCGCGCAGTCGTCGAGAAGCTGAGTGCGGAAGCCGTGCGCATCGTGAGCACGCCTGAAGTCCGCAACCGCTTCAACGCCCAGGGCGCCGAGCCGTCGCCGCTCGCAACGACGGAGTTCACTGCATTCGTGACGAGCGAGATCAACAAATGGGCGAAGGTGGTCGCCGCCACCGGCATGGTCGCGGATTGACCGACGGCAACACCGCGCGTTGGCGCCGTGTGCGCTCGTTCGTTTGCTTCGCGCAGTTGACGTCGAGGCTCTCAGCGTCCGAGCGCCCGCCAGGCGTCGTGCTTCAAACGTGCGACAACCGCGAAATCCATCCCGAGCGGTCTCACGACCGCAGCCTCGCCTTCCTCGAGATAAGGCGCGCCGGCGGTGGCGTAGAACGGATTGCCGTGGCTCGAGATGGCGAGGTTGGTCCTCGGCTTGACCGGCGCCGTTAACAGCCTGCGCAACGCCGCATAACGATCCGGATTGTCCGGCGTCGCCGGACCGCCGCGCACTTCGTTCGCCTTTTCCGCGCGGCCGAAGATCAGCAAGGCGGTTTCCATCGTGCGGCAGCGGGGACTCGCCAGCACCTGCCCGACCGGGATTTTCAGGTCGCGTATCGCGGCGCCGATCTGCCGCGCTTCCTCTCGTCCTTTGTCGGTGAGCAGGCGCTGGTTGGCGCAGTCGTCGTCGCTGCGCGATTTCGTATCATCGCGCGAGAAGTCCGTGGAGGTATGACGGAAATAGAGAACGTAGCCGCCCTTGCGCAGTTCCGAGAGCAGTTCTGCCGGTGCGATCGACTTCGCCGGGAGCGCACTGCGCCCGGTCGCCGGAGCCGGCACCGCCTGGAACCGCGGTTGCTGTTGCGTGGCCGCGGGCGCCGGTCCAAGACAGGCAATGACGGCGGCAGCGAGCAGCAGGAATCCCCGGTTCATCATGCGATTTTAGAACCTCTGGCGAGCGTCATGGGGGCCGGCAAGTTCCGGGCGTCTCCATTCCCATGCAATGCGCTCTCCGGCATACTGTTACCAATTCGTGGCGGCGCGAATTTGCTTCCCGCGGCCGCTCGAAGCGCGTCGAGTCCGGCCGTGCCTTGAAGCGTTGGCGTGGCCGCCAGATTCCTTGTGATGTTGCGGTGACGATCATGGCTGAACGGCTTCTTTATCTCGATACGGAAACGACCGGCATCAGCGCGCAAGCCAACGCCATTGTGGAGGTGGCGATCGTGGACGACCTGGGGCAGGCGTTGCTGAACACGCTCGTGAATCCGGGCCGCCCGATACCCAGTGACGCGGCGGCGATACATGGCATCACGGATGCCATGGTCCGCGACGCGCCGGCGCTGGGCGAGCTGTGGCCACAGATACAGGAATTGGCTGCGAGCGCGCACGTCGTGATCTACAACGCCGACTTCGACCGCAAGTTCTTTCCCGACCGACTCGTCTGCGCGTCACGGATCTCCTGTGCGATGCTGGAATTCGCCCGGCACTACGGAGAGAAAGACTCCTATCGGGGGACGTATCGCTGGAAGAACCTCGAATTCGCAGCGCGTCACGTCCGGCATCGGTGGACCGGCGCAAAGCACCGGGCGTTGGCCGATGCGCTTGCGTGCCGTTCGGTTTGGCAGTGGATCGCGCAACGTTCCCGATAACCCGGGCGCCTGGATGCTTCACTGCCACGTGCTTGCGCGCCAGGCGGGCGGCATGATGGACACGACACGCGTCGAGTAGGGGGATACGGGAGGCGACCGGGATCATCGTGTATCCTTGCGGCAGGTTCGACACGAACAAGAACGAAATGTCTTCGGTTCATCCGGCTCGTCGATTTTTTTCATGTCCGCGCAGCGCAGCCTGAACGATTGGGCGCTGCTGATGGCGCTGGCCGCGATGTGGGGATCGGCGTTCCTGTTCATCAAGCTCGGCGTGGCCACCGTGCCGCCGGCGACACTGGTGGCGGCGCGCCTCGTACTCGGCGTGGCGGTGCTCCTGCCGCTGGTGTACATGCGGGGACTGCGCCTGCCGGCGCCCGGGCGCGCGTGGCTGCCGTTTATCCTGATGGCGCTCATCGGCAACGCCGTTCCGTTCTACCTCATCACCTGGGGCCAGCAGACCGTGCCGAGTGCGCTCGCCGGGATCCTGATGGCGGCGATGCCACTCGCGACGATGGTGCTCGCGCACTTTGCCGTTGCCGGCGAACACATGACGCGTAATCGGGCGGGCGGATTCCTGCTCGGATTTTTCGGCATCACCTTCCTGATGGGGCCGGCGGCGCTTGCGAGCGCGGGCGGCTCGGGGCTGGAAGTTCTGGCGCAACTCGCGATACTCTCGGGCGCCCTGTGCTATGCCGCGAACAGCGTGCTCGCGCGGCGGCTCGTCACGGGTGATTTTCTTGTCACCTCGGCGGCGATGCTGCTCGTGGCAAGCATCGTGGTGGTGCCGATCGCGCTCGTGCTGGACCGGCCGTGGGAACTCGCGCCTTCCGTTTCTTCCATCCTCTCGATCGTCTGGCTCGGGATCGGCCCGACCGCGGTCGCGACCATCTGTTATTTCCAGTTGATCAGTTCCGCCGGCCCGACTTTCATGTCGATCGTGAACTACCTGAGCCCCTGCATCGCGGTGGCGCTCGGCGTCGCGCTGCTGGGCGAGGCGCCCGAGGCTTCCGCCTACGCCGGCCTCGCCCTCATCCTCTCCGGCATCGCGCTCTCCCAGTTGCGCCGCCGCTAGCAGCCTGTCGGACTTATCAGTCCGATCAGGCTGCTAAAAGCAAAACCGGCCGCGGGTTTCACACCACGCGACTTTAAACCATCTCCAAACGGCGCCGGCATGCACAGTTTCTCGCGATTCGGGCCACTCGATATCGTTTCTTGCCAGCTTTTGCTCGGCCGGTTTTGCCTAAGGAGCTTGTCGCATCTCAAGTTCGACAAGCTCCTAACCCCTTGAAATACGTGAAACTGGTCACATGTACCCCTCACGATTCCTGGGGGTCGCGCAGTATGTCACAGACTGTTACAGGTGCCTCCGTATACGATGGTTCGCGTATGAACGTTAATGGAGATACGAACGGCAGTCTGGAGGTGCGTATGAATATCGTCTACAACAGCGACAACTACTACGTGGTCGAGTATCCGGTCCAGCACGGGTTCGAGCTGGTGGACAAGCAATCCGCGCGCAGCACGTTCTTCCAGGGCGACGTGGCCGAGAAGTTCGCGCAGAAGATGAAAGGCGCCATCGCCGAGGACGCGACGGTCGAGCACATCGACGAATTCCTTGGAGGATTCGACATCCTGCTCAACCTGCCGGTGGTGTATCACTGAGGGCGGCTTTCGCACCATCCAGCACGACTTT
>MEQT01000085.1:3800-63188 GCA_001770325.1 Betaproteobacteria bacterium RIFCSPLOWO2_02_64_14
ACGTCACCGCCGCGCCCGGCCTTCGCGCGCGCGATGAGCCGGTAGGTCGTCTCCGTGCTGAACGCATTCTGGAATCGCGCGGGAACATCGGCCTCGATCGCGGCAATCCCGGAACACTGAAGTTGGCGTCTTGAGACTGCGAACCCGCACAGGCGGCGCACCGCCAGAAGGCGCGTAGAATTCGCGGCTACCGACAGCGAATTCGCCACCATGTAGATGCTGAGGCACACGAACGCGATGCCGCACAGCATGAACGGCGCGATCAACCCTCCGATGAGCGCCAGTATCAGCAGGCCATATGGGACCGGCACGCCAGGCGGCACCAGCGCGTACACCGCGGCAAGCGGTAATACGGTGCACAGCACACCGAACGCGCCGAGCGCCAGCGCGGTGCCGGCGTCGCGCAGAGGCGGAAAATAGAGCTCGATGCCGTCGGATGTACGCGTGCGCTGCAGTGTGGCATCCACCCGGCTGATTATCCTTGAATGCGCTGCTCACCACCGATCAGCCGGCGGCCAGTTCGATTACGCGGGAGCCGCCATGCGGCTTGGCGAGGAACCGCGTCAGGATCTTGTAGGTATCGAGATCGAAAGTCGGCCGCGGCGGGCATTCCTGCAGATCGTGCAACTCCTGTTCCGAGCGCGCCGTGCCGAGGTGGCACCAGCGATCCAGCACGATGACATCGGTGCGGCTGCGGCCGGGGGTTGCTTCGCGCACCGCAATGCGGCCCTTGAACGGCCAGGGCCGCATGCGCAGGGTGGCGAGCACCTGCGCCAGACGCAGCGCATGGCTCGTGCGGGTTTCCTCTCCGACGCAGGCGCCACGGCAGCGCTTCAGCTGGTAGGCGAAGCACGGCCCCTTGCGGTTTTCCAGGCCGAGCAGGATAGGGCACAGGCCGTGGGCCGTCGCGATCTCGCGCATGGCTTCGAGCGCGCTCGCGCGCGAGCGGAACAGGCCATGCAGATCGGCAAACTGCGAGGGATCGAGGTCGCGCGCCGATACCACCTGCGGACGGGCGTCCGGGTCGTCAGGACGCCACTGCCAGGAGCACAGTTCGGTGGTGCGGCGCAGCCGGCGGTTGTATACAGGCGCCAACTGCTTGACGAGGCGTGCCTCTTCGATCAACGCTCCGAGCTCACCGCCGGTTTCTATCCAGTCGATGCGCGTGATCTCGCGGGCGATGCGCATGTCGCGGCTGTCGCGATGGTCGCCCGAGAAATGGGACATCACGCGCGCGCGCAGGTTGATGCTCTTCCCGACGTAAAGCACCACGTTGTTCTCGCCGTGGAAGACGTAAACCCCGGGGGCCTCGGGGATATCGTCGTACGTGTTTCCGGGCAGCCCCGCGGGAACGGTCGGGGTCCTGACCAGTTCCGCGACCGCCGCGGTGATCGTCGACGGCGCGCGCTCGCGCTGCCAGCGTTGCACGAGTTGCCACAGCGCGCGCGCGTCGCCGAGCGCGCGGTGGCGCGCGCCGCATTCGATGTCGTGGCGGGCCAGCAGCGCGTCGAGGTTGTGCCGCGCGTGCTGCGGGTAGAGCTTGCGCGAGAGCCGCACCGTGCACAGCACCCGTGAGGTGTAGCGGATGCCGGCTCGCTGGAATTCGTTGCGCAGAAACCCGTAATCGAAGCGCGCATTGTGAGCGACGAGAAGCCTGCCTTCGATCCGCCCGAGGAGATCGCGGCTGATCTCCGGAAAGGTCGGCGCCAGCACCACCATGTCGTTGGTGATGCCGGTGAGCGCCTGGATCGCGGGCGGGATGCTGACGCCGGGATTGACGAGCGTCGACCACTCGCCGACCAGGTGGCCACGGTCGACTTCCACGATGCCGATCTCGGTGACGTGATCGTACGTTGCGGTGGCGCCGGTGGTTTCGAGATCGACGAAGATAACACGTTCGTTCAGCACGGGAAGACCGGTGAACAGTGAACAGCGAACAGAATGCGGTCAAAGGCGTGAGCCGTGATCCGTGATCCGATGGGAAATCGGACCGGATTTGTCGGTTCACGGCTCACGAATCGCGGATCACTGCTTTTGGTGGCCGATGGCGCGGGAAATTATCTCCGCCGTCTGGCGCACCTGCACCGCCCACGCCCTGTTGAGCCGATCCGACGGAGCGGAGACCGACAGGCCCGCCACCAGGCGGCCCTCGTCGTTATGGATGCCGGCGCCGATGCAGGAGACACCTTTCTCGGCTTCCTCGTCGTCGACGGCGTAGCCCTGCTCCCGCACCCGTTCCAGTTCCTGCGCCAGCCGCGCCGGATCGGTGAGCGTGTTCCCGGTGTACCTGGGCAGCCCGGTGCGTTTTGCATAGAGCGCGGATTTCTCCGGCCCGTCCTCGGCGAGAAACAGCTTGCCGACCGCGGTAATGTGCAGCGGCGCGCGGGCGCCGATGATCTGCACGACGCGCATCATCGAGCTGTTGCCCGCGGTGCGTTCGATGTAGACCATTTCGTCGTCGTGGCGCAGCGATAGATGCACTGTCTCGCCGAGCTGTTGCTGCAGGTTTTGCATGAACGGCAGCGCCTCCTGCCGGATGCTGATGCGGGATTTCACCAGGTTGCCGAGTTCGAGCAGCCGGATGCCGAGCCGGTAGGTGCCGGGTTCGATGCGATCGACGAGGCGATTCTCCACCATGACTCCGAGAATGCGATGGGCGGTCGAAGGATGGAGCTGAGTCTCGAGCGCCAGCTGCTTCAGATTGACCGGCGTGCCATGCCCGGCAAGAGTATCGATGAGGTGCATCATGCGGGAGATGACCTGGATCGACGACTTGGCTGGTTTGGCGGGCATGCGGGCGGGGAAAGGGGGAAATGGTTCCTGATTTTATATGATGAAATTTGGCCGGACAACCGCGGAACGGGTGGTATTGCCGGTGGACCATGCCGGACGAAAAAATGCCGCTTACTCCAGACAGGTCGTTTTGGCTAAACTTGCACGATCAGCGATTGGCAAAGAGTCATGACGAACCGGGCGCGCAGCCTCACTTCCACCCCCGTCGCCGAGACGGGCGGCAAGAACTACATCACTCCGCGCGGGTACACCCGCCTCAAGGCGGAGCTGCTGCAACTGCTTGACCGGGAGCGTCCGGAACTGGTGCGGACCGTGGCATGGGCCGCGTCCAACGGCGATCGTTCGGAAAACGGCGACTACATCTACGGCAAGAAACGATTGCGTGAAATCGACCGCCGCATACGCTATCTCACAAAGCAGCTCGATACGGCGGAAGTCGTCGACCCCGCCCGGCGCGGCGACACGGACCGGATTTTTTTCGGCGCCACTGTCGTTTATCTGAATGACAGCGGATCGAGCCAGACGGTCACGATCACCGGCAAGGACGAGGCCGATCCCCGGCGCGGCGAGGTGAGCTGGTTGTCGCCGGTCGCGCGCGCGCTCATGCGGCGCCGCGCGGGAGACGTCGCGCTTCTCGCGACGCCGGCGGGTGAGGAGCAGCTCGAAATCCTCGAAGTGCGTTACGAGTCGGTAACGTGACGGACCCGGGTTCGTATTCGAGGGACGATGACATAAACGCGCGGGGGCGTCACGCTCCCAGTGTCCACGCGCCGGGGCGCATATGACCGTATCCTTCTTCACCGCCGCCTTGTCGACGTGGCGCGCGACCCATGCCCCGCTCGCAGAGGCATCGGGCGCGGAGAATCTGGATGACGCGGTGGTCAAGTTAAGCATCAAGGCCGCGCCCGGCGCGCGCACTGCAGAGACGCTGGGGGCGGAGCGGGAAGGCACGGGCGTCGTGATCGGTGCCGAGGGCCTTGTGGTCACGATCGGTTATCTGATACTGGAAGCGGGCTCGATCCTGGTGGTGGCGCCCGACGGGCGGGTTTTTCCCGCCACCGTGGTGGGTTACGATCACGCGACCGGCTTCGGCGTGCTGCGCACCGCGCGCGATGTTGCCCGCAGGCCGTTCGAATTGGGTGAGTCTTCGAGCGTGAAGGAACTCGCGACGCTCACGGTCGCCGCGCACGCCGCTGCCGGCGGCGTGTCGCATGCTTGCGTGGTATCGCGGCGGCGCTTTACCGGCTGGTGGGAGTACATGATCGACAGCGCGATCTTCACCTCCCCGCCACGCTACGAGCACAGCGGTGCGGCATTGGTCGACTCCGCCGGCCGGCTGGTCGGAATTGCCTCGCTGTGGGTCGGCGATGCGGTGGACCTCGGCGTCGCGTTTCCCGGGAACATGTTTGTGCCGATCGACCTGCTCAAACCGTCACTCGCCGAACTTGCCTCGGGCCGGCGCACGCAGGCACCGCGGCCCTGGCTCGGCGTGTATTCCGAGGAGGTGGAGGGACACGTGGTGGTGACGCGGGTGTTGGCCGGCGCCCCTGCGGACAAGGCGGGGTTGCGGCGCGGCGACGTGATCCTCGGGGTGGGTGGTCAGTCGATCGGCGGGCAGAGCCAGTTCTACAGCAGGCTCTGGGCAGCGGGCGCGGCGGGCACGGAAATCACGCTGCACGTCGTTCGCGACCGCGCGGTGCGGCAGATCCAGGTGCGGTCGGTTGACCGGATGGAATTCCTGTTGCCGTGGCGCATCTAGAACCGGTCAACCGTGACCAGTGACCGGCGATCGGCAAGGTCGGTGATCCATATGCCGTGCTGCACGAATAGCGCGTTGCCGGTCACCAGGTGACGAGGCGACGCCGCAGGAAAACCAGCGCATGAAGCAGACCCTTGCCTTGACCCTCGCCCTGTGCGCATCTCTCGCGGCGGTGACGCCTGGCGCAGGCCGCGCGGCGATGGCTGCGGATCAAGGTCTCTCGATCACGCGGTCCGCACCCCATGCTCTTTATGCCGACCGCTTTGCGTATACCGGACAGGTTGCTGCCGCCGAGCAGCCTCGCCTGAATGCGACGGCAACCACGCGGGACGCATCCCCAACGCCGCAACAGTTGCGGGTACGGAACGCCGTGTTGATCGCCGGCAGCAGCTTTCTGGTCGGGGCCTATGGGTTGCACAAGTGGTGGAACGACGGCTTCACCGGAGACTTCCGGACCGTGGGCGAAGACTGGTTCGGGCAGGGCACGCCCTACGGCGGCGCGGACAAGCTTGGCCATGCCTTTTTTGCCTATGCCGGAACGAGGCTGCTCACGCTGGGTTTCGAAGGAGTGGGCAACGATCGCGATCGCGCGCTCAAACTCGGCGCCTGGACCACCCTGGGCATCATGACGGCGGTTGAGGTGCTGGACGGCTACTCCAGGCAATACAAGTTCAGCAAGGAAGACGCGATCATGAACGTCGCCGGAACGGCATTCGGGTATCTGCTGGAAAGTAACCCCGGTCTGGACCGGTTGCTCGATTTTCGATTGCTCTACAAGCGGTCTGCCGGCAAGTTCGATCCTGGCGGTGATTACTCCGGACAAAAGTACCTGCTCGCCGTGAAGGCGAGCGGAATTCCTGCGCTGCGTGAAAATCCACTGCTCCGTTATTTCGAGTTGGCGGCGGGTTACGGTACGCGCGGCTACGAGAGCGCCCCGGGAGTGGAGCGAAGCCGGCATTTGTATTTCGGCATCTCGTTGAATCTTTCCGAAATACTGGGGCAGACCGTATTCCGTGGTGCGAGCGAACGCAGCCGCGCGCAGCGCGCGACGGACCTTTTCTTCGAGTTCATTCAGGTGCCGGGCACTGCGGCGCTCGCTGATCACCGCTTGTAACCGGTGCTGCGGACACTGTAGCCGTTCAACGAGCTTTGCGGTGATTCTTCACCGGCGCGCGCGGATGCGCCGGGTGCCGAAGCTTGCGTCCGGGCGCGCGCCGCGTGCGGGAATCCGGACAGAGCGCCCGCGCGCGGCATGCACGGGGTGCTGCAGCCCTTCGAGAAACAGGTCGACGAGCTGCTCGGCATCCCGCTTGAGCGGAGAGCCGTCGGGGTCCATGACCGACTTGCCGATCAACCCGTCGAGCAGCGCGTGCAGACCAAGCGCGGCGCGGCGCGCATCCAATCCTTTCGGCAGTTGGCCGCGCGCGATGGCGGCCTTGAGGCCTTTTTCAATGCCCGCAAGACAGCCCGCCTGCATTTCGTTCAATCGCTTCCACACCGGGCGCATCTCGTCCACGTACTCGCACTTGTGGAACACGATGTGGAACACCCGGCGCGCCTGCGGGTCCTCGCATGTGCGCCGCAGGATGGCCACCATCATGCCCCTGATGCTCGCGAGGGGATCAGCCGCGGCGCCGTGATCGACCCGGCACGGCGCGTCTTCCATGGGCAGCGTTACGCGCGCCACCATCTTGCAGAAGAGATCCGCCTTGTCCTGGAAATGCCAATAAATCGCGCCACGCGTGACGCCCGCCGCGGCCGCGATGTCGGCAAGCGAGGTGCGCGAAACCCCCCGCTCGCTGAATACCCGCTCCGCGGTGTCGAGGATGACATTGCGCGTCTCGAGTGCCTCGTCTTTCGTGCGTCTTACCACGTGGTGACCATCCTTTGCGGGATGCGGTTGCGCACCACCTCCCGTCCGGTATTTTCGGAAAGTTGAGTCAGCAGCAGGGGCAGCACGCCGTTCACTGCTCCCGGCTCTTTACATACATACAAGATTGTATGTAAACTGGCCGCCTTCTGCAAGCTTGTCCGGCCACAGAAATCGGAACGAACATGACGAAATCCAGCTTCTTGCAGTCCGGCCCGGTGCTGCGCGCGGTTTTGGTGCCGGCCATTATCCTGCTCGCGGCGGGCTGCAAGCCCGCTGCGGGCCCGCCGGGCGGATTCCCGCCACCGGTGGTCTCGGTCACTGTGGTCGAGGCGAAGGACGTGCCGGTGACCTACGAGTACGTGGCGCAGACCGCGGGCTATCGCGAGGTCGAAGTGCGCGCGCGGGTGACGGGGATCCTGCTCAAGCGCAACTACAGGGAGGGCGTGACCGTGAAGCGGGGTGAGTCGCTGTTCACGATCGATCCCGCGCCGTTCCAGGTCGCGCTTGCCCGGGCGGAGGCGGATGTCGGCGTCGCCGAGGCCCGCCTCGCACAGGCGAAGCGCGAAGCGGCGCGGTTGAGGCCGGTATTGGAAGCGCGCGCGGTGAGCCGCAAGGAACTCGACGATGCCCTGTCCGCCGAGCAGGTCGCGGAGGCCGAGCTGAAGGTCGCCCGCGCGCGGGTGGCCGAGGCGAACTTGAATCTCGACTACACGCGGGTCGAGGCGTCGATCTCCGGGATCGCGGGCCGTGCAGCGGTGTCAGAAGGCACGCTCGTCTCGGGGCCCAACGTGCTGCTCACCACGGTCACGCAGATCGATCCGATGTACGCGCTCTTCGGCATTCCGGACCGCGAGCATCTCGCGATACGGCGCGACGTCGAGGCCGGGCGGCTGAAGCTGCCGGAGGGCGGGCGCTTCAAGGCCGCCGTGAAGCTCGCCGACGGCAGCCTCTACAAGCTTGCCGGGGCCCTCAATTTCACCGACGTTCGGGTGAGCACGCAGACAGGCACCAGCGAAGCCCGCGCGGAGTTTCCCAATGGCGGGGGCATGCTGCGCGCCGGTGAGTTCGTGCGCGTCGTGCTGACGGGCGCAGTGCGTCCCGGCGTGATCGTCGTGCCGCAGCGCGCGGTGCTGGAAAGTCCCAAGGGCAAGTTCGTCTACGTCGTCAACGCAGAGGGGAGGGCTGAGGCGCGTCCCACGGAAGTCGGCGACTGGACCGGTGCCGGCTGGATCATCAACAGCGGGCTCAAGGCGGGCGACCGGGTCATCGTCGATGGCGTGATGAAAATCGGCCCCGGCGCGCCGGTGAAGGTCGCCGATGCGACCGCCACACCACCGGCTGTGCCGGCACCCGTCCTCGACGAGGAGGGGAAACAACAGTGATCTCGCGCTTTTTCATCGACCGGCCGATTTTCGCGGCCGTGCTGTCGGTCTTCATCGTGATCGCGGGACTTGCCTCGATGCGCGTGCTGCCGATCGCCCAGTACCCCGAGATCGCGCCGCCGGTGGTCACCGTGCGCGCGGTGTATCCCGGCGCCTCCGCCCAGGTGCTCGAACAGACGGTGGCGGCGCCGCTCGAGAACCAGATCAACGGTGTCGAGAACATGCTCTACATGAGCTCCACTTCGGCGGCGAACGGGGTTGTGGAGATCCAGGTGACCTTCGAGATCGGCGCCGACATCGACACCGCCGCGTTGAACGTCAACAACCGCGTGAAGCAGGCCGAGCCGCGCCTGCCGCAGGAGGTGCGCCGGCAGGGCGTGACGGTGGAGAAGGGTTCGTCCTCGTTCCTGCAGGTGCTGGCGTTCTACTCGCCGGACGGCAGCCGCGACGATCTCTTCATCTCGAACTACGTCACGTTGAACGTGCTCGACGCGTTGAAACGCATCCCCGGCACGACCAACGTGCAGATCTTCGGCGCCAAGGATTACGCGATGCGCGTCTGGGTGCGGCCCGACCGCCTTGCGCAGCTGAAGCTCACGCCCGGCGACCTGGTGCGCGCATTGAACGAACAGAACGCGCAGTTCGCGGCCGGCAAGATAGGACAATCGCCGACCGGCGGCGCGCAGGAGCTGGTGTACACGATCACCACGCAGGGGCGCCTCGCCGAGCCCGCGGAGTTCGAGAACATCGTGTTGCGCGCCAATCCCGACGGTTCGGTGCTGAAACTCAAGGACGTGGCGCGCGTCGAACTGGGTTCGAAGGACTACGAATTCATCGGCCGCGTGAACGGCAAACAGGCGACGCTGGTCGGCATCTTTCTGCAGCCGGGCGCCAACGCGATCGCGACCGCGGGGCGCGTCAAGCAGGCGATGGACGGACTTGCGCAGCGCTTTCCGCCGGGCCTCGAGCACTCGGTGGTCTACGACACCACGCGCTTCGTGGAGGTCTCGATACGCGAGGTGGTGATCACCCTCGCCGAGGCCATGGCGCTGGTGTTCCTCGTGGTGTTCGTGTTCCTGCAGAACTGGCGCGCGACCCTGATTCCGTTCGCTGCGGTGCCGGTGTCGCTGATCGGCACTTTCGCCGGGCTGTTCCTGCTCGGCTACTCGATCAACACGCTGACGCTATTCGGCATGGTGCTCGCCATCGGCATCGTGGTCGACGACGCCATCGTCGTCCTGGAAAATGTCGAGCGCATCATGTACGAGGAGCATCTCGATGCGCGCGAGTCGGCGATCAAGGCGATGCGCGAAGTCACCAGCCCGATCATTGCCATCGTGTTGACGCTCACCGCGGTGTTCGTGCCGATCGCCTTCCTCGGGGGGCTCACGGGCGAGCTCTACCGCCAGTTCGCGGTGACGATCTCGATCGCGGTGGTGATCTCCGGCCTGGTGGCGCTCACGCTCACGCCCAGCCTGTGCGTGCTGATCCTCAAACGCGAGCACCGGCAGCCCGGACGTTTTTTCCGCCGGTTCAACGACTGGTTCCATCGTGTGACGGGGCGCTACGTGGATGGCGTGACGTGGATGCTGCGCCGCGGGGCCGTGGCGCTCGTTCTGTTCATCGGCATGGTGGCGATCGCCACCGGACTGTGGCGCGCCACGCCGGGATCGCTCGTGCCCGACGAAGACCAGGGATACTACATCGCCGCGGTGTTCCTGCCCGACGGCTCGACGCTGGAACGCACCGACAGGGTGGTGAGCGAGGTGCTCGATATCATCAAGTCCAACCCCGCCAACGAGAACGCGGTGGCCTTTACCGGCTTCGACTTCCTCGGCGGGAGCTTTCGCAACAGCGCCGCGACGATCTTCGTCACGCAGAAGCATTGGGACGAGCGGCAGATCGCGACGCCGCAGCTCGTGGGCGAGTTCTTCATGAAGACGGCGCACATCAAGGAGGCTCTGGTGCTCGCCTTCGGGCCGCCTCCGATCTTTGGCCTTGGCAATGCCGGCGGTTTCGAGTTCTACCTGCAGAATCGTGGCGAGGGTGGTGCCGGACGGCTCTTCGAAGTGACGCAACAGTTGCTCGGCGCGGTGGCCAAGGATCCGATGTTCGGGCAGGTCAACACGCTATGGCGCGCCAATGTGCCGCAGCTCTACGTGGAGACCGACCGCGAGAAGGCGAAGACGCTGGGCGTGCCGGTGGACGAACTCTACAACACGCTCGCGGCGACGCTCGGCACATTCTACGTCAACGACTTCAACAAATACGGCCGCACCTGGCAGGTGCTGATGTCGGCCGAACCCGCTTACCGCAAGCGACCCGACGATGTCGGCGCGGTGTACGTGCGCTCGGATCAGGGACGCATGGTGCCGCTGTCCTCGCTCGCGAAGGTGAACTACTCATCCGGTCCGGATTCGCTCGAACGCTTCAACAATCTCCCGGCGGTGAAGATCTTCGGCTCGACACAGCCCGGCTACAGCTCGGGCCAGGCGATCGAGCGCATGGAGAAGATCGCGCGCGAGACGCTGCCGCCGGAATTCAGCTTCGACTGGGGCGGCGCCTCGTTCCAGGAGAAGCGCTCCGGCGGCACGTCGCTGCTCGCGCTGGGTCTCGCGGCGCTCATGGTGTTCCTCATCCTCGCCGCGCAGTACGACCGCTGGTCGCTGCCGCTCGCCGTGCTGCTCGCGTTGCCGTTCGGGACGTTCGGCGCGCTGGCTGCGATCGGCATCAATAATCTGCTGCCGATGCCGTACCACCTGGCGCAGGGCGTGCCATGGCTGCAGGGGCTGCTCTCACCGCTTGCCGGCATCGCCCGGCTCTCCAACGACGTCTATTTCCAGATCGGGCTGGTGACGCTGCTCGGCCTGGCGGCGAAGAACGCGATCCTGATCGTCGAGTACGCGGTGTTGAAGAAACACGAGGGCTTCACCACCTCGGCCGCCGCGATCGAGGCCGCCCGGCTGCGTTTCCGGCCAATCCTCATGACCTCGCTCGCGTTCATCCTCGGGGTCATGCCGCTTGCGCTTTCGACTGGTGCCGGAGCCGGGGCACGCCACTCGGCCGGGACCGGCGTGATGGGCGGCATGCTGGCGGCGACGTTCCTCGCGATCTTTTTCATCCCGTGGTTCTTCAAGATGATCGTGGACCGCAAGCTCTCGGATGCGCGGTCGACGGTCGAGATCGAGGACGAGGTCCGGCATCACCGTGAAACGGCGCAGCGTGCAGCCCGCACGCCGCACCACCACCCCCTGGCGACGGGAGGCGGCGATGCGGGCTAGACTTGTTGCTTTCGCCGCCACTGCGGCGCTAATCGCCGGTTGCGCGGTCGGTCCCGCGTACGAGCGCCCTACATCGGAACTTCCGGCGGCCTGGAAAGACGTTCCCTTCCAGGGTATGAGCGCAACCGGCGATAGGTGGTGGACGCTGTACGGCGATCCGTCGCTCGACAAGCTCGTCGACGAGGCGCTCGCGCACAACCAGAACCTCGTGCTGGCGGCGGCACGCCTTGCCGAAGCGCGCGCGTTGGCACGCGTGGCCGATGCCGCGCTCGTGCCGTTAGTGGACGCCACCGCGCAACGCGACCGCCTGCGCTCGTCCGAGCGCTCGTCGTTTCCGCCGCCGCCCGGCATCCCCATCGAGCGCAACACCTACCGCGCACAGATCAACATCGCTTACGAAATTGACCTGTGGGGGCGTCTGGGCAGCGCCAGCAGGGCCGCCTACGCCGATCTCCTTGCAAGCGAGGCTGCGCAGGAGACGGTGCGCATTTCGCTCGTGACCGACACGGTGCGTTCTTATTTCGGGCTGCTCGCGCTCGACGCGCAGATCGAGGCGACCCGTCGCTCGCTGGCCCTGCGCGAGGACAATCTCCGGCTGCAGTCAATCCGGCAGCAGGCGGGGCTCATCGGCGACTTCGACCTGCGGCAGCTGGAAGCGGAAGTGGCGGCGGCGCGCGCGCAACTGCCGGCGCTCGAGCGCAGCCGCACTGCCGAGGAAGCGGCGCTCGCGGTGCTGCTCGGCCGCAGTCCGCGCGGCATCACCGAGGATGCCATCGCGCGGCCGCCCGAACGCGGCGAGCCGCCGGCGCCGGTCGTGCCCGAGGGCTTGCCCGCGGACCTGTTGCTGCGGCGGCCGGACGTCGTCACGGCCGAGCAACGCCTGATTGCCGCCAATGCGCGCATCAGCGCGGCGCGTGCGGCGCTGTTCCCGCGCATCACGTTGACCGGCTATCTCGGCAGTGAAAGCGCGGCGCTCGCGGATCTCCTTTCGGGTCCTTCGCGCATCTGGCAGCTCGCGTTTGCGCTCGCGCAGCCGATCTTCCAGGGCGGAAGGCTCTTCGGCGAGATCGAGGCGATCGAGGCTCGCGAGCGCCAGGCGCTCGCGCAGTATCAGAACACGCTGCAGGAAGCTTTCCGCGAAGTGCGCCAGGCGCTCGCCGCGCAGACCCGCTCCCGGGAAATCTTCGAGGCTGAAAGCGCGCGTGCTGCGGCCCTGAGGGACGCGCTGCGCCTTGCCCGCATCCGCTATGAAAACGGGCTCGTCAGCCAGCTCGAGGTACTCGACGCCGAGCGCAACCTGCTCGGCGCGGAACTGAACCGCCTGGAGGCGCTGCGCGCCCAGCGCGCGGCGGTCGCCGATCTCGTCAAGGCGCTGGGCGGCGGATGGACTGGCCTTGATCCTGTCGCAGCCGTGCGGAAATAGCACCACGTCTCGTTGGGCGGCCACCACTGCAGAGCCGAGCGGGGTCGTACGCTTACTTCCGTTATCGTCTCGCCCTTGCTTCGGGCGTGGTTTGCGTAAGGAATTTGTCGGAACGAAGGGCGGCAAATTCCTAACGTGCGATGATCGAGTAATCCACCGCGCGCCCGATGCCGCGGCGGAATCCTTCCAGGCGCAGCACCTGTCCCGGCGTGATGTTGGCGAGATTGACTTCGGGGCCGAAGGTTTTCACCAGATCGGCGTGCTGCTGCGGGAAGCGGTAGGGATCGGCCTCGATCAGCAGGCGGTCGAACCACGGTTGCGCCTTGAGCGCGGAAATCGCGTCGGGCCGCGCCGCCACCAGCATGTCGAAGTCGCTCTGTTCGACAATCAGATGCTCGACACCATGGCGTCCGACGGCTTCGACGACCGCGCCCAGTTCGTCGATCGCGAGTGGTTCGGTCGGATTCTTGCGGCCGAACTCGTACTTGATGTAGATGCCACGCTTGCGGAAGCGCTCGATCATGCGGGCGCGCTCGTCGGGTGTGAGCGAGACGTAGTTCTCGGAGATTTCCAGTCCGCCGATGTCGAGGTCGAGCAGCAGCCGTTCCAGGCCGTCGAGTTCGTTCTTCTGCCACGCGTACTCAAAGAGAATGCCGCCGGCGAACGGGGTCACGCCGTAATCGCGATAGGTGCGTGCTGCGGCCTTGACGATTTCCGGCGGCAGCAACAACGCATTGAGCGCATAGATCTTGGCGTAGTCGATGTATTCGGCGCACGCCTCCAGTACGTTGCGGATGCCCTCGGGCGCGCCGGTCCAGCCGAAAGTATCCGGACCGAAGTCGATCATCGAGGTGATGCCGCGCGTGCGCGGCTTGGCGGAGCGGGACGGGAGGGAGAGCGTCATGATTGGGGCTTCGAGGCGGCGGGCACGTAATCGTCCGGCGCACCGGGCGGTATCGGCGGGTGAATTTTGAGACTCTGCTGGAATTCATGGATGAGTACGCGCAGGGGCCGGCGCACCCAGCTTGCCTGGGTTCCGACGTCGGTTTCCTCCTTGGGGTCCTGGACGAGGTTGAAGATCCATGGCGTCTCGAGGTGGTTCGGTCCCGTGTTGGGTTCGGGCTCCCACACGATGTGCATCTTCCAGTCACGCCACTTCGCTGCGCGCAGTTCGTCCTTGATGTAATAGACGAAGCCTTCACGGTTCGATTTCGCCTGCCAGCCGCGGAAGAAATCGAGCTGGTCCACGCCATCGAGAGGCCGGTCCGCGGGAACACTGGCGCCAACGATGCGCGCGAGCGTCGCATAAAGGTCGGCGACGTGCACGATCTCGTTCGACACGCCGCCCGCGGAAATCTCGCCCGGCCAGCGGATCAGGAACGGCGCACGCAATGCACCTTCCATCGCCGTGTGATAGGTGCCTCGCCACGGACCCGCGGTGCCGCGCCATGGGCGGCGAAACTCGGGTCCGTTGTCGCTTGCGAAGATTACGAGCGTGTCGGTCGTAATCCTTAATGTGTCAAGCGCATCCAGAATCTGTCCAACGTGGTGGTCCATTTCCACCATTGAGTCAGCGAAATCCCCGGCGCCGGTGCGCCCCGCGAATTCATGGTGCGGGATGGTGGGATAGTGTAATTGCGTGAGCGGCAGGTAGGCGAAAAAGGATTTCTGCGCCTTCACCTGCCGGCGCATGAAATCGATCGTGCGTGTCACCAGCTCCGAGTCGATCTTCCTGCGCATCTCCAGGTCATAGACGACGGCGTTCTTCACAGGCTCGCCGTGGCGCCCCTCCATCACGTACGGCATGGGCACCACCGTGGGGTCGAAGCTGGGAGATGCGGTGAACATGCTCTCGTTGGTGGTGCGCGGGATGCCGAACCATTCGTCGAAGCCGCGCTCGGTGGGATAGCGCCCGGGACGGTCGCCGAGATGCCACTTGCCGTAGATGGCGGTGGCGTAATGCTGGCCGGAGATGAGTTGCGCGAGCGTGATCTCCCACGGGACGATGCCCTGCGGCAAGCCCGCGGGCACCGATTGCAGCGCGCCGGTACGGATCGGGTGCCGCCCGGTCATGAGCGCGGAGCGCGTCGGCACGCAGTCGCTCTCGACGTTGAAGTTGGTGAGCCGCAGGCCTTCCGCCGCAAGCGCGTCGATGCGCGGCGTGGGCGCGCCGCGAAGAATTCCACCGCCATAGCAACCCAGCTCACCCCAGCCGAGGTTATCGGCGAGGATCAGAACGATGTTGGGCGATGAAGACTTTCGGCGTTGCGCCATGAGGATCGTGGTGAGCGACGGATCAAGCGCATCCTAGCACGGCGGCGGGTGGGCTTTCTGCGATAATGTCCGGTACGCCCTTGACAAGAAGTGATGCGCGCGAAGTGCCAGCGCAAAGCGCTTGGCATGTCGATTGCTTCGGTAGCCTGGGCTTCGGGGTGAGATCAATGACGAGAAAATTCACGCTTGCGGTACTGATCTTCGGACTGTATTCCGCGGTGTTTGCGCAGAGCTGGCCGACGCGGCCGATTCGCGTGCTGGTCGGTTTCGCGCCAGGCGGGACGACGGACGTGTCCGCGCGGATCGTGAGCGACATCGTATCGAAGGAACTCGGGCAGTCGGTAGTAATCGAGAACCGGCCCGGAGGCGCAGGAAGCATCGTCATCGAGACGCTCATCCGCGGCGCCGCGGATGGACACACCATCGTCATCGGGTCCGATTCGTCCTTCTACCAGCCGGTGTTGAGACCGTCGCTGTCCTACCGGGCCGAACGTGACCTGCGCCCGGTCACGATCCTGACCAACCAGCCGATCGTGATCGCGGTTCATCCCGCGCCCGGGTGGAAATCCATCGCCGACCTCTTGAAGGCGGCCAGGGCGCGGCCCGGGGAAATCTCGTATGCGCTGTCATCCGCGACCGGCACCCAGGCCGTTGCCGCCGGCGTGTTCTTGCAGATGGCCAAAGTGAAGATGGTGGGCGTCCCGTACAAGGGCGGCGGTCAGGCGGTCGTGGACCTGGTGAGTGGGCAGGTACCGGTCGCCGTGCTCGGCTCCGCACCCCTCGTGCCACAGGCGAAGGCGGGCAGGATCAGGCTGATCGCGGTGACGTCCCGGGCGCGCGCCAAGGCGCTTTCCGACGTGCCAACGCTTGCCGAATTGGGATTTCCCGACATGGACATGTCACAGTGGTTCGGCGCGGTTGCGCCCAAGGGCGTTCCGGACGGGGTCGTGGCCCGGCTTTCGGCCGCCTTCAACAAGGCGCTCTCGGATCCCAAGATCGTGCAGCGGTTGTTCAATACCGGCCTGGATGTGGTGGGTGGATCGCCAGAGGAGATGGGGCGGCGCATGAGCGTTGAAACCCGCATCTGGGCGAAAGCCGCCAAGGAAGCCGGACTTGGTGAGAAGTAATCCGCGCCGATGCGCGCGGGCCTTCTGGAAAGCCGGCTGATGCGAGGAATCGCCGACTTTTCCGGATCGAGGGAGATCGTATGAGCGCGAAGCGTCCCAATATCCTGCTCATCACGTCGGACCAGCAGCGCGCGGACTGCAATGGCTTCGAAAACCCGCGCATCCGCACCCCGCATACCGACGGCCTTGCACGCGCGGGCACGCGCTTTGCCGCGTGCATCACGCCCAACCTCGTATGCCAGCCCTCGCGCGCGTCGATCCTGACGGGGCTGCTGCCGCTGACCCACGGCGTATGGGACAACGGTGTCGATCTCGATCCACGGGTTGGTGAGCAGGGGTTCGCAGGCACGCTGGCGCGCGCAGGCTACCAGACGGCATTCATCGGCAAGGCGCACTTCTCGACCAAATCGACCTTCGCGCCGACCGGCACACCGGAATGCAACAAGAGCCAGGCGCAATACGGGCCGAACTGGTTCGGCCCGTATATGGGATTCGAGCATGTCGAATTGTGTGTCCTGGGTCATCTTCATCGCACGCGCAAGCTCGAACGCCCGCCGGTGGGTCATTATGAAAGATGGCTGGTGGCGCGCGGCAGCGACGAGGAAGGCATCAAGCGCTGGGCGCAGGACACCCGCGCCGGCACCGGCGCGGCACAGACCTGGTATTCCGCGCTCCCGGTTGCCTGGCACAACACCACCTGGGCCGGCGACCGCGCCATCGACTGGCTCGTGCGGCAGAGAGACACGCGACAACCGTTCTGCGCCTGGGTGTCTTTTCCCGACCCGCACCACCCGTTCGACTGCCCCGAACCGTGGAGCCGGATGTACGACCCGAAGGACATGGTCCTGCCGGCGCATCGCGTGCGCGACCTGGGGCGCCGTCCGTGGTGGCACAAGGCGTCGCTCGAGAACAAGCCGCAGCTCACCGATCCGGAGATGCTCAAGTTCCGCGCCGAAGGCTCGCGCGTGCCCGACCAGAGCGACGCGCAACTGGCGGAGATGACCGCCAACTACTACGGCATGATCTCGCTCATCGATCACAACGTCGGCCGCATTCTCACGGCGCTCGACGATCTGGGGATCGCGGAGGATACGCTGGTGGTGTATACCACCGATCATGGCGAGATGCTGGGCAATCACGGGCTCTACCTGAAAGGCCCGACGCCCTACGAGGATCTTCTGCGCGTGACGATGGTGGCGCGCGGACCCGGAGTTGCGAAGGGCGCAGCGATCGCCGAGCCGGTGTCGACGCTGGATCTCGCGGCGACGTTCTACGATGCGGCTGGAGAATCGGCGCCGCGGGCGCTGCAGGGCCGCAGCCTTGTGCGGCTGCTCCGTGGCGATGCGGAAACACGCGACCTCGCCTGGAGCGAGTGGCACGTGCATCCCTCGCGCTGCGGGGTGCCGCTCAAGCTGAGAACCGTGCGCACCCGTACGCACAAGTGCACGTTCGAGCTGGAATCCGGCGCCGGTGAACTCTACGATCTCGCCAATGATCCGGGTGAAATGAACAATCTGTTCGACGATCCAGGCTATGCTGCCGTGCGCAAGGAACTCCACGCCATGATGCGCGCGCGGCCGGGAAAGGTGCGCGAGGACCTGCCGGAGCCGATCGGCATGGCCTGAAGGACAATGCGGAATGATGAATGCTGAATTATGAATGCGGGGCGAGATGGTTTCCAGGATAGTGGCCCGATCACCCGGAGGAGGTGACCGAATTTGAGACAGGTTCTACCTCGGTGAAAGTCGCGCTGTTCGTCACCTGTCTCGTCGATCTGATGCGTCCGCGCATCGGATTTGCGGCGCTGAGACTGCTCGAAGCGGCCGGCTGTGATGTCGTCGTGCCCCGCGCCCAGACCTGTTGCGGCCAGCCCGGCTACAACTCGGGAGATCGGAAGTCGGCACTGGCGCTCGCGCGCAAGGTGCTCGGAGAGTTCGAAGAATGCGATTACGTCGTCGCGCCCTCGGGATCGTGCGCCGGCATGATCCGCACGCATTATCCCGATTTGTTTGCGGACGATCCGGCGGCGTTGGGACGGGTCGAACGTTTGTGCGATCGCACCTACGAACTCACCGACTTCCTGGTGAACGTGGTCAAGCTCGAACGCGTGCCCGGTGTCTTCCGGGGGACAGTCACGTATCACGATTCCTGTTCGGGACTGCGCGAGTTGGGAGTCAAGGCGCAGCCGCGCGCACTGCTGGCCAGGGTGCCGGGCCTCGTCGTCAAGGAGATGGAGGAATGTGAAACTTGCTGCGGCTTCGGCGGCACGTTTGCGGTCAAGTTCGGGGACATTTCCTCGCACATCGCCGAACGCAAGTGCGCGAACATCGCGGCGAGCGGGGCGAACGCCGTGGTGCTCGGCGATCTCGGCTGCATGCTCAACATCGAAGGCCGGCTGCGGCGGCGCGGCGACATCGAAACCCGGGTATGGCATGTGGCGGAAGTGCTCGCCGGCACGGGCGACGCATGACGGATGACATGACATACCCGCGCGGCGCGGCGAAACACCCGCCGCAGTGTCGGCCGTGTGACACCGGGAGCAGCACGATGATCAAGGCGAAACGCAGAAGGCGGAAGAGAGAACGCAGAAGTGTTGGGGGCAATTCATCCTTCATCCTTCATCCTTCATCCTTGTGGTAATCCATGCAGGTCACTTCTTCGCAGTTCAAGCAGACGGCGCGGGTCAAGCTCACCGATCCCCGATTGCAGGCCGCGCTCCGGAAGCTGCAAGGTAACTTCGTCAAGGGGCGCGCTGACCGCATTGCCGAACTCGACAACTTCGAGGACATACGCGACGCGGCTGCGGCGATACGCGACCGGGCGCTCGCGCACCTCGATCGGTACTTGGAGGAATTCGAGAACAACGCGACGGCGCGCGGCGCGATAGTGCATTGGGCCGAGACCGCGGCCGACGTGAACCGCATCGTGTGCGAAATCGCAGCGCGCCACGGTGTGCGCCGGATCGCGAAGTCGAAGTCGATGGTTACCGAGGAGTGCGGGCTCAACGATGCGCTGGAAGCAGCCGGTTACGAAGTCGTCGAAACCGATCTCGGCGAGTACATCCTGCAGCTTGCGCACGAGCATCCGTCGCACATTGTGGCACCGGTGGTGCACAAGAGCCGGGACGAGGTGTCGGACCTGTTCGCGGCAAAGCACGGCCAGCCGCGCAAGTCAGACATCGCGGAACTCACGCGCGAAGCGCGGCTCATGCTGCGTCCCCGGTTTCTGGCGGCCGACATGGGGGTCACCGGCGCGAATTTCCTCATCGCGGAGACCGGCTCGACGCTGATCGTGACCAACGAGGGCAACGGCCGGATGGTCACCACGCTGCCGCGCGTGCACGTCGCGATCACCGGCATCGAGAAGGTGGTGCCGACGCTGGAGGATGTCGCGACGCTCCTGCGCCTGTTGCCGCGCCACGGCACGGGGCAAGCGGTGACCAACTACATTTCGCTGACGACCGGGGTGCGCGGCAAGGACGAGAGCGACGGTCCGGAGCATTTTCACGTCATCCTGGTGGACGCCGGACGCACCCGGCTCCTCGGCACGGATTTGCAGCCGATGTTGCGCTGCATCCGCTGCGGCGCCTGCATGAATCACTGCCCGGTGTACCAGAGCATTGGCGGCCACGCCTACGGGTGGGTGTACCCCGGACCCATGGGGTCGGTGCTGACGCCGAGTTACGTCGGGCTCGAAAACGCGCTCGATCTCCCGCACGCGGCGACCCTGTGCAATCAGTGCGGTGTCGTGTGCCCGGTGAAGATTCCGTTGCCCGAACTTCTGCGCAAGCTTCGCGAGCAACAGTTCGAGCGCCGGCTGCGCCCGGCGGCGGAAAGAATGGGGCTCGCGCTTTGGGGACGGATCGCACAGCGTCCAGCGCTCTATGCGTTCGCCGCGCGTATCGCAGCGAAAATCCTCGCATGGATCGGCGGCAGGGAGAAATTGGTCCACAGCCTGCCGTTTGCGGGCGGATGGACCGGGGGCCGGGATCTGCCGGCGCCGGAGGGCAGAACTTTCAGGGATTTGTACGCCAGGAGGGGAGCGACGAGAGAAGAGAGTGGAGAGATCAAGTGAAGCGAACGTCGTCTTTCGTCTTTCGTCTGTCGTCTCTCGTCAGCTCATGAGCGCTCGCGACCGCATCCTGGGCCGGATCCGCGCCGCACAGGGAAAAGCGCCGGTGGCGAGTCCGCAGGAGCGCGCTGTGGTCGCGTCGTACATCGGCGCGCGCGCGCCAGGTCCCTGCCCGAGCCTCGATTGGGATCCCGCCGTGCGGTTTCGCGAACGGGTGCTCGCGCTATCGAGCACTTATGAGGACGTCGGCGCGATCGAGGACGCGCCGCGGGCAGTGGCGCATTATCTTCGCGGGCAGGCCTTGCCGCTCACGGCCGTCTGCTGGCCTGAACTATCCAGTCTCCCATGGCAGGAAGCGGGTCTCGTGGTCGAGACGCGTGCGGCGCGCGGCGACGATCTCGTCGGCATCACCGGCGCATACTGCGCCATCGCCGAAACCGGAACGCTGCTGCTGCTCTCGGGCCCGCGCACGCCGGCGGCGGCGAGCCTGCTTCCGGAGACGCACATCGCGTTGGTGCGGGCGAATTGCATCGTGCATACGATGGAGGACGCATGGGCGCTCGTGCGTGAAGAGCACGGTATGCCGCCGCGCGCGGTGAATTTCGTGTCGGGCCCGTCGCGCACCGCCGACATCGAACAGACTTTGACACTGGGCGCACACGGGCCGTACCGTGTGCACGTGGTACTGGTTCGTTAAAGGCTGCCCGCTGAGCGTTGCGCGGCCACGCGGGGCGCCAGGCCGAGAGCAAGGCGATTGCCGCAGCGGATCAGTCGGCAGGGGACGAACCCCCGGGCGCTGTCCGCTCCGCGATAAGGGCGTAATACAGCTCTGCATAACGCCGGGCCGGGGCCTGCCAGCTGAAGTCCTTGCGCATGCCATTCAACTGCAGCGCGCGCCACGCCGCCGAATCGTTGCGTGCTGCGAGCGCCCGATCGATCGCCCCGTACAATGCGGCTCCCGTGGGCTCGTGAAATACGAAGCCGGTCGCGGTTCCGTCCGCGAGAGTATGGGCGTTGCAGTCGGTAACGGTGTCGGCAAGCCCGCCGGTCGCGCGCACCACGGGCGGCGTGCCGTAGCGCATGCTGTAGAGCTGGTTCAGGCCGCACGGCTCGAAGCGCGAGGGCATGACGAAGATGTCGGCCGCCGCCTCGACCACGTGGGCAAGCGCTTCGTCGTAGCCGATCGTTACCGCGACCTGCCGCCGATATTCTTCCGCCAGCGCGCGCCACACGCGCTCGAGCTCCGGTTCGCCTGCACCGAGCACGACCAGTTGCACGGGATGCGCTGCAAGCCGGGGCACGATCTGCGCGAGCAGGTCGAGCCCCTTCTGCTGCACGACCCGGCTCACGACCCCGAGCAGCGGGATCTCTTCGTACACCTCGAATCCGAAGCGTGCCTGCAACGCGAGCTTGTTGGCGCGCTTGCGAGTGAGGTGGGCGGCGTCGTAGCGCTGCGCCAGCAGGGGATCGGTTGCCGGGTCCCACACAGTGGTGTCGATGCCGTTGAGGATGCCCGAGAGGTGCGGGCTGCGGTGCCGCAGCAGACCGTCCATGCCGCAGCCCAGCTCGGGCGTCTGGATCTCCCGCGCGTAGGTCGGGCTCACGGTGGATATCCTGTCGGCGTAATGGATGCCGGCCTTCAGGAACGATAGATTGCCGTAGTACTCGACGCCTTCGCTCGAGAATGCTTGCGGGGGCAGCCCGAGTGCGGACAACGTGGCAGGCGGAAAGATGCCCTGGAACGCGGCATTGTGGATCGTCATCAGGCTCGCACTGCGGGGCGGGCGCGCAAAGTTGAGGTAGGCGGGCGCGAGCCCCGCCGGCCAGTCGTGGCACTGCACGACATCCGGCATCCAGTCGAGAGGGGTATCCGCGCTGCCGAGCAGCGCCGCGATGCGGGAAAGGAGCCCGAACCGCAGGTGGTTATCAGGCCAGTCACGGCCCTGCCCGTCCTGATAGACGCCGCCGGGGCGCTCGTAACAGGGGGGACAATCGATGAGGAAGAGCGGCGCCGTTGCGGGCAACTCAGCGAAAAGCAGCCGTGCCGGAGCGAAGTCACCATCGAAGTGCAGATCAGCGGCGACCGGCCGTGCCCCTTTGCAGGCGGCACGCAGTCCCGGATAAGCCGGCACCAGGAGGCGCGCGTCGACGCCACTCGCGCGCAACGCCACCGGGAGCGCTGCGGAGACGTCACCCAGGCCGCCGCTCTTCGCCCATGGCGCAAGCTCCGGGGTCACGCACAGCACCCGGGGCGGTTCTCTGGAAGTCATGCAACCCGCGTTGCCTGGGAATCTATCGGGCCCACGGCCGGCAGAGGGCTACAGCCACCGCATCATGCCCATCTCGAACCGGTGGGTGAGCAGCTCGTGATGCGGATAGACGCGGATGCGATATTCGAGTTTGCCGCACAGCTCGGGCGTGAGCTCCGCCACGAACAGATGCTCCTTGCCGCCGCCTGCGGGTCCTGCGTGCTGCAGCCGGTAGGAACGCACGCGATCCTCAGCAAGGTGGCCGGGCCGGCCGATCAACATCTCGACCACGACGTCAGACGGCGCGAGGTTGTCGAGATTGACGGCCACCGCGGCCTGCATCGCCTCGCCAAACCGGATGCGGCGCAGCGCCTCGTCATGCCGCCGCACCGATACGTTGTTCCACGCTGCGCGCACCTTGGCCTTCCATGCCGCCACCTCGCGCGCGCCACCGTATGCCTGCTGCACGTAGCGCTGGCCCTGCTTCGCAGCCGGCACGTAAAAGCGCGCCAGATACTCGCTCAGCATCCGAGCGGTGTTGAAGCGTGGCAGGAGCGTCACCAGCGAGCGCTTGGCCATGCCGACCCAGCCGGCCGAGTACCCGGCCGGGCCGCGGTTGTAATAGAGGGGAATCACGTAATCCTGCAGGAGCTCGTACAGGGAACGCAACTCGTCCTGGTCGCGGCGCTCCGCGCTGGGCGCACCCGTGGCCGGCTTGATCGCCCAGCCGTTGCTGCCGTCATAGCCTTCTTCCCACCAGCCGTCGAGCACCGACAGGTTGATGACGCCGTTCATGCCTGCCTTCATGCCGGAAGTGCCGGAGGCTTCCATCGGGTAGGTCGGGTTGTTGAGCCAGACATCCACGCCGGAAACCAGCCGGCGCGCGAAGTGCAGATCGTAGCCCTCGACGAGCAGGATGCGGCCCTCGAATTCGGGCAGCTGGGAGATCTCGTCTATCTGGCGAATCAGGTCCTTGCCGGGCTGGTCGGCGGGGTGCGCCTTGCCGGCGAAGATGAACAACACCGGCCGCTCCCGGTCGGAGACCACTTCGCGCAGTGCCTTCAGATCATTGAAGAGCAGGGTTGCCCGCTTGTAGGTCGCGAAGCGGCGCGCGAAGCCGATGGTCAGGATGTTGGGGTTGTCGGGGTCCGCGAGCCGCAGCAGGCGGTCGAGATGCGCTTCCGAACCGTGATTACGCCTGATGCGTTCGGCGATACGATGGCGCACCAGGTAGAGCAATTGCGACTTGAGCGACTGGCGCACGCTCCAGAACAGGTGGTCCGGGATCGAGTGCACGCGCGACCAGCACGCGGCATCCGTGAGGCGTTCGCTCCAGCCGTGACCGAGATAGCTGTCGAAAAGATCGTGCCAGTCGGTTGCCAGGAACGTCGGCACGTGCACCGCGTTGGTGACGTAGCCCACGGGATTCTCTTCGGGCTCGATCTGCGACCATAGCGGCGCGCAGATGCCGGCCGAGACGCTGCCATGAATCCGGCTTACGCCGTTGTGGAAGCGGGATCCCCTGACGGCGAGAGCGGTCATGTTGAAGTCCTGCGACTCTCCCACGCGCCCCAGCGCGAGCAACTGATCCATGGCGATCCCGAGATCGCCGCAACAGGACTCGAAATAGCGCTGGATGATTTCCGCGTCGAAGTGATCGTGGCCCGCCGGCACGGCGGTATGCGTGGTGAATACGGTGTTCGCGGCGACCGTCTCCAGCGCGCTCGCGAAGTCGAGTCCATCGCGGGTGAGCGCGCGGATGCGCTCCAGGACCTGGAACGCCGGATGGCCCTCGTTGATATGCCAGACGGTGGGGCTCAAACCGAGTTCACGCAGCGCCCGCACGCCGCCGATGCCGAGGATCATTTCCTGCTCGATCCGCGTCGTCCGATCGCCGCCGTAGAGGCGGTGTCCGATATCGCGGTCATGTGGCCGGTTCTCTTCCAGATCGGTGTCGAGCAGGTACAGCTTCACGTGCCCCGCGTGCGCCTGCCATACCTTCGCGAGCACGGTGCGACCGGGCAGTTCCACGGGGACGCACAGATCGCCGCCACCGGGGCGTCCGATCGCGGTGATGGGCAGGTCCTCGAAATCCGAGTCCGTGTGGATCGCCTCCTGGTTGCCCTGGCTGTCGATCGTCTGGCGAAAATAACCCTGGCGGTAGAGCAGCCCCACGCTCACGAACGGAAGCCGCATGTCGCTCGCCGCCTTGCAATGGTCGCCGGCCAGGATGCCGAGTCCACCGGAGTAGATCGGGAGGCTCTCGTGGAAGCCGAACTCGGCGCAGAAGTACGCGATGAGATCGTGCTCCCCGAGTCCCGTGTGGTTGCTTCGTACCGGACCGCTTTGATAGGTGTCGAATGCTGACAGCACGCGGTTGTACGAGCCGAGAAATGCCGGATCGTCCTTCGCTTCATTGAGGCGCCGTTGATCGACGCGTTTGAGGAATGCCTTGGGGCTATGGCCTACCGCGTGCCACAGCGCCGGGTGCAGACCGGAGAAAAGCGCCCGCGTGGGGCGGTTCCAGCTGTACCAGAGATTGTTCGCGAGATCCTCGAGCCGGGCGAGGCGCTCCGGCAAGCGGGGATTGACTTCGATCTGATAGGTGGTTCCGGGCATGATCGTTGGGTTATCGGCGGCGTCGCGTGCAGCCGACAATATTCTTCAAGCGCGCCGACCGCTCAACGCTGCCCAAAGCGCCGCCGCACAGGGAACTTCTGCCATCCGCGCCACCTCTATCATTATAAGCCATTGCTCCGGCACGGAAAAAACATCGGACCTCTCTCGATAACGGGCATCACGCGACCATTATTGAGATAGGTTCTGCTCCCGGGCATCATCGCGGATTGTATAGACTCGCGCCAGCGGATGGAGCAATCGCCGGGTCGGCGCAGTCAGCGGGCGCATTTGTTCGCGCCGGCAGCGCGCGCTGGTGGATAATGCCGATGGAAAGGGGAACATGGCGCAAAGACGGGATCGGCTGATCGTGGTATCGAACCGCCTGCCGTTCGTATTCCGCTGCGGCGACAATGGACGCTGGCATCTCGAGGCGGGCGGCGGGGGTCTGATAACGGCGCTGCTACCGGTGCTGCGTAACCGCGGCGGCGTGTGGATAGGCTGGCCCGGCGGCGCCGAGGATGCGCCCGACTTGAGCGCCGAACTGGCGGCAGCGGGCGCGGACGCGGGGTACACCTTGCAGGCGGTGCCGCTCACGGCGGAGGAGGTGCGCAACTTCTACGAGGGTTTTGCGAACGAGATCATCTGGCCGCTCTTCCACGACATGCAGCTGCTGTGCAATTTCGACCCGGCCTACTGGCGCACCTACCGGGAGGTCAATCGCAAGTACGCGCGGATCGTGGACGCGGCGGCGAGCCCCCGCGACTTCGTCTGGGTGCACGACTATCACCTGATGAACGTGGCTGCCGATCTGCGCGCGCTCGGCTGCAGATCGCGCCTCGGTTTTTTCCTGCATATCCCCTTTCCTTCGCCCGACATCTACCTCAAGTTGCCCTGGCGCAAGGAACTGCTGGAAGCCCTGCTGCACTACGACCTCATCGGATTCCAGACCACGCGTGACCGGCGCAATTTTCTGCAATGCGTGCGGGTGCTGCTGGAGGATACGGAAATCGAAGGCCGTGGACAGGTTCTACAGGTCGCCGCCGCCGGGCGCAGGGTGCGGGTCGGGCACTTTCCAATCAGCATCGACTTCAATGCCTTCATGGGGCAGGCATCCGCGCTCGAAGTGGCCGCGCGGGCGGCCGAGTTGCACAAGCTGCTGCCCAAACGCAAGCTGATACTGGGCATCGATCGCCTCGACTACACCAAGGGAATTCCGCTGCGATTGAAGGCCTTTCACACGGTCCTGACGCGCTATCCCGAGTTGCGCGAGCGCATCTCGCTGATCCAGGTGGTGGTGCCGAGCCGCGAGGACATTCGCGAGTACACCGACTTGAAGACCGAGATCGAACAGCTGGTCGGAAAAATCAACGGCAGCTTCGTGGATCCGGGAGGCTGGGTGCCGGTGTGGTACGTCTATCGCAGCCTGTCGCGGCTCGATTTGCTCGCGTATTACCGCGCCGCAGACATCGCGCTGGTGACGCCGCTGAGGGACGGGATGAATCTGGTGGCGAAGGAGTATTGCGCCTGCAGCATCGAGGAGGACTGCACGCTGATCCTGTCGGAGTTCGCCGGTGCGGCCGAGCAGCTCGCGCGCGGGGCGATTCTCGTCAACCCGTATGACGTCGAAGGCGTCGCCGACGCGATTCATCGCGCGTTCCGCATGGGCGAGGAGGAACGGCAGGCGCGCATGCGTGGCATGCGCCGGTCGATCCGCAGGCAGGACGTGTTCTGGTGGGTGGACTCGTTCCTGCGCGCGGCGATCGCGAAGGATCTGCGCGCTTTCCCGGGACTGGCGGGCGCGGGCGACGAACCGCATGCCGAGTACATATCGGTTTGAGGCATCGGGCCGCATGAGGCGTGTGACGCAATCCCGTTCGCGATCGGGCGCGGCAGGCCGGGAGGATTCCCTCACGGACCACGATGTCTACCTTTTCAAGGAGGGCAGCCACGGGCGGCTGCACGAGAAGCTCGGCTGCCACCCCGCGGGCGGCCGTGACGGGGGCGGCGCGCGATTCGCGGTCTGGGCGCCCAACGCAGAGTCGGTTTCGGTGATCGGCGAGTTCAACGATTGGAATCCGGATCGCAACGTCCTGCAGGTGCGCGATGACGGCTCCGGAATCTGGGAAGGCGTCGTCGCCGATGTGGAGCGCGGTGCGCGCTACAAGTACCGTGTGCTCTCGCGCGCCAGCGGCACCGTCTGCGACAAGGCCGACCCGTTCGCGTTCTGCGCGCAGCAGCCCCCGGACACCGCATCGCGCGTCTGGACGCTGGAGTACGAGTGGGGCGACGGCGGGTGGATGGATGCGCGGCGCGCGCGCAACGCACTCGATGCGCCGATCGCGATCTACGAAGTCCATGCCGGATCGTGGAGGCGCAGGGACGGCGAACCGCTCGCTTACCGCGCGCTCGCGCACGAGCTTGCGGACTACGTCCTCAGGATGGGATTTACGCACGTCGAGCTGATGCCGCTTACCGAGCACCCGTTCTATGGTTCCTGGGGCTATCAGACGACAGGATATTTCGCTCCGACCGCGCGCTACGGCAGCCCGCAGGATTTCATGTACCTGGTGGATCACCTTCACCGGAACGGCATCGGCGTCATCCTCGACTGGGTGCCGTCGCATTTCCCGACGGATCCTCACGGGCTCGCTTGTTTCGACGGCACGCATCTCTACGAGCACGCCGACCCCAAGCAGGGGTTTCATCCGGAATGGAATTCGAGCATATTCAACTACGGCCGCAATGAAGTGCGCGGCTTCCTGCTCTCTTCCGCGCTGTTCTGGCTGGACCGGTACCACGTGGACGGACTGCGGGTGGACGGTGTCGCCTCGATGCTCTACCTGGACTACGCGCGCAGGGAAGGCGAGTGGGTTCCCAACCGCTACGGCGGCCGGGAGAACCTGGATGCGGTCGAATTCCTGAGGACGCTCAACCAGGCGGTCTACCGCGATCATCCCGATGCCGTGACGATCGCCGAGGAGTCCACCGCCTGGCCGATGGTTTCGCGCCCGACGTATCTCGGCGGACTGGGCTTCGGCATGAAGTGGAACATGGGCTGGATGCACGATACGCTCGCCTACGTGCGGGAAGACCCCATCCACCGCAGGTACCACCATGGCCGCCTCACGTTCTCCCTGATCTACGCGTTTAACGAGAACTTCGTGCTGCCGCTGTCGCACGACGAAGTGGTGCATGGCAAGGGTTCGCTCGTGGGCAAGATGCCGGGCGACACGTGGCAGCAGTTCGCCGGCCTGCGCGCCCTCTACGGATACATGTGGACGCACCCGGGCAAGAAGCTGCTGTTCATGGGAGGCGAGTTCGGCCAGCGGCGCGAGTGGACGCATGACGGAGAACTCGAGTGGTGGGTCACGGACCTGCCGGAGCATGCCGGACTGCAGCGCTGGATCGCGGATCTGAATCGCTTCTATCGCTCCGAGCCCGCGCTGTTCGAGCTGGATTTTTCGCCCGAAGGCTTCGAGTGGATAGACTGCAACGATGCGGAGATGAGCGTGATCACCTTTCTGCGCAAGCCGCGCGCGGGTGGCGAGGCGCTGATCGTCGCGTGCAACTTCACGCCGGTGCCGCGAACCAATTACGTGGTTGGCGCGCCTTGGGGCGGCGCGTGGCGGGAGTGCCTGAACAGCGACGCGCGCGAGTATGACGGCGCCGGCTGGGGCAACCTGGGGGGAGTCGAGGCGGTCCCGGTGGGCGCCCACGGCCGCCCCTGGTCGCTCAACCTCACTCTGCCTCCGCTTGCCATCGTCGTGCTGAAGCGGCGGCCGCATGCCTGAGCGCGGGAAAAACGGCGCGCCGGTCGATGGCCGAGTGCGTGCGGTCATCGATGCGGTGTTCCCCGCGGTGGACGGCGGACGCTTCGCCGTGAAACGCGCCTGCGACGAGCCCTTGGTGGTGGAAGCGGACTGCTTCACCGACGGGCACGATGCGCTGCGCGTACTGGCGCGCTGGCGCGCCGAGGACGCACCCGCATGGCAGGAAACGGAGATGACGCACGTTGGCAACGACCGCTGGCGCGGAGCGTTTACCGTGGACAACCCGGGGCGCTATCGGTATACCGTCACGGCGTGGGTGGATCATTTTCTGTCGTGGCGCAACGAATTTGCGCGACGCGAGGACCCTGGGGATATGATCATCGCCGCGCAGGTGGGTGCCGGTTTGATCCGGGAGGCGGCCGAGCGTGCCAGGGCTGCGGATCGCAAACGCCTGAACGAGTGGGCGCATCGTCTGACCACGGAAGGCGATGCCTTGAAACTTCGTACCGTCGCGCTCGATGACGAGCTGGCGCAACTCGCGGCGCGTTACCCCGACCTCGCACTCGCCGCAACCTGGCCGGCCGACATGCCGCTCGTCGTCGACCGCATGCGCGCCCGCTACAGCACGTGGTACGAGATGTTTCCGCGCTCGAGCGCGCCGGAGCCGGGACGCCACGGCACGTTCCACGACTGCGAGGCGCTGCTCGCCTACGTGGCGGAGCTGGGTTTCGACGTGCTCTATCTGCCGCCCATTCACCCCGTCGGGCGCGGCATGCGCAAGGGAAAGAACAACACGCTCGGCGCCGGCCCCGATGACGTCGGCAGCCCGTGGGCGATTGGCGCGGCGGAGGGCGGGCACAAGGCAGTGCATCCGGCGCTCGGCACGATCGGGGATTTCCGCAGGCTCGTCGCCACGGCGCATGGATACGGCATCGAAATCGCGCTCGACTTCGCGCTTCAGTGCGCCCCGGACCACCCGTACGTGAAGGAACACCCGCAATGGTTCCGCTGGCGCCCCGATGGCCGCGTGCAATACGCTGAAAATCCGCCGAAGCGCTACCAGGACATCTACCCGTTCAACTTCGAGAGCGATGACTGGCGCGCCCTGTGGCAGGAACTGAAGAGCGTGATGGACTTCTGGATCGGCGAGGGCGTGAAAATTTTCCGGGTCGATAACCCCCACACCAAGACATTTGCCTTCTGGGAGTGGGCCATTGCCGAAATCAAGGGTGCCCATCCGGAGGTCATCTTTCTGGCGGAGGCGTTCACGCGCCCGAAGGTGATGCACCGGCTGGCGAAGCTCGGATTCACGCAGTCGTACACTTATTTTGCGTGGCGCAATACCAGGCACGAGCTCACCGAGTACTTCACCGAACTCGCGCACGGCTCCGGCCGCGAGTACTTCCGCCCCAACGTGTGGCCGAACACCCCCGACATACTCACCGAAGCGCTGCAGTTCGGCGGGCGCCCCGCCTTCATGGCGCGCCTCGTGCTCGCGGCGACGCTCGCCGCGAGCTACGGCATCTATGGGCCGGCGTACGAGTTGATGGAAAACACACCGCGCGAGTCCGGCAGCGAAGAGTACCTGGATTCCGAGAAATATCAGCTGCGGCACTGGGATCGGGAGCGGCCCGACAGCCTGCGCGCGTTTGTCGCGCTGCTGAACCGCATCCGCCGCGAAAATCCGGCGCTGCAATCGGACCACAGCCTGCGTTTTTTCCCCACCGACAACGAACAGTTGATCTGCTACGCCAAGATCGACCAGGCGCGCGACAATGCGATCGTGACCGTGGTCAATCTCGACGCGAAAAACACGCATTCGGGGTGGGTCGATCTCGATCTTGCGGCGCTCGGCATCGACGCGCAGCACCCGTACCAGATGCACGACCTGCTCACCGGGGCGCGCTACCTGTGGGAAGGCGCGCGCAATTTCGTGCAACTCGACCCGGCCCGAGTGCCGGCGCACGTGTTCCGCGTGCGGCGGCGGGTGCACCGCGAGCAGGACTTCGATTACTTTGCATGAGCGCCGAAATCGAATGAACGAACCCGTTACCCAGGCACTTCCGCCACAGATCCAGCCCGAACGGGAGATGCCAGCCGTCCCGGATGCCCTTTGGTACAAGGACGCGGTCGTGTACCAGGTTCACGTCAAGGCGTTCTGCGATTCGAACGACGACGGAATCGGCGATTTTCGTGGACTGGCGTCGAAACTCGATTACCTCCGGGATCTGGGTGTCAACACGCTCTGGCTGCTGCCGTTTTATCCGTCTCCGTTGAAGGACGACGGCTATGACGTCGCGGACTACCACAACGTGCATCCCCAATATGGCACGCGCAATGATTTCCGCTCGATGCTGCGCGAGGCCCATCGCCGCGGGCTGAGGGTGATCACCGAACTCGTCGTCAACCACACCTCGGATCAGCATCCGTGGTTCCAGGCGGCGCGCCGGGCGCCTTCCGGCTCCTCGAAGCGCGACTACTACGTATGGAGCGACACCGATCAGAAATACCGGGGCACGCGCATCATTTTCACCGATTCCGAAACTTCGAACTGGGCGTGGGATCCGGTCGCCAAAGCCTACTATTGGCATCGTTTCTTCAGCCATCAGCCGGACCTCAATTTTGCCAATCCCCGGGTGCTGAAGGCGGTGATCCGCACCATGCGCTTCTGGCTGGACATGGGGGTCGACGGATTCCGGCTCGATGCGATTCCGTACCTGTGCGAGCGCGAGGGCACCAGCAACGAAAACATTCCGGAAACGCATGCCGTGATCAAGCAGGTCCGCGCCGCGCTTGACACGCATTACCACGGCCGGTTGCTGCTTGCGGAGGCCAACCAGTGGCCCGAGGACGTGCGCGAGTACTTCGGCGAGGGCGATGAGTGCCACATGGCGTACCACTTTCCCCTCATGCCGCGCATCTACATGGCGATCGCGCAGGAGGACCGGCATCCCGTGGTGGAAATCATGCAGCAGACGCCCGACATTCCCGACATTTGCCAGTGGGCGATCTTCCTGCGCAACCACGACGAGCTGACCCTGGAGATGGTGACGAGCAAGGAGCGCGACTACCTGTATCAGATGTACGCCGCGGATCCGCGGGCGCGCATCAACCTTGGCATCCGGCGGCGTCTCGCCCCGCTCATGGAGAACGATCTGGACCGGATCAAGCTCATGTACAGCCTGCTGCTGTCCATGCCCGGGTCGCCGATCATCTACTACGGCGACGAGATCGGCATGGGCGACAACATTTTCCTTGGGGACCGCAACGGCGTGCGCACACCCATGCAATGGAGTCCGGACCGCAATGCCGGATTCTCGCACGCTGACCCGCAGCGGCTCTATCTGCCGCCGATCATGGACCCGATTTACGGCTATGAGGCCGTCAATGTCGAAGCACAGCAACGCGATCCGTCGTCGCTCCTCAACTGGACCAAGCGCATGCTTACGATCCGCAAGACGAGCCAGGGGTTCGGTCGCGGCCGGCTCATGTTTCTCAGGCCGGGCAACCGCAAGGTCCTTGCCTACCTGCGCGAACTGGGGGAGGAGGCGATCCTGTGCGTCGCCAATCTGGCGCGATCCGCGCAGCCGGTCGAGCTCGATTTGACGCGCTTTCGCGGACGCGTGCCGGTGGAGTTGATGGGACGCACGAGCTTTCCGCCAGTCGGCGATCTGCCTTACCTGCTGACCCTTCCCGCGCACGGCTTTTACTGGTTCCGCCTCGCCGCCGACGTGGAAGTGCCGGGGTGGCACGAAGAACGCCTTGTGCGCGAGGACCTGCCGGTCCTGGTCCTGTTCGACGGCTGGATGAGCCTGTTCCGTGATCGCGTGGTGCCGTGGCGAATCGGTATGGCGGAGAGGGTGCGCGCCCAATTCGAGCGCGACATTCTCCCGCGTTACCTCGAGCCCCAGCGCTGGTACGCCGCCAAGGGCGAGAAGTTGAAGCGCGCCGCGCTGGCCGACCACGTTCTGTGGCAGTCCGGACCACACCAGTGGCTGATCACGCTGCTCGAGACCGAAGGACCGGCGGAGCCGGCCAGGTACTTTGTTCCACTCGCGCTCGCCTGGGAGGACGGCGAGGAGGAGCGCGTGCGCGGGCTCACGCCGGCGACGGTTGCAAGGGTAAGGCAGCAGTCGAATGTCGGCGTGCTGGGCGATGCCTTTGCCGATGAAGCCTTCTGCCGCGCGCTCGTGGAAGCGATCGGCGCCGCGAAGGAGGTACGTATGGCGCAGGGGGTGCTGCGTTTCACACCGACGCGCGTCTTCGCCGAACTCGCGGGCGGGGATTTCGCCACCCTCGTCGCGAGCCGCCCGCAGACGCAGAGCAGCAATACGATCGTCACGCTGGGTGAACGCCTCTTTCTCAAGGGTTACCGGCGGCTGCGCTCCGGCGTGAATCCCGAGGTCGAGGTGGGCCGTTTTCTCACTGAGCAGGCGCGGTTTCCGAATTATGTGCCGCTTGCCGGCGTACTGGACTACGTCGGCGCGGACGGGACGCCGACGACACTTGCGCTGCTGCAGGCCTATGTTTCCAATCAGGGCGACGGCTGGAGCTACACGCTCGATTATCTGGAACGCTTCCTGGAGCAATGGCGGGACCCCTCGAAGGCGCCGCCCGCGGATGTGCACGGCGCCTACCTCTCGCTCATCCGCACTCTCGGCATCCGCACCGCCGAACTGCACCGGGCTCTTGGCGCGAACACTGGCAACGTCGACTTTGATCCGGAACCGGTCACAAGCGAGGATCTCGTCGCTTGGCGCCGGACCGTGCAGGAGGAGGCAGTGGCGACACTGGAACTGCTCAGCCAACGTCGTGGTGAACTGACATTGCCTGTCCGCAACGAAGCGAAGTCGCTGATGGAGCAGCGCGAAAAGCTGATGGCGCGAATCGAAGCCTGCACCGCGTCTGCGGATGGAACATCGAAAACCCGCTACCACGGCGACTACCACCTCGGTCAGGTGCTGCTTGCAAGAAACGACTTCCTCATCATCGACTTCGAAGGCGAGCCGGCGCGCGGACTGGCACACCGCCGCGGAAAACATTCGCCGCTGCGCGACGTGGCGGGCATGCTGCGATCGTTCAACTACGCGCACTGGACCGCTCTGCGGCGCGCGGTGCAGGCCAACGAGGACGCCATCCGGCTCGCGCCCCTCGCCCGCGGCTGGGAGACCGCCGTGCGGAGCGAGTTTCTCAAGGCCTACGACGAGACTGCGCGCGGCGGCGGGTTCTACGGCTCATTCGAGGGCGCGCACCGGCTGCTCGATCTGTTCGAGATGGAGAAGGCGTTCTACGAACTGCGTTACGAACTGAACAACCGTCCGGGCTGGGTGAGCATTCCGCTGCAGGGCATCCTCGCCCTGGCGGAGCTCGCCTGAAACGCCGCAATTTGCGGCACTCTCAGGAAGGAGGTGGCTATGGAAAAGGTTGACATGTTGTTCGAACCGGTGCGCGCTTTGCTGTACGAGGTCGGGCAGTTTCTGCCGAAACTCGCGTTGGCGCTGCTGGTGGTGACCGTCGGGTGGATGCTCGCGCGGCTGGCGCGGTTCGCCGTGGTCAAGGCCCTGCGCGCGGTGAACTTCAACGTGCTCACCGAGCGCGCGGGGATGGAAGCGTTCCTCCAGCAGGGCGGTATCGAGAGCAGCACCACCGACATCTTCGGCGCGCTCGCCTACTGGGTGGTGATCCTCGCGGCACTCATCATCGCGTTCAACGGCCTCGGCTTGACCTATATCACCGATCTCCTGGGTCAGGTGGTGCTGTTCGTGCCCAAGGTGATCGTGGCATTGCTGATCCTTGCCTTCGGCGCGTATTTCGCGCGTTTCATCGGCCAGACGGTCATCACGTACTGCAGGAACGTCGGAGTGCAGGATGCGGAGCTCCTCGGCCGGCTCGCCCAGTACGCGATACTCGCGTTCGTGGTGCTGATCGCGCTCGACCAGGTGAAGGTGGGTGGCGAGATCGTCCGCCAGAGCTTCCTCATCATTCTCGCGGGCGTGGTGTTCGCGCTTGCGCTCGCATTCGGCATCGGCGGCCAGAAGTGGGCGGCCGGCCTCCTCGAGCGCTGGTGGCCGGGGCCCGGCAGCGAGGACAGGTAACGCACGCGAAAGAGAAGACGGCATGGTCGCGCCGATCACCGCAGTCTGGCCCGGGCAGCCTTACCCGCAGGGCGCCACGTGGGATGGCCAGGGCGTCAACTTCGCGCTGTTTTCCGAGCACGCTGAAAAGGTCGAGCTGTGCATCTTTGACGAGAGAGGCAGGCGCGAGATTCAGCGCATCGCGTTGACGGACTATACCGACCAGATCTGGCATTGTTATCTGCCCGAGGCCCGGCCCGGCCTGCTCTACGGATACCGGGTCCACGGCCCGTACCGGCCAGAAGCCGGATACAGGTTCAATCCCAATAAACTGATGCTCGATCCGTATGCGAGATGGCTGGACGGCGCGATCGCGTGGAGCGATGCGCATTTCGGGTACCGCGTCGGGCACGAGCGGGCCGATCTCTCGTTCGACCGGCGCGACTCGGCGCGAGGCATGCCGAAGTGCCGCGTGGTCGATCCCGCATTTACCTGGGGTGACGACCGCCCGCCACGCGTGCCCTGGCAGCAGATGGTGATCTACGAACTGCACGTCAAGGGTTACACGATGAATCACCCGATGGTGCCGCCTGCGCTGCGCGGCACCTATGCAGCGCTTGCCACGGCGCCGGTGGTCGAGCACTTGAAGCGTCTGGGGGTGACGGCGGTGGAGCTCATGCCGGTGCATGCGTTCGTCGACGACCGGCGGCTGGTGCAAAAGGGGTTGCGCAATTACTGGGGTTACAACTCGATCGGATACTTCGCGCCTGACAACCGCTACTGCGCCAGCGGCCGGCTGTCCGAGTTCAAGACCATGGTGAAGGCGCTGCACGGCGCCGGCATCGAGGTCATACTCGACGTGGTCTACAACCACACCGCCGAGGGCGATCACCTGGGCCCCACGTTGTGCTTCCGGGGCATCGACAACAGCGCGTTCTATCGCCTCGATCCCGGCGAGCCGCGCCGTTACGTGGACTTCACCGGCTGCGGCAACACGCTCAACATGCAGCACCCGCGGGTGCTGCAGCTCATCATGGACTCGCTGCGTTACTGGGTGACGGAGATGCACGTCGACGGCTTTCGCTTCGACCTCGCTTCCGCGCTCGCCCGCGAGCTGCACGAGGTCAACCGCCTCGGCGCGTTTTTCGACGTCGTCTGCCAGGATCCCGTCCTCTCCCAGGTCAAGCTGATCGCCGAGCCGTGGGATCTGGGCGAAGGCGGCTATCAGGTGGGCAACTTCCCGGTCGGATGGACCGAGTGGAACGACAAGTATCGCGATACCATGCGCGCCTACTGGAAGGGCGACAGCGGGCTGATCGGCGAATTTGCGCGGCGCTTCACCGGCTCCAGCGACCTCTACAGCGAAAGCCGTCGCCGGCCGCATGCCAGCATCAATTTCGTTACCTGCCACGACGGCTTCACGCTTGAGGACCTGGTGTCGCACAACGAGAAACACAACGAGGCGAATCGCGAGAACAATCACGACGGGCACAACCATAACCTGTCGTGGAACTGCGGAGTGGAAGGTCCGACCGACGACCCCGCGATCAATGCGCTGCGCGCACGCCAGAAGCGCAATTTTCTTGCCACGCTGCTGCTCTCCCAGGGCGTGCCGATGCTGCTGGCGGGCGACGAGCTGGCACATAGCCAGCGGGGCAACAACAACGCGTACTGCCAGGACAGCGAGATTTCGTGGATCGACTGGGAGCTGGGCCGCGAGCGCGAGCGGCTGCTGCAGTTCACGCAGCGCATGATCCGGTTGCGGCGCCAGCACCCGATTTTTCGGCGGCGCAGTTTCTTCCGGGGCGAGCTGCTCCCCGGCACTGGAATCAAGGATATCACGTGGCTCACGCCGTCCGGCGCCGAAATGGGCGACGACGACTGGAAAAAGGACTACGCGCGCTGTCTCGGCGTCTACATTGCGGGCGAAGCCGTCGCACAGACCGACCTCTACGGCAGGCCGCTCGTCGACGACCGATTTCTCATCCTGTTCAACGCCCATCACGGGGACATTTCGTTCCGCCTGCCGGATTTCGGCAGCGGATCGCGGTGGCTCGCGCTGATGGACACCGCCTACGAGGATGGCCTCGCACGCGACGGCGCTTTCAACGCGGGCAGCGACTATGCGCTGCAATCGCGTTCAGTCGTGTTGCTGCAGGAACAGAAAGCCGCGCGCCGTTGATACGTGTGGAATCGGGCGGTGATAAGGTGAACGGCACCGCGCTCGGCCGGCTAAGCGGACTTGCCGGCATTGCACCCGAATACCACGACATCTGGGGCAGGCTGCACCGTGCCCCGGACGACACGCGCCTTGCCCTGCTGCGTGCAATGGGTATCGTCGCCGATTCCGCAGGGGTGGAAAGCGCGCTCAAGGCGCGCGAGGACGCGCCGTGGCAGCGCGGACTGCCCCCCGTCGTCGTGCAGCGCGAGGACGCGATGCCGTATCGCTGGGCGATCTGCTGCGAGGAGCGGCACGGCAGCCAGGCGCACCGGTGGAAGCTTGCGCTGGAATCCGGAGAAGTGCGCGAGGGCGAGTTCCATCCCTGCGGGCTGGCGCAGCTTGCCGAACGCGCGATCGACGGCGTGCACTATCTCAAGGCGGAATTCGAATGGCGCGAGCGCCTGCCGCCCGGCTATCACCGTTTCACGCTGCAGGGGCCGGATGCAACCCCCTCCCTTCTGGTATTGATCATCGCGCCGGGACGCTGCCACGTGCCGGCGTGTCTCGAAGGTGGAGGCCGCGTCTGGGGTGCGGCGCTGCAGCTTTATGCCGTGCGCAGCAGGCGTAACTGGGGTATCGGTGACTTCACCGACCTGCGCGACGCGATCGAGATCGCCGGCCGCGCCGGCGCGGGCATCGTCGGTGTCAATCCGCTGCACGCGCTTTTTCCCCATGACCCGGACCGCGCAAGCCCCTACAGCCCGTCGAGCCGCATCTATCTCAACGCGCTCTACCTCGACGTGGAAGCGGTACCGGAGTTCACCGAATGCGAAGCCGCGAGGGTGGCGGTGGCCGCACCCGGATTTCAGGCGCGGCTGCAGGCGCTGCGCTGCGCGGAACGGGTGGACTACCGCGGCGTAGCCGAGGCCAAGTTCTCGACGCTGCGCGTCATTTACCGCCACTTTCGCGAATGCCACCTCGTGCCACGCAGCCGCAGGAGCGAGGCGTTTCTCGCGTTCCAGCGCGGCGGCGGCGAGCCGCTATTGCGCTTCGCCCTCTTTCAGGCGCTGCAGGAGGACTTTCACGCGCGTGACGAGGCGATCCGGGGCTGGCCCGCGTGGCCCGAAGCGTATTGCGACCCGGTGTCGCCGCCGGTGCGTGAGTACCTGGCGTCGAACCGCGAGCGCGTCGAGTTCCACGCCTGGCTGCAATGGCTCGCTGACGAGCAACTCGCGGCCTGCGCCCGGCGCGCCGTCGAGCTTGGACTCGGTGTGGGTCTCTACCAGGATCTTGCGGTTTCGGTGGATCGTGAAGGCGCCGACGCGTGGAGCGGGCAGAACGCCCATGCCGCGGCGGCGAGCATTGGCTCGCCTCCTGATGATTTTCACCTGAATGGCCAGAATTGGGGCCTGTTACCGCTCATACCCGAAGCGCTGGCCGAGTCGGCGTACGCTCCCTTCGTTGCCGCGTTGCGCGCCGCCATGCGGCATGCGGGCGCACTGCGCCTGGACCATGTGATGGGCCTCATGCGGCTCTACTGGATTCCGCCGGGCAGTCCGTCTGCCGACGGCGCTTACGTTCATTATCCGCTGTCCGATCTGCTCGGAGTGCTCGCGCTGGAAAGCCGGCGCAATTGTTGTCTGGTGATCGGCGAGGATTTGGGTACCGTTCCCGACGCCGTGCGCGAGGCGCTCGCACCCCTTGGGGTGCTGTCATACCGGCTGCTGCTGTTCGAGAAGGAAGGCGATGGCAATTACAGGGCGCCGGCGGCGTATCCCGCACAGGCGCTTGTCGCGGTGAGTACGCACGACCTGCCTACGCTCAAGGGCATGTGGCTCGGGCGCGACCTCGAGCTGCGCGCGCAACTCGCGCTTTATCCCTCTGCCGAGGAGCGCAAACGGCAGGTAGCCGAGCGTGCGCGCGACCGCAGCCGGCTCCTGATGGCCCTGGAGCGGGAAGGCCTGCTGCCGGCCGGCGTCACGGTGGATCCGGTGTCGGCGCCGGATATGACGCCCGAACTTGCGCGCGCGATTCATGTTTTCCTCGCCCGCAGTCCGCCGCGCGTGATGATGGTGCAGATGGAAGACGTGCTGGAGCAGAGCGAACAGGTCAATCTGCCCGGGACCACGAGTGAGTATCCCAACTGGCGTCGCAAGCTGCCGCTCGATCTCGAGGACTGGGGCGCGGATGCACGCGTGGCGGCTCTCGCTGAGGCGTTGCGCCGAGAGCGCGGGGCGGGCGCGCAACAAATGCTCTCGAATCAGTCACTTTGACGCGGAAACTTATCCTCCGTTTACCGGTCACATTTGGGGTTTACGCTTCCGCGGCAGAGTCCGGGTTTATGGGACGGAAGAATACTCGCGAGTTCAGTGCCCGCCGTGCACGCTGCGTATAAACACTTTGGGCCGCCCTCACCATCGTTCGCTGCAAGGACCGAATGACGCCATGAGAGTACTGACCGCAAGCCTCGACCTGCACGGATTCCTCGCCCGGATCGCCGCGGCGCGCGAGCGAGTGTTGATGCTTGATTACGATGGCACGCTGGCGCCGTTTCAGGTGCGCCCCGAACGCGCATTGCCGTATCCCGGCGTGACCGGCGCGCTCGGGGAACTGATGAACGATGGCGGAACTCGGGTGGTGATCATCAGCGGCCGCAGCGCCGCCGAACTCGTTCCGCTGCTCGCGCTCGCGCGGCACCCGGAGATCTGGGGCTGCCACGGCTGGGAACGCCTGCTGCCCGACGGCGAGCTCAGGGCGCAGCGCCTGTCGGCGCACGAAGCGGCGACGTTGGAGGACGCAGAGCGTGCGGCACGTGACCTCCCGTCGGGCGGCGCGCGCATCGAGCGCAAGCCGGCAAGCATCGCGCTGCACTGGCGGGGGCTTCCGGCGCTGCATATAGCGCGAGTCCGGAAGCAGGTTGAAGCGGCCTGGTCGGCGCTCGCTGAGCACGACGGCATGGAACTGCTGTCGTTCGACGGGGGCATCGAACTGCGCGCGCGGGGCTGCAACAAGCAGCACGCCGTCAAAGCGGTGTTGTCCGAGACCGGACCGGACAGCGCGATCGCCTATTTGGGTGATGACGTGACCGACGAGGACGCCTTTGCGGTGATGAAGCTCCGCGGCATCGGAGTCCTGGTGCGTCCGGAATGCCGGGAAACGGTGGCCGACGTATGGATACGTCCGCCGCGCGAACTGCTTGCCTTTCTCGGCCACTGGAGGACGGGGAGGAGAATCGCGTGAATCTGCTGTTTCAGGCGTGGCACGCGAATGGGCTCTACGAGTGGACGAATGCCTCGGCGATCGCGGGCGCCGTGCTGTTGGCCCTGATTGGAGCCAAGTCCGTGGCCGTGCGGGGGTCGATGGCGCTCTCCCGGCGCATTACGACCTCCTTCAACGACGAAATCGTGCAGGTGATCGCCGCGACCCGGGTCTGGCTGCTTGCGCCGCTGGCCGTCTACGCCGGTGCTTCGGCGGTCGAATTGCCGGACAAGCTCGATCAGCTGGTGGATACGATTGTGGTGCTGGCGCTCATGCTGCAGGCCGCGGTGTGGGTGAACCGTTTCGTCCGGGGCAGTTTCGAGCGGCAGGTCTCAACGCGCCGAGGTACGGACGGCGAAGGGGTCACCACGCTCACGCTGCTTGGCGTCGCCGCGCGCGCTTTCATATGGGTCATCACCGGGCTGCTGATCCTCAATCACCTGAGGTTCGATATCACTGCCCTCATTGCGGGGCTGGGAATCGGGGGAGTGGCCATTGCGCTCGCGGTACAGAACATTCTCGGCGACCTGTTCGCCTCGCTGTCGATCGTGCTCGACAAGCCCTTCATCGTCGGTGATTTCATAGTGGTGGGCGAGCTGCGCGGCACCGTCGAACACATAGGCATCAAGACCACGCGCGTGCGCAGCCTCGACGGTGAGCTGATCGTGTTTTCCAACGCCGACCTCCTGAAGAGCCGTATTCGCAACTTCAAGCGCATGCACGAACGGCGCATTGCGTTTTCCGTGGGAGTGACCTACCAGACGCCGTATGACAGGGCGGCGCGCATACCAGCCCTGCTTCGGGCTGCGGTGGAAGGCGTCGGGGGAACGCGCTTCGATCGTGCGCACTTCGCGGCGTACGGAGACTTTGCGCTGAAGTACGAGGTTGTCTACTACGTGCTGAGCCCCGAATTCAATGTCTACATGGACGTGCAACAGGCGATCAACCTGGAGATCTTCCGTCGCTTCGCCGACGCCGGCATCGAATTCGCCTATCCGACCCAGACGCTCTTCGTGCAAGGTGGCGTGCCGGCGGCGGCGTGATGACCTCGACGCGTCGCGCCGGGCGCGGGCCGGTCGGTGCCGGTTGACGAAAGCGTGACACAATAGCGTTCATGCGCTCTCGTCCCCGAGCCGTATCGCCGGCTGCGCGGGCGAGGGACCTCATTTTTTGGGCGCGCTCTGGAATGACCACGCTCCTGGCCGACGGGGCATGACCGCACATAATTATCTTCCTTCACTGCCGCTCGCGGCGAGCCCGGTGCTGCTGTTCGGGCTGCTGCTGCTCGCCGGGTTCGCGGGCGGCGAGATCGCGCAGCGCCTGCTCAGGCTGCCGCGCATCACCGGCTACGTTCTCGTGGGAATTGCCCTGGGGGCGAGCGGATTGGGCGTGATCGACCGCAACGTCGCGCGCGAGCTGCAGATTTTCGTGGACATCGCGCTCGGACTGATCCTGTTCGAGCTCGGACGGCGCCTCGATTTCGACTGGCTGCGGCGTGACCTCTGGTTCGCCGCAACGGCCGTCGCCGAAAGCGTGTTGTCCTTCGGGTGCATCTACTTCGCGCTCATCTATTTCGATATCGAGCCGCTGTATGCGGCGGTGGCGGCGGCGATCGGCGTGTCCACGTCGCCGGCGGTCGTGATGCTCGTCGCCCAGGAACTGCGCGCCGAGGGCCAGGTAACCGAGCGCGCGCTCAACCTTGTCGCTATCAACAGCGTTGCCGCCTTCATGCTCGCCACCATCCTGCTGTCGTGGCTGCACCATGAGTACCGCGCCGGATGGATCACGGTGGTATCGCACCCTCTGTATCTGCTCGCGGGGTCGGTATTGCTGGGCTACTTCCTGTCGTGGGCGGCGATCCTGAGCGCGCGCTGGCTCGGCAAGCGCGAGGAACTGCAGACCGTGTTGCTGCTCGCGCTCATTCTGCTCGGCGTGGGTGGTGCCGTGGCGCTGAAGTTCTCCGTGTTGCTCGCGCTGCTTGCTTTCGGCGTGATGGTGAAGAACATGGACGAAAAATACGACCTGATGGTGGTCGACAGCGGCCGGGTAGGGCAGATGTTTTTCGTCGTGCTGTTCGTCGCGACCGGAGCCACGCTGCAGTTGAGCGAGTTCATGGCCGGTTGGGCGATCGGCATCGCTTTCATACTGGCGCGCTTTGCTGGCAAGTCGGCCGCCGTGCTGGGACTTGCCTACTTCAGCGGGGTGCGGCGCGGCAGCGCAGGGTTGCTGGCGCTGGCGTTGACACCGATGTCGGGACTCGCGATCGTGATGATGTACGGCGGGACGGGGCTTTATCCGGATTTCGCCGCAAGACTGGCCGCGATCGTGCTGCCGGCCGTGCTGATACTCGAACTCGTCGGGCCGCTCGCGGTGCATTTTGCGCTCCGGACGGCCGGCGAGGCTGGTGAAGGCGCCGCATGAGCGAAGACGCGATGGACTTCAAGCCGTCGGCGGCGTGTTCGATCGGCGTCGAGCTCGAAGTGCAGATACTCAATCCCCGCGACTACAACCTTGCGCGCGATGCCGCGGACCTGCTCGGGCTGCTCGACAAGACGCCACACCCCGGGGCGGTCAAGCCCGAGATTACGGAAAGCATGGTGGAACTCAACAGCTCGGTCCACCACTACTACGCCACGCTGGCCGACGAACTCGGGAAGATCCGCGATGCGGTCGCGCGGGCGGCGGCGCGGCTTAACCTGCGCATCGCCGGCGGGGGATCGCATCCGTTCCATAAATGGGCCGAGCGGCGCATCTATCCCACGGAGCGCTTCAAGCACCTCCTCGAGGTTTACGGTTATCTCGCCAAACAGTTCACGATCTTCGGCCAGCACGTGCACGTCGGCGTGCCGAACGGCGACGAAGCGCTCTACCTCGCGCACATCCTGTCGCGTTACGTGCCGCACTTCATCGCGTTGTCGGCGTCCTCGCCCTACCAGCAGGGCGAGGACACGTCCTACCAATCCTCCAGGCTCAATACAGTGAGCGCGTTTCCGCTCTCGGGCCAGGTGCCGTTCGTACAGTCCTGGAGCGAATTCCTGGATTACTTCAGCCGGATGCGCGCGTTCGGCATCGTGGAGAGCATGAAGGACTTCTACTGGGACATCCGCCCCAAACCGGAGTACGGCACGGTAGAGATCAGGGTGTTCGATACGCCGCTCACCGTCGAACGCGCCGCGCTTCTCGCCGCGTACGTGCAGGCGCTCGCGCGCTACATTCTCAACGAAAGGCCGTTTCCACCCTCGCGCGACATGTACGAACTCTACAACTATAATCGCTTCCAGGCATGCCGTTACGGACTCCAGGGCAAGCTGGTGGATGCCTACAGCCGGAAACACGAGCCGATACGGGACGACATACTCGACACCCTGCGGGTGATTGCGCCCCACGCGGGTGCGCTCGGCTCCGGCGACGCGCTGGCGCAGCTCGCGGAGAGCATCGAGGCGAACCGCACCGACGCGGTGTGGCTGCGTGAAGCGTACCGTAGCCGCGGTTCGCTCAACGACGTGGCGCGCATGCAGAGCGAACTGTGGATGGGCAAGGCACTGCTCACGACTTGAGACGATGTTTCAGGAAAGCAATCTGCCGCAACCAGCGCCGCAGCCCGGACCGCTGAAGATCGGCGTCTCGCCGCGCTTCCTGCGCAGGGTCCCGCCGCAACTCGGCTTCAGGGGCAAGACCCTGCAGTACCTGGAACAATCGGTCGCGCACTGGCTGATGACGGCCGACGCGCTGGTGTTCATGATTCCGTCGATCGAGGGCGGCGGCTTGCTGCGCCGGAGCAGCATCCGCGTCGCCGACTACGTGGCTGAACTCGACGCCCTGGTGCTGCAGGGCGGGGCGGACGTGAGCCCGCTCACGTATGGCGAGCAGCCGATCAGACCCGAATGGAATGGCGATCGCATCCGCGACATGTATGAGATCGACCTCCTGCAGGAATTCGTCGCCGCCGGCAAACCGGTGCTCGGCATCTGCCGCGGATTGCAACTCATCAACGTCGCCTTCGGTGGCACGCTCTATCAGGACATCGACGCCCAGCGCGGCAATCCCCGCGTCCACCACAACCCGGAAGCCTACGACCAGAATTTCCACCGGATCGCCTTCACGCCAGACTCGGGTCTGGCGCAACTCTATCCGAATATCGGCACCGTTAGAGTGAACAGCATCCATCACCAGGCGGTCAAAACGCTGGGGAAGGACCTGGTCGCGGAAGCGATGTCGGTTCCGGACGGGATCGTGGAAGCCATACGCTGGCAGGGGGCGAGTTTCGTGGTGGGCGTTCAATGGCACCCGGAGTTTCACGACCCCGCCAATCCCGATCTGCTGGACGGCAATGCGCTCTTGCTCGCATTTCTCGATCAGGCGGAAAAAGTGCGCGATCGCCACGCCGGGTTACCGGCCGGGCCGCCACCTGCTCTGCAACGAGGCTAGAATGCATGCGTGCACCGGTATATGATGGTCCGGTGCTGGATCGGTGGGTGGCTATGTACCGCGTGCTTGCGTTGCTGTGTATTTCGATGCTGGCCGGCGCCTCGACCGCCGTGGCGGCTGATGCACCACAGCCTGTCGTGGTTCTCAGCCTCGTGGGGGCGGTCAGTCCGGCGACTGCCGACTATGTCGTGCGCGGCCTGAAGAAGGCGGCGGACCGGGGGGCGGGTCTCGTCGTGCTCAAGCTCGACACCCCCGGCGGACTCGATACCTCGATGCGCGGCATCATCAAGGCGATCCTCGCCTCGCCGGTACCGGTTGCGACCTACGTGGCGCCAGAGGGCGCGCGGGCCGCGAGCGCCGGCACCTTTATCCTCTACGCCAGCCACATCGCGGCGATGGCTCCGGCCACCAACCTCGGGGCTGCAACGCCCGTGCCGATCGGCATCGCGCCCAGTGGCGAGCCCGACAAACCGGCCACTAAACCCAAGACGGGAAAGCGCGGCAGCAAGACTGAAAAGCAGGAGGACGACGCCAAGGGCGACGCTGCGCCCAAGGGCAATCTGACGCAGAAGCAGATCCATGATGCTGCCGCCTACATCCGCAGCCTGGCGCAACTGCGCGGCCGCAACATCGAGTGGGCCGAGCGGGCGGTGCGCGACGCGGTGAGCCTGTCGGCCGACGAGGCGCAGCGCATGAAGGTGATCGATATCGTCGCGGGCGGGGTGCCCGATCTGCTCAAGCAGGTGAACGGACGAAAAGTCACGATACAGGGCGTGGAGCGCACGCTCGCGACGGACGGCGCCGAACTGGTCGCGATCGATCCCGACTGGCGCAGCCAGGTGCTCACCGTGATCACCGATCCCAGCATCGCGCTGATCCTGATGATGATCGGCATCTACGGACTCATATTCGAGTTCTCGAACCCGGGATTCGTCGCCCCCGGCGTGATCGGCGCGATCTGCCTGCTGCTTGCGCTGTTCGCGTTTCAGTTGCTCCCCGTCAACTACGCCGGGCTCGGACTGATCCTGCTGGGGCTCGCGTTCATCGTCGCGGAGGCATTCCTGCCCAGCTTCGGTGCACTGGGCATCGGCGGTGCCGCGGCATTGATCATCGGTTCGGTGATCCTGTTCGAGCCGCAGGAAGGCGGCTACCGCGTCCCGCTGCCGTTCATCGTGACGCTCGGCGTGGTGAGCGCCGGGATCGTGTTCTCCATCGTCGCGATGGCGGCACGGGTGCGCAAGCGCATGGTCGTGAGCGGCGCCGAGTACCTGCTTGGCGCGCCGGGTATCGTGCTGGAGGACATGCAGGCGGAGGGATGGGCGCGCGTGCAGGGAGAGCGATGGCGTATCGTGAGCGGTGCGCCGCTCGAGCGGGGGCAGGCTGTACGCGTGGTTGGCATTGACGGATTGACACTGCACGTCGAGCCGGCTGCCGCGCAATCAATCGGAGGTGCGAGATGATCTGGGACTTTGGCATCGGCGGCGTGGTGATTCTCGTTGCGATCCTCGTGGTCGCGTCGTTTCGCATCCTGCGCGAGTATCAGCGCGGCGTGGTGTTCATGCTGGGCCGCTTCTGGAGGGTCAAGGGCCCGGGGCTGATCGTCATCATCCCCGGCATCCAGCAGATGGTGCGGGTGGATCTGCGCACGGTGGTGATGGACGTGCCGACCCAGGACGTGATCACGCGCGACAACGTGTCAGTCAAAGTCAACGCCGTCATCTATTTCCGCGTCATCGACCCGCAGAAGGCGATCATCCAGGTCGAGAACTTCCTTGAGGCGACAAGCCAGCTCGCGCAGACCACGCTACGCGCCGTGCTCGGCAAGCACGAACTCGATGAACTGCTCGCCGAGCGCGACAAGCTCAACATGGACATCCAACAGATCCTGGACGCGCAGACCGATGCCTGGGGGATCAAGGTGGCGAACGTCGAGATCAAGCACGTCGATATCGACCAGTCGATGGTGCGCGCCATTGCCCAGCAGGCGGAGGCGGAACGGACCCGGCGCGCCAAGGTGATCCACGCCGAAGGGGAGTTGCAGGCCGCCGAGAAGTTGCTGCAGGCGGCTCAGATGCTGGCGCGCCAGCCGCAGGCGATGCAGTTGCGCTATCTGCAGACGCTGGGGAGCATCGCCGGCGACAAGAGCTCGACCATCGTGTTTCCGGTGCCGCTGGATCTGCTGGCGTCCTTCATGGAACTTGCCAAGTCGAAGGCGAATACCCCGGGCTGATGCAACACGGTTTCGTGCGGGCGCCTGCTCAATCTGATTCAAGTGCCGCCGCGGCGATCTCCACAAAGACGCTTTTACGCCGATGCGGTCGGGTAAAGGAGCGAGCCATGTCGTGTGACGGAGGGCGTGTGCGTGCCGGCTGGATGGTGGCGGCGCTGCTGGCGGCCGTCGCGATGCAATCCTTCGCGGCCGAGCGCGGGAGCGTACCGGTCGTTTCCGGCGGCGTGGGGGAAGACTCGGTGGCGCGCTTGCAGGCGCGTGAAAAGGAGTTCAACCTCAAGCTCGTGTTCGCGCTGGTCGAAGGCAATTACCTGGCGGACGTGGGTGTGACGATCAGCAACGCGGCAGGGAGGAGGCTGGTACAGCACGTGACCGACGGGCCGATATTCATGGCGCGACTGCCTGCGGGGACCTACGTGGTCACCGCGAGCTATAACGGCAACGCGCAGACAAGGACGGTTACGTTGCGCGGTGACAGGCTGCTTACCGAGTACCTGCGCTGGCCGGGCGATCCGCGGGTCGATTTTCCCGGTCCCGTGGACGGACGCAAGGGCGAGACCGCGCAGCGTCCCGGCGCCGCGACCACGGCCGTCGCGCCTCGGCAAGACATGGCTCCGGCGGGGATTGCATTTATATCGGGCGGCATCGGCGAGGCGGCGCAGGCGCGGCTTCTCGCGCGGGAGAAGGAATTCAATCTGAAGCTCGTGTTTACGCTCGTCGAGGGTAACTACGTCTCCGACGTGGGCGTTGACGTGAAGGACGCATCGGGCAGGACCGTGATATCGCACGTCACCGAGGGGCCATTCTTCCTCGCCAGGCTCCCGGCGGGCACCTATTCCCTGACGGCGGCCTACGGCGGGCAGAGCCAGGCACGCAAGGTGACCGTCGTGGCCGGACATCTGCGCACCGAATACCTCCGCTGGAAGAGCAATCCCCAGGCCGACACCGTGCTGCCACCCGAGCGTTGATCGTGGGTTCACGGGTAGGCGCCCAACTTCGCCGCGGGTGAGCGATCGCGGGTGCGCCCGGGCATCGGTGTTCCGATGCGCATGCGAAGGCGAGCTGCGGCGCGGCATCGCTCGGCTGGATCTCCTGTAAACCTAATGGAGCAATTGATCTCTGTCTGGCTCCAGTTCGTCCTGTGCGTGGCGCTTATCGGCGTTGCCGGTGTGCGCCTGTCGCGCTACGGCGACATCATTGCCGAAAAAACGCGCACGGGCGGGACGTGGATCGGGATGGTGCTGCTCGCAACCGTCACCTCCCTGCCCGAGCTGGTTACAGGTGTGAGCGCAGTGACGGTTGCGGACGTTCCCAACATCGCAGTCGGCGACGTACTGGGCAGTTGCGTGTTCAATCTTGCGATCCTCATCGTGCTCGACTTCCTGCACCGCGACGAATCGGTCTATACACGGGCCAGCCAGGGACACATCCTGTCGGCTGCGTTCGGCATCCTGCTCATCGGCATGGTGGGTTTCAGCCTGCTGCTCGAGCAGCAGGGCCGGATGGGCAGGGTCGCCCACGTCGGCTTCTACACCCCTGCCATCGTCCTGCTCTACCTCCTCGCGATGCGCACCGTTTTCCGTTATCAAAAGCACGAGATGGCGTCGTTTTTCGAACAGCGCGCGGATCGTTATCCCGGCGTGACGTTGCGTCAGGCAGTGCGCGGTTACGCCATCGCGGCGCTGGTCGTGCTCGCGGCAGGAAGCGGGCTGCCGTTTGTTGGTGGCCGGATGGCCGAAGCGATGGGATGGCACGAGTCTTTCGTGGGGACGCTCTTCGTGGCGTTTGCGACTTCCGTGCCGGAACTGGCGGTGACCCTTGCGGCGCTGCGCATCGGGGCCCTCGACATGGCGATCGGCAACGTTCTCGGCAGCAATCTCTTCGATATCCTCATCATAGCCGTGGACGACGTTTTCTTTGTGAGGGGATCGATACTGGCGCACGTGGCGTCGGCACATTTCGCTTCCGTGATCTCCGCGATGATGATGACCGGCATCGTCATCGTCGGGCTGCTCTACCGCCCGCGCCGCAGGCTCTTCAGGACCGTGGGCTGGGCGAGCCTTTTTCTGCTCGCCATCTACCTGGTGAACGCGTGGGTGCTGTACCAGCATGGCCAATAACACGTAATGGCCGGCGTGCGTGATGCTAGAATCCGTGCCCTCGGATCGCGGAGGACAAGCAAGTGAGATATGCGAGCACGGTTCGCGCGTACCGCCTCGGCGCGGGCGCGCGCTTGCTTTTCGGCGCCTGTTGTACGCTTGCACCGGCGACGGGGTGGGGCGCGGTCGAGGGGCCGGCTGTGCTGGGTATTCCCGTGGACTTCATCCTGTTTGGCGCAACCCTGATCGGCGTCGCGCTCTTCCACCATCATACCTTGCGCGTCGCGCTCACGGGCCTCGCAGTCATCACCGTATACAAACTCTTCTTCACCGGTTTCAAGTCCGGGCCGGGCCTTGCGGGACTCGCCGTGCACATGCAGCACGAGTGGGTGATCCTCACCAATCTGTTGTGCCTCCTGGTGGGCTTCGCGCTGTTGTCGCGCCATTTCGAGGAGAGCCGAATTCCGGACGTCTTGCCGCGCTTTCTGCCCGACGACTGGAAGGGCGCTTTTTTTCTGCTTGTCATCATATGGGTGCTGTCGGGATTTCTCGACAACATCGCGGCAGCCCTGATCGGCGGCACCATCGCGGCCAGCGTGTTCAGGCAAAAGGTGCACATCGGGTATCTGGCCGCGATCGTCGCGGCCTCCAATGCGGGCGGCGCAGGAAGCGTGGTCGGGGACACGACCACCACCATGATGTGGCTCGACGGCGTGAGTCCGCTCGCCGTGCTGGATGCCTACGTCGCGGCGTTCGCGGCGTTGCTCGTCTTCGGGATTCCGGCTGCGCTGCAGCAGCACCGATACTCGCCCATCCGCAAGGATCCGCAGCGAGGCGTGCACGTGGACTGGTATCGCGTGGGGATCGTGGCGGCGATCCTGGTTTCAGCCATCGCGACCAACGTGACCGTCAACCTGAAGTTCAAGCACCTCGCGGATTATTTCCCGTTCATCGGCGTCGCGGTGTGGGTAGCGATCTTTGCTTGCGTGCCGTTGCGCAAGCCTGAATGGAAGCTGGTGCCGGAGGCGTTCAAGGGGAGCATTTTTCTGCTGTCGCTGGTGACGTGCGCCTCGATGATGCCGGTGGAAAAACTGCCGGCTGCCTCCTGGCCGACGACGCTCGGACTGGGTTTCCTCTCCTCGATCTTCGACAACATTCCGCTCACTGCGCTGGCGCTGAAGCAGGGCGGCTACGACTGGGGCATGCTGGCGTTCGCGGTCGGCTTCGGCGGTTCGATGATCTGGTTCGGTTCCAGCGCCGGCGTGGCGGTGTCCAATATCTTTCCCGAAGCGAAATCGGTGTGGCAGTGGCTGCGGCACGGCTGGCACATCGCCGTCGGCTACGTCGTCGGGTTCATGGTCATGCTGGTGCTGGTGGGATGGCATCCGCAGGAGAAGCACAAAGTGTCCGCCATGGATTCAATGCTCCCGAGCGGCGTGGTCGGCGCACGGCTTGGTGGAGGAACCCCCCCGGCTCCGCCGGCGTCAGGAAAGTTGTTCCGCGGCAGCTGATGCCGCGATACCTGCCAGGAGGAAAACATGCTAAAGGCGCTTGTCCCAATCGATGGATCCAGGAACTCGGTGCGCGCGATCCGGCACCTGATCGATCTGGTCAGGGAGCGCGAACCGATGGAAATCCACTTGCTCAATGTCCAGGAGGCCGCCGATGCCTGGGAGGTCCGGCGGTTTCTGAAGGCCAACGAAATCCGCCGCCGGCAACTGGAACACGGCAAGCAACGGCTGAAGGACGCGGAGGCCCTGCTCGACCGCGCCGGGATCCGTTACCAATCGCACGTTCTGATCGGCGATGTTGCGGCCACCATCGCGCGGTTGGCCAAACGTCAACGCTGCGACAAGATCATCATGGGGACGCGCGGCATGGGAACGGTGGGCAGCCTCATCCTTGGCTCGGTGGCGACCAAGGTGATACACCTTTCGCAGATTCCGGTCACGCTCGTCAAGTAGAACACGGGGTTGCACCGGGCGCCGGGCTTGATTTCGCCCGGGGGGGGGTATACGATTGCCACGCAGTAGCATGGCATTGCGAATCGTGAAATGCTCCCCGCGAACCGGCCCCACTCAATGCCATGCCGCACGAAGCTGAGTAGCATTACCGGAAGCCTTCCCCTGTAACCAGCCCATTGGAGGAGAGAATGACAAACAAGTCAGTCACGGATAACAGTGCCGACAGCAAATCTAGCTCGTCCCGCCGCAAGTTCCTGACAGGCGCGACCGCCGTGGCCGCGACATCCGTGCTCGCAGCGTGCGCTCCGGAGGCGCCGAAGCCCGCGCCCAAGGCCGAAACCAAGCCAGCGGCGCCGGCAGTGGCGGTGAAGCCTTCTACCATCGTGCTCAAGATGCAGGGGGCATGGGGCGCCAAGGACATCTTCAACGAGATGGCCGAGCAGTACGTCAAGCGCGTCAACGATATGGCTGGCGGGCGCCTGCGCATCGACTACCTGGTCGCCGGCGCGGTGGTGAAGGCGTTCGAGGTGATGGACGCCACCAGCAAGGGTGTGCTCGACGCAGCCCATTCCGTGCCCGTGTACTGGTACGGCAAGCACAAGGCGGCGTCGCTCTTCGGCACGGGACCGGTGTTCGGCAACGACGCGCACCACACGATTGCATGGTTCTACGAGGGCGGCGGGCAGGCGCTCTACAACGAGCTGGTGCAGAAGACCCTGGGACTCAACGTGGTTGGCTTCCTGAATTTCCCGATGCCGACCCAGCCGTTCGGCTGGTTCAAGAACCCGATCAAGAATGCGGCGGGGCTGAAAGGCCTCAAGTACCGCACCGTGGGCCTCGCGGCCGACCTGTTCCAGGCGATGGGCGCGAAAGTGACGCAGCTGCCGGGCGGCGAGATCGTGCCGGCCCTCGAGAGGGGCGTGATCGACGCCTTCGAATTCAACAATCCAACCTCGGACATGCGATTCGGCGCTCAGGACGTCATCAAGAACTTCATGATGGGGAGCTATCACCAGGCGTCCGAATGCTTCGAGATCGTCTTCAACAAGACGAAGTTCGACGCGCTGCCTGCCGATCTCAGGGCGATCCTAAGGACCGGCGTCGAGGCGGTGAACTCGGCGAACTTCTGGCTCGCGATGGAAAACTACTCGCGCGATCTGCAGGTCCTGAAAGACAAGCACAAGGTCAACGTGCTCCGCACGCCGGACAGCATCATGCTCGAGCAACTCAAGGCATGGGACCAGCTGACGGCGGAGCTGAGCAAGGACCCGATTAACAAGAAGATCATCGATTCGCAGAGAGCGTGGTACCAGCGCGTCGTTTACTACGAGCAGTTCAACGCCGCCAACTATAAGCTCGCCTACGAGCACGTGTACAAGACCAAGTTGTTCTGATTGCCCCGAAGCTCCACAGTTTTTCGGATCATGGGGCGGCACCGCGAGGTACCGCCCCATTTTTCTGCAATTTCCGGGTAACCCATGGTCAAGCGATTCATCTACGGCGTCGACCAGCTGAGCAAGACGATCGGCCACGCCTTCGCGTGGTGCATCGTGATTCTCACGCTGGGCACCTCGTACGAAGTGTTCGTGCGTTACGCACTGAACAATCCCACGAGCTGGGCGTTCGACTTCAGCTACACGATGTACGGCGCCATGTTTTTCATGGCCGGGGCCTACACGCTTTCGCGCGGCGCGCACGTGCGGGCCGACATGTTCTATCGCCTGTGGCAGCCGCGCACCCAGGCGGCGATCGAGTTGACGCTCTACATCCTGTTCTTCTTTCCGGGTATCCTTGCCCTCGTGATTTCGGGCTGGAGCTACGGCTTTGACTCGATGAGCATCCGCGAGGTGAGCGTCAACAGTCCGGCCGGCGTTCCCATCTGGCCGCTGAAGATGCTGATTCCCTTCGGCGCGGGGCTGCTCGCGCTGCAGGGTGTAGCCGAGGTCCTGCGCTGCATCGTCTGCCTCCGCGAGAACCGCTGGTCGCCGCGCCTGCATGACGTCGAAGAGCTGGAGAAGCAGCTGATCGAGCAGCATGCAAGAGCCGCGATGCAGGAGACGCAGCAGGGAGCGGCGCGATGAGCGGTCCGGTGATCGCCCTGATCATGCTGGGGATCCTGGTCCTGACGATCATGATCGGATTTCCGGTCGCCTTCACGCTGATGGCGCTGGGGGTGGGATTCGGTTATTACGCGTATTTCCAGGCGGGCCAGGCGTTTTTCGACAACCGGGTGTTCTACCTGCTCACGCAGAACACCTTCACCGTGCTGAACAACGACGTGCTGGTGGCGGTTCCGCTGTTCCTGTTCATGGGCTACATGATCGAGCGCTCCGGCATTCTGGACAGCCTGTTTTTCAGCATACAGGTCGCGCTCAGGCGCGTTCCCGGGTCGCTGGCCATCGCGACGCTGATCACCTGCGCGCTGTTCGCCACGGCGACAGGGATAGTCGGCGCGGTGGTGACGCTGATGGGGCTGCTCGCCTTTCCGGCGATGCTCAAGGCCGGCTACGATGTCCGCCTCGCCTCCGGCGTCGTGTGCGCCGGCGGCTGCCTGGGCATCATGATCCCGCCGTCGATCCTGCTGATCGTGTACGGCGCCATGGCCGGCCTGTCGGTCGTCCAGTTATACGCGGCAGCGATCTTCCCGGGGCTGCTGCTCGCCGGGATGTACATCGTGTTCGTCACGATCCTGGCGATCGCCAAGCCGAAGCTTGCTCCGCGCCTGCCCAAGGAGCAGACCGACGTCCCGACGTTGCAGGTGGTCGCGATGCTGGCCAAATCGTTCGTGCCGCTTGCGGGCATGGTGATGTGTGTGCTGGGAGCGATCATGTTCGGCCTGGCCACGCCGACCGAGGCCGCGGCAGTTGGCGCCCTTGGCTCGGTAATGCTGGCGGCGGCTTACCGCCAGTTCACGTGGGGGCGGCTCAAGGAATCGGTGTACCTGACCGCGCGTACGTCCGCGATGGTGTGTTTTCTTTTCGTCGGCTCGGCGACCTTTGCCGGGGTGTTCAGCTATCTCGGTGGCGAGGGCATCATCAAGGAGTTCGTGCTTGACCTCCAGCTCAACCCGGTGACGTTCCTCATCATTTCACAGTTCATCATTTTCCTGCTGGGCTGGCCGCTCGAGTGGACCGAGATCATCATCATCTTCGTGCCGATCTTCCTGCCGCTGTTGCCGCACTTCCAGATCGATCCGCTGCTCTTCGGCATCCTGGTGGCGCTGAATCTGCAGACGGCGTTTCTGTCACCGCCGGTGGCGATGGCCGCCTACTACCTCAAGGGCATCGCGCCGCCGCAGGTGCTGCTCACGGAAATCTTCTGGGGCTGCCTGCCGTTCCTGTTCATCGTGCTGGTATCGATGCTGGTGGTGTACGTGTGGCCCGGGATTTCGCTCTGGCTGCCGCGCGCGATCTACGGCAACTGACGGGATGGATACCTCGCGGCTTAACTGGCTCTCGGCGGCGGACATGGCGCGCGCGGTGCGCGACGGCGCAATAAGCGCAGTGGAACTGGCGGAGGCGTGTCTTGCGAGGGTGCGGGAAGTCGATGCCGAAGTACAGGCCTGGGCCTACCTGGATCCGGAACACGTGCTCAGACAGGCACACGTGCTCGACGACCAACGCCGGCATGGCATGGCAGCCGGCCCGCTGCACGGGGTGCCGGTCGGGATAAAGGACATCATCGACACCGCCGACATGCCGACTGAGGACGGAACGGTGCTGCACGCCGGTCGCATGCCCGACAACGATGCGACGGTGGTGTCGTGGCTCCGGGCTGCCGGCGCGGTCATCATGGGCAAGACCGTCACCACGGAGCTCGCCACTTACTCACCGGGCAAGACGCGTAATCCGCACGACCCGGGGCACACTCCCGGCGGCTCATCGAGCGGCTCAGCGGCCGCCGTCGCGGCCGGAATGGTGCCGCTCGCGATCGGCAGCCAGACCAACGGCTCGGTGATCCGGCCCGCTGCGTTCTGCGGCGTGTACGGCTTCAAGCCGACGCACGGACTCGTGCCGCGCCACGGCGTGCTCAGGCAGTCGCGGACGCTCGATCAGCTCGGCGTGTTCGCGCGCACCATCGAGGACGTGGCTCTCGTAACCGAGCAGCTTGTCGGTTACGACGGGCGCGACCCGGACACGCGGCCTCGTGCGCGATTTCCCTTTGCGTCCGTGGCTGCGGATGAGCCACCGCTCCCACCGTTGCTTGCATTCGCGAAATCGCCGATCTGGGAGCGCGCCGAGGAGGAAACGAAAGAGGCGCTGGCGGAACTGACTGCGGAACTTGGCGACCGTGTCGAAGAGCTTGACCTTGGAGACGCGGCACGCGAAGCATGGGACTGGCACCGAACCATCATGGAAGCAGAGATGGCGGCGAGCTTCGACCTTGAATGGGAAAAGGGGCGCGACCGCCTTTCGGACTCGCTCCGGAACCAGCTTGCACGCGGACGGGAAGTCCGGGCCCTCGACTATCAGAAAGCGCTGGCTCGTATCCCGCTGCTCAACGACGGTTTCGAGGAGATCTTTCTGCGCTACGATGCGATCCTTACGCCCGCTGCAGCGGGCACGGCGCCGGAAGGTCTCGGATCGACGGGCGACCCGGCATTCTGCACGCTGTGGACGCTCGCCGGGATGCCGGCGCTCAATCTGCCGCTGATGCGCGGCGCGAATGGCCTGCCGCTCGGCGTCCAGCTTGTCGGCGAGCGGGGAAGCGACGCACGCCTGCTGCGCACCGCGCGCTGGCTCGTGGCGCATGTCGCAGCGAGCTGATACGGGAACAGGAGAGCGATATGCCATTTAAGATCTTCGCGGGTGTCGTCGCAGTGCTGCTACTCGTCAGTTTCGTCATGCCGTATGTGCTGAAGATGAAGGACATCGCGCTCGCGGTCGTCGTCATGATCGGCGTTTCGATGATGGCTGTCGACCTCTGGCAGTCGCTGAAATCGAAAGAGGACTGACCGCAATCGGCGGCGCATCCGCGCGCGAGCAAGGCGCGGCACCCGGCGCCTCCGGCTGATTCAGCACCGTTATCGAGAGGGTCACGAGTCCTGTGCCGGCCGCCGCACCCAGCCTGAGGTGGCTGGTATTCGCTCTCGGCGCAGCGGCGTTCTTCCTGTCGTTTTTTCACCGCGTTGCCCCGGGCGCGCTCGCGGAGGAGCTCACCGCCTCCTTCGCGGTGAGCGGCGCAACACTCGGTGCGCTCGCGGCAACGTATTTCTACGTGTATTCGGCGATGCAAGTGCCGACCGGTGTGCTGGTCGACACGCTGGGTCCGCGGCGCGTGCTGACTGCGGGAGGCGTCATCGCAGGCGTAGGTTCGATCATATTTGGCGGGGCCGAATCCGTCGTGACTGCCGCGCTTGGACGCACGTTGACGGGACTGGGGGTATCCGTCGCCTTCGTCTGCCTGCTCAAACTCAACGCGAGCTGGTTCGAGGAGCGGCGCTTCGCCACAATGAGCGGCTTCGGCAACGTCATGGGAATCGTGGGCGCGCTGCTGGCAACCGCCCCGCTCGCGTGGCTCATCACGGTGGTGTCGTGGCGCAGCGTATTCGTGGCAATCGGCATTGCGTCCCTCGGGGTGTCCGCCGCGACGTGGTTCCTGGTGCGCGACCATCCGGAATGCGAAGGGTTGCCTCAGGGACGTCCGGCGCCACCGCAGACCGAACGGTGGTGGCAGGGCCTCGGAGAAATCATGCGCAACCGGGCGACATGGCCCGCCTTCTGGGTCACGTTCGGCATCTCGGGGAGCTATATGAGTTTCATCGGGCTGTGGGCCGCGCCGTTTTTTCGACAGGCTTACGGCATGTCGGCGATCGCGGCGAACCGGCACACGAGCGTCATGATCGTAGCGTCGGCGATCTCGCTTGCCACGCTGGGCGTGTTGTCTGACCATCTGCGCCGCCGCCGCCTCCTGATCACCGGATCCGCCATGATGTATCTCGGCTGCTGGGCGTCCTGGTTCACCGGCATCGCTCCGGGCCACACCTATCTCATGGCGGCTATCACCGGTCTGTGCATGACCGGCTTTTCGCTGGCATGGGCCTGCGCGAAGGAGGTCAATCGTCCGCGCTACGCCGGGATGGCCATCAGCGTGGCCAACACCGGCGGTTTTCTCGCTGCCGGCATCCTGCAGCCGCTCGTAGGCTGGGTGCTGGATGCGAGCGCCGGCGGCGTGGCGAATGCCACGACCCTGGACCATTTTCGACCCGCACTTGCCACCCTCGCGTCGTTTACCTTCATCGGGTTCGCCGGCTCGCTGTTTATCCGCGAGACGCATTGTCGTAACATTTGGGTGGAGAACGGGCGGTAAGCAGTGAGCAGTGAGCAGTGAGCGGTAAGCAGTAAGCGGTAAGCGGTAAGCGGTGAGTGGTGAACGGTGAATGGTGAACGGTGAATGGTGAACGGTGGATGGCCTGGCGCATTGACGTATTCCAATCAAGGTAGAGAATGAAACCAAAGATACTGGTTACGCGGGAGGTATTCGACGAGACGCTCGCATACCTCGCGCAGGCCTGCGAAGTCGAGTCCAACCAGAACGACGCGGCGCTGACGCCCGAAGCCCTCAGGCAGCGGCTGCGCGACAAGCGTGGCGTCATGTGCTGCCTCACCGACCGTATCGATGCCGCGCTGCTCGCGGAGGCGCAGCAGCTTAAGGTGGTCGCGAACATTGCGGTGGGTTATAACAACATCGACGTGGCGGCGTGCACCGCCCGCGGCGTGATGGCGACCAACACGCCCGGCGTTCTCGATGACAGCACCGCGGACCTCGCCTGGGCGTTGATGCTCGCCGCTGCGCGGCGGCTGACCGAGGTCGAAAGTTACATCCGCGGCGGTGAGTGGACCGGCTGGCGGTTGAAACAATGGCTGGGTGTGGATGTGCATCACGCCACGCTCGGCATCGTCGGCATGGGACGCATCGGGCAGGTCATCGCCAGGCGCGCAGCGGGTTTCGACATGCGCGTCGTCTATCACAACCGGAACCGGCTCGCGCCCGACATCGAGCAGCGGCTCAACGCCGCCTATGTCACGAAGGACGAACTTCTCCGGCAATCCGACTTCGTGGTGCTGCAGGTGCCGTATTCTCCGGAAACGCACCATCTCATCGGGGCGGCGGATCTGAAGCGCATGAAGCCGACCGCGATACTGGTCAATTCCACGCGCGGCGGCGTGGTCGACGATGCCGCGCTGGTCGACGCCCTGAAAGCCGGCACGATCCGCGCCGCAGGCCTCGACGTATTCGAGAACGAGCCCCGCCTTCATCCCGGATTCCTTGGCCTGCGCAACGTGGTGCTCGCGCCCCATGTCGGTAGTTCGACCGAAGCGACGCGCCGTGCGATGGCGATGACGGCGGCGAAGAACCTGGTTGCGGCGCTCGCTGGCGCAACGCCACCCAATCTCCTGAACCCCGAATCACGAGCCACGAGTCACGAGCCACGTACGTGAGGCACGCGCAATGAAACTCGGATTCATCGGTCTTGGCGTCATGGGACGCCCGATGGCGTTGAATCTCATGAAGCACGGGCACGAAATGGGTGTCTACGCGCGGCGCGCGGAGGCGGTGGCCCCGCTCGTGGCGGCGGGCGCGGTGCGCTACGCGACGCCGGCGGAGCTTGCTCCGAATGCGGAGATCACGTTCACCATGGTCACGAATTCGCGCGATGTCGAGGAGGTGGTGCTCGGCGAGCAGGGCGTGATACACGGCGCGCGTGAGGGCAGCGTGCTGGTCGATATGGAGACGATTTCGCCGGCGGTGGCGCGCGCTGTCGCAGCGGCCCTCGAGGCGAAAGGGATCGCCATGCTCGATGCGCCGGTATCCGGCGGGCCGATGGGCGCCGCGCAGGCCACGCTCTCGATCATGGCGGGCGGCAAGGCGGAAGTTTTCGAGCGAGTGAAGCCGCTCCTCGCGTGCATGGGCAAGACGATCTTGCACATGGGTGCGAGCGGCGCCGGACAGATTACCAAGGCGTGCAATCAGCTTGCCTTGCTGGTGAATGCCCAGGGAACGGCCGAAGCGATGACGCTGGCGCATGCCTGCGGTCTCGATCCCGCCAGGGTGCGCGAGGTGCTGCTCGGCGGGGTTGCGGCGAGCCGGGTGCTCGAACTCTTCGGCGAGCGCATGGTCACGCGCGATTTCTCCGCCGGCATCGAGGCGCGCCTCTATCACAAGGATCTTCACATCGCGCTTGGTCTCGCGCATGAGGCCGGCCTCGCGCATGAGGCCGGCCTCGCGGTGCCTGCTGCGGCCCTCACCATGCAGAGCGTCAACGCCCTGATCGGACGAGGGGAGGGCGGGAGCGATCTTTCCGCCTTGATCAAAGTGGTGGAGGGCATGCGAATGCGGAATGCGGAATGATGAATGCGGAACAAATGTTGACGGACGCAGTACTCGATTCATTATTCATCATTCCGCGTTCATCATTCATCATTCGAATGGGCCATCCATGAGCTTCACCACCATCGACCAAGCCACCCCCCGCCTTCAACGCTCGGAGCTGGCCGTGCCGGCCTCGACGACGGCACTGTTCGAGAAGGCGGCGTACTCAGCCGCGGATGT